>NZ_JAGINT010000002.1:300761-601522 GCF_017876295.1 Kribbella aluminosa | reverse complement strand
GCTGCGCGTGCTGCTACGTACGGCGGTCACCAACGAGTCGGCGGCCGAGCGGATGCGGCAGGTTTTCATCGGGCAGCTGACGCCGACGTTCGAGCGGGCCGCGATCGATCAGCCCGCCGTACGGGCGGGGCTGATCGCGACACAGGCACTCGGATTCGCGCTGTGCCGCTACATTCTCGAGCTCCGGCCGGTGGTCGAGCTGACGACCGACGAGGCGGTCGCCTGGCTCGGACCGACCGTGACGCGTTACTTGACCGAGCCGTCGCCCAGCCAGGCGTGAACGGCGGGGAGCGTCTCCGCCAGGGACGGCAGGTGCGGGTGCCACTTCAGCTCCCACTCGAGTGAGAGCGGGTAGTGGGTGCCGTCGAGCGCGGTCAGCAGGTCGTGGATCGGGAAGTCGCCCTCGTCGATCGCGACCGGGCGGTAGTCCTGCCGCGAGTCGGCCTGCTTGAACTGGACGAGCTCCAGCCACGGCCGGAGCAGCGCGTACGACTCGGCCGCCGTCTCGCCGTGCGACCAGGTGTGCGAGCTGTCCCAGAGCGCCCGGACGCGGTGGCCGGGGGCGTCGGTGTCGAGCAGCGCGCAGAACGCGGCGACCTGCCGGGCGGTCGAGTGCGAGTCGTGGGTCTCGAGCAGGATCGGCACCTCGCGCGACGCGGACGTCACGCGGTCCAGGGCCCGGATCTCGCCGGCGCTCGGGCCGTCCGGCGTACCGGTGTCGGCATCGGTGTCGTCACCTGGGAAGACCCGGACGCCGAGCGCACCGAGATCGGCCGCCAGCTCCAGATGCGCCTCCAGCGGCTGCTCCTCGACGGCGCAGAGCCGGACATAGCTGCTGATCGCGAAGATCTCCAGGCCGGCATCCTCGATCCGGCCGCGCAGCTCCCGCCGCTCAGCCGGCGACAGGCCGGTGTTGGTGAACTCGTCCGGCGCGGCGCGTAGCTCCAGACCGGTGAACTTGTTGCCCTGGGCAAGTGCCAGGACGTCGTCGAGTGCTGCTCCGGGACAACCGAGGGTGGCGAATCCTAAACGCATACGCTCTATCTGATCAGATCCAGCGGCCACGGCGCGGTTGGGTCCGCGGGCCGTTCGGCTGCTCGGGTTCGGTCGGCTGCTGCTCGTGCGGGTACTGCTGCTGGTAGTCCGTCTGCTCCTGGTACTGCGGCCCGTACGACTCGCTCGGGTAGTTCGCGCTCTCGGACTCGTACGAGTAGTTGCTGTAGTCCGAGTTGTACGACGACGCGTGGTCCGACGGGTACGACGAGCCGTAGTCCGTGTGGTCGTTGGTGGCCGGGTACGTCGGCTCCGGACCGTACGACGGCACCGGCGGGAGCGGCTTCGACGGGGTCAGGAAGTCGTCCTGCGCGTGGTGGCTCGGCGCCGGCGCGGGCTCGTAGTACCCGGAGGACGCGGACACGTGCGACGACTGCTGCGAGTGCTCGGACTGCCCGTAGACGGTGTGGTCCTGGTACGCCGACTGCGTGGTGTGCCCGGAGTGCGACGCGTGCGTCGTGTGGCTCCCGACGGCCGGCTGGACCGCCGACGGGCTGTCGACCGCGACCCGAGCGGCCCGACGACCTGCGCGCGCAACCGGTGCGGGCTCGGGCTCGGGTGCGGTCTGCGCCTCCGCGGGGGAGGACGTCGAGGTGTACTCCGACTCGTACGAGTACGGCTCGGAGTAGCGGGCCGCCCAGTGCTCTTCCTGTGCGGGCTGCTGCGGCTGGTACGAGTACGGGTCCGGCTGGACGACGGTCATCGGAGCCGCCTCGTCACGCCAGCTGCTCGCGGAACCGAGCGTGTCCTGGGTGATCGTGTTGCGGTACTCCTCCCAGGTCGGCTCGGCAGCGGCGTACGACGTCTCCGCGGCCGGCTGCTCGTCCTGCCAGTCCTTGATCGGGCTGAACTGCTCGGTCGCCGGCCCGCCGTCGTTGCCCTGCCAGTTCTCGGGGACCGGGGCGAACGGGCTCCACTTCGGCCCTTCCTCGGGCTGCTGCGGCGCACCGCCGTACGCGGCCGGGGCGGCGGCGCCGTCGCCCGGGAAGCCCTGCGGCTGCTGCGGCGCGAACGGGCTCGCGACCGGCGCCTCGGGAGCGGGTGCCTGGGGCGCGAACGGGTTGTTCGGCTGCAGGTGGGGTGCGCCGGCCATCTGCAGTTGCGGCTCGCGGACCAGGCCGAGCGACGGCGCGATCGGCTCCGAGATCACCGGCTGCTCATCGGTGTCGTCGTTCGCGTACGACGGGACCTGGCTCATGTCGTACGTCGGGACGGCGCTCAGCTTCGGGCCCTGGTCCCACCACGGCACCCACTTGCGGGTGGTCTGCATGTGGGTGATCTTGCGGATGATCATCGTCGCGCCCACCGCGGAGATCGCGGTCAGCACCAGCGACGCCGTACCTGCCAGCGCGATCCCGCGCAGCGAGCCGACCGTCGCCTCCATCCACATCAGGAACCGGCGGACCACCACGTCGAACGCAAGTGCGCCGATCCAGGCCACCCACCACACCGAGGTGAGCGGGGGAGTCCTGAACCGGCGCAGGTCGTCGGCGTACACGGGGGTCTTCGGGTCGCTGGCGATCCAGACGTCGTCGACGATCTGTTTCGGATACCAGAGGTTCGGTCCGGGGACGAACCAGCTGGCCAGCACCCAGCCGTGGCTGCGGCGATGGTCGGCCTGCGAGAAGACCTCGGAGTTGACCCGGACCCGCCACAACCAGACGACGAAGACGACCGCGGCGGCCACCGAGACGATGACGTTCGGAACGGCGGTCACCTTGGCGATCGCGTCGGCGCGGTTCAGGTCCGCGTCACCGACGTTCGGCATCCCGCCGAGATAGCGGTGCACCACCGAGTAGGTGTTCCAGTCGGACCAGGTGGACAGCAGATGCGTCACGGTGGATGCGCCCAGTAGTCCGACGGCGATCTTGCCGACCGTCCCGACCTGCTGGAACTCCTCAGCCGCGTGCGGCTGCCACTCTTCCTCGTCCTCGACAGGGGTCATCAATGCCTGCGGGTGGCTCACGTCTCGCGTCCCTCGCGTTGCTGGAACTCCGTCGTCTTTCCGGCGCTTCGGCCCGGCCTTGCCCCCGCGTGACCGAGCCACATTGATACCACGAAGTAGGTACGCCAGGGCAGTCGGCCCCAGCACAGAGGGTGTCGACTTAACGTGTTCTTTTCGTACGCCCATCACCACTGGTAACGAGGCAATGAGCGAGGCGTGACGGTTTGGTTTACCGCGCAGGTGGTTGGAAGCGATTCTGGGGTGTCCCGACGGCCCACCAGGGCACCCACGGACGCATGCTCTGGAGTTCGTCGATGCGCTGGATCAGGATCACCGCGAACACCGCCGCGCCGGTGATGAACAGCGCCGAGACGGAGGACAGTATGACGTTCGTCCGCAGATCTCCCAGCTGCGACGCGCCGGAAAGGACACCTCTCTGCACGATGTTTCCGGTCACCAGTCCCGTCACCCAGGTCAGCCACCAGGCCCAGACCAGCCGGGCTCCCGGAACGTCCTTGAGTTCCGTGGTCAGCGGATCCGTCCGCGGGTCGCTGGCCGCGACGATGTCGTCGACGACCTGCTTCGGGTACCAGAGGTTCACCACCGGGACGAGCCAGCAGCCGAGCACCCAGCCGCGGGTGTAGCGGTGCTCGCCGCGGCAGAACATCTCCGCGTTCCACCGGACCCGCCAGAGCCAGATGATGAACACCGCCGCGGCCGCGAACAGCGCGAGCGC
Organism: Kribbella aluminosa; assembly: GCF_017876295.1. Classification (NCBI taxonomy): domain Bacteria; kingdom Bacillati; phylum Actinomycetota; class Actinomycetes; order Propionibacteriales; family Kribbellaceae; genus Kribbella; species Kribbella aluminosa. Next base: position 597,788 of record NZ_JAGINT010000002.1, on the reverse strand, counting down.
CGCGACGATCCCGAGCGAGCCGGAGATCAGGTTCGCCTCGGACCACCGGTCCGCGTTGTCGCCGTACGTCCGGCGGGTCCGGTACAGGTTGAAGTCGGACCACGCCGTCGACCAGCTGGTCACGGTGACCAGGCCGACCAGGACGGACGCGGCGATGCCCATCGGCCGCTCGGAACTGAACCAGCGGTCCAAGGGCGGTACCTGTGCGGGCCGGCTCGGCATGGATCAGACATAGCACAACACGGCGTGACCGGGCGAGAACATCAGGTTGCGGCCACTCCGTGGCGTATTCCTGCCAGAAACTGTCGGCGGTGGCGGGGAGGATGGTCGTATGCACTGGTCCGTGGTCGACTCACCGATCGGCGACCTCACGCTCGCGGTCGACGAGACCGGGCTCTGCCGGCTGCACTTCGGCGGCACCGACCGGCCGCAGTCCGGCGACCCGCTGCTGACCGAGGCGGCCGAGCAACTGAAGGCGTACTTCGCCGGCGAGCTCCAGGAGTTCACGCTGCCGCTGTCGGTCCGCGGCGGTTCCGACTTCGAGCGCGCGGTCTGGAAACAACTGACCCGGATCCCGTACGGCGAGATGCAGACGTACGGCGACGTCGCGAAGATCGTCGGCGACATCGGCGCGGCCCGCGCCGTAGGGACCGCCTGCAACCGGAACCCGATCGCGATCGTGGTGCCCTGCCACCGGGTGGTCGGCGCCGGCGGCAAGCTGGTCGGCTTCGGCGGCGGCCTCCCGACCAAGCGGCACCTGCTCGAGCTCGAGGCGCGGATCGCCCTCGAGACGATGTGGACCTGAGAGACCTGACGAAGATCTGACACTCGAACGGGGCGAATCGGCGCGCGGTGGCCGAGCCAGGGCACTAACGTTTAAAGCGAGCGATTCAGCGCTATCCGCAAACCCACCCACCGCTCGATCTAGGCAACTCCCACCTGCCTTGGAAGACACATAAATGAACAAAGCCCGCACTACTGACCACCTGCACCCCGACCTCAGCGCGCTGATGAACAAGAGCGCCGAGGAATGGTCGGCCCCGGAGATCCAGGACACCGCCCGCGCGGCGCTCCGGATGCACGCGCCGGACCGGGAGCCGCTGACCTGGACCAGGCGGTTCAAGGTCGTCCCGTGGCCGCGCCGCAACCACGCGGTCTGCATGAGCTGTGGCGGCACCTACCCGTGCATCACGCACCGGTATGCCGCGCAGTTGCTGTCCGCCGGCCGCTACACGATGACGAAGGCCGACGACCAGGAGCCGCAGGTCGACTGACAGCGTCGTACGCGCAAGACGACGCCCGGACAGACGAAGGTCCCGGACCCCAGGTGGGGTTCGGGACCTTCGCCGTTGCGGTGGTGTCAGGAGTCGCTGGGCCGGGACTCGCCCGAACCCGTCGGCTTCCTGGTGGCGGTCTTCTTCGCGGCGCCGTTGGACGCGGCCTTCACCTCGTCCTTGGCCTCCTCCGGCTTGGCCTCCGCCTTCGGCGCCTCGGCCTTCGGAGCCTCCGGCTTGACGTCGCTCTTGCCGTTCGACGTCGTACCGTTCGACGCGGTGGTGTCGGCCGGGCGGGTCGTCGTACCCGCCGGGGCGGAGCTGTAGTCGCGGCCGCTGGTCGGAGTGGACTGCCAGGCCGGCTCCGGCGGGGTCAGCAGCTTCTTCACCGCGGCCGCGGCCAGTGCGCCGAGGCCCAGGAACAGCACCACGTTGCGCAGCTTGTGACTCTTCTTCGTCGGTACGTCGAGCTCACCCTTGAGCGCGGCCTTGGTGGCCTTGCCCCGGCGGGTGGTCTCCTCGACGACCGGCTCGGCGGCCGCTGCCAGGGTGGCCAGTGCGGCGGTCACCTTCGGCAGTACGTCGTCGTTCAGCCGCCCGCGGGCCTTCTCGGCCGCGTGCTCGGTGGCCGGGCCGACCTTCGCGAGCGCGTCGTCGAGCACCGGACCGGCCTTCTCCACCGCCTGGTGAGCCAGGTGTGCGCCCCGCTCGACCGCCTTCTCGGCGTACGGCGACACCTTCTCCCGTGCGGTGCCAACGGCCGGCGCGAGGTGCTCACGGACCTGGCCGACGGCCGGTCCGAACCTCTCGCTCGCCGACTCGGCCAGCGGCCGGACGCGATCCCTGGCGGCCTCGACCCGATGCTTGGACTTCCTCGAACCCACGGTTCCCTCCTCGGTGCCGCCCGCCCCGCGGACAGCTCTCCCGCCCATCGGCGACATGGGCTTGTTTCTGATGACAACTCTGGACAAATCCGGCTGCATCTGCATCGTACGACGTCACGAGCCGATAACCCTGTGCCCCACCTCCCAATCTCCACACGTCAGCCCGTCGATGCGGGTGTTCTTGGACCCACATGACAGGATCGAGGGGTAAGCAGTGGTAACCCGACTAGGAGTGACTCCCGTGGCTGAAGAGCTGTACGCAACCCTGCAGACGAACAAGGGCGACGTCGTCATCAGGTTGTTCCCCAACCACGCGCCGAAGACGGTGAGCAACTTCGTCGGTCTCGCGGAGGGCACCAAGGAGTGGACCGACCCGGAGACCGGCCAGCAGGTCACCAAGCCGTTCTACGACGGCCTGGGCTTCCACCGGGTGATCGACGGCTTCATGATCCAGGGCGGCTGCCCGCTCGGCACCGGCACCGGCACGCCGGGGTACCAGTTCGACGACGAGATCCACCCGGAGCTCCAGTTCGACCGCCCGTACCTGCTCGCGATGGCGAACGCCGGTGTCCAGTTCGGGCACGGCACCAACGGCTCGCAGTTCTTCGTCACCGTGGTCCCGACCACGCACCTGAACCGCAAGCACACGATCTTCGGTGAGGTCGCGGACGACGACTCGAAGAAGGTCGTGGACGCGATCGCGACCGCGAAGACCGCGCCGGGCGACCGTCCGATCGACCCGATCGTGATCAACAAGGTCGTCGTCGAGCGCAAGAACGCCTGACACAGCTTCATCGTGGGGCCGGGACGCTCCCGGCCCCCGCGCTCCCAGAGAGGGACGCACGCGCGTGACCGAGACCGTCTGCTACCGGCACCCGGATCGGCCCGCCGGGGTGCGCTGCCAGCGCTGCGACCGGCCGATCTGCCCGGCGTGCATGAACAGCGTCGCCGTCGGCTTCCAGTGCCCGAGCTGTTTCACCGAGGGCGCCCGCTCGGTGCCCCGCACCCGGACGTCGCTCGGCGGCCTCCAGCGCGGCGGCAGCCAGCAGGTCGTCACGTTCACGATGCTGGCGCTGAACGTGCTGGTCTTCGTCGCGGTCCGGTTCGGCAGCCCGCAGATCCTCAGCGATCTGGTGATGGTGCCGGTGCTGGCCGGAAGCGAGCCGTGGCGGCTGCTCACGTCGGCGTTCACGCACGTACAGATCTTCCACATCTTCTCGAACCTGTTCATGCTCTGGCAGCTCGGCCCGCCGCTGGAACAGATGCTCGGCCGGCTCCGGTTCACGATCCTGTACCTGCTGTCCGCGCTCGGCGGCAGCGTCGCGGTCTGGCTGCTGTCCGCCCCCGGCGGTGCGACCCTCGGCGCGTCCGGCGCGGTCCTCGGCCTGGTCGGCGCCCTGCTGGTGATCCACCGCGCTCGCGGCTTGGACATCACCTGGATCATCATGTACGTCGCGGTCACCGCGTTCCTGTCGTTCGCGATCCCGAACGTCTCCTGGGAAGGCCACCTCGGCGGCTTCGTCGTCGGCGCCGCCACCGCCTGGATCTTCCTCCGGATGTCGAACCACAAGCGCCGCAACAATCAAGCGGCATAGATGCCACAAGTTCCGCTCAGTTGCGTCAAACCAGGTGACAACCGGGGGGACTGCTCGTCTAATCAGGTGACGTCCCGACGGGGGACCAGCTTGGTAAGGACATCCACATGAGCCCACGCGCGGTGGACAAACGCGCCCGCCCCGGCAACGAACATCAGGTAATACGTGCGGCGGCCCCGGAAGCCCCGAGTGCGGTCACCGCACTCCAGGCCGCCGACCACGCCGGCAACCGCATCTCACAGCGCAAACTGCCGACCAAGGCCGCCTCCTGACCTCAGCGCAGGATGAGGCAGCTGTCGCCGAACTCGTGCCAGAGGTAGTGGTTCTGGAGGGCGGCGTCGTACGCGCGCTGGACCTGGGCACGGCCGGCGACGGATTCGAGGAGTAGTAGGTGGGACGCCTCGGGGGCGTGCCAGCCGGTGATGAGGCCGTCGACGATCTGGGGCTGGTTGTCCGGGCCCAGGACGAGGTCGGTCCAGCCTCGGGAGGGGGCGACCGTTCCGCCGACGGCCGCCGACTCGATCGCGCGTACTGCGGTGGTGCCGACCGCGATCACCCGTCCGCCGTTCGCCTTGACCCAGTTGACCAGGCGGGATGTGTGCTTGGGTACGTCGTACCGCTCGGGTTGCGGTGGTTCGTGGGTCTCCAGCGAGGAGACGCCGCAGTGCAGCATGATCGGCGCGATCAGTACGCCCTGGGGCGCCAGGTGGCTCACCAGCTCGAAGCTGAACGGCCTTGCTGCGCTGGGCATCTCCGCACTGCCGGGCTCCCGCGCGAAGACGGTCTGGTACGACGCCAGCGGCCAGCGCCTCCCCACGTAGTTGTAGGTGATCGGCCGTCCGTGTCGTCGCAGGTATCCGAGTACGTCGAGGGTTGGCGGCTTCGCGATCCACAGGCGGTTCGGCGAGGCCTGGTACGGCGCCAGCAACGTCAGCGGCCCCTCGGGAAGCTCCACCTGCTGTCCCGGCATACCGTCGAACATCGGGGCGTCGCCGTCGCGTAGCTCGACGACCCAGGTGCCGTCGTCGAGCGGTGCGGAGAAGTGCACGGTGTACGTCGTACCGTCGACGGCTGCGGCCAGCGTGCCGGAGGTGTTCACCAGCAACAGGTCGCCCGGCCGCAGGTGGTCGCCGAGCCGGTCGAAGCGCGTGTGCGTGACGGTCGACCCCTCCGCGACCAGCAGCTTCACGTGGTCCCGGGAGAGGCCGCGCGCTTCGGGAGGTTCGCCGGCGTTCAACGCGTCCGGTAGCTCGAACCTGATGTGCGGGTGCACTGTCACGGCGTCACCGCCGGCGCGAAGTCAGCCGCTCGGTACCTGCCGCTGGCCGGGCGCTTGTCGAGCAGCTGCAGGAAGGACGGTACGACGGTGGCAGCCTCCGGCCGGTCCGAGATGTCCTCACCCGGGAACGCGGCCTGGTGCATCGCCGTACGCAGGTCACCCGGGTCAACGGCGTACACCGCGAGCGCTGGATGCTCTGCGGCCAGGACCTTCGTAGCGTGATCAAGTGCTGCCTTGGCGGAGCCGTAGCCGCCCCAGGTCTCGTAGGCCTCCACGGCAGCGTCAGAGCTGATGTTGATCAGCACACCGGACGCTGTGGTGAGTGCCGGGAGCAGGAGCTGTGTGAGGGCGAGCGGCGCGAGTACGTCGACCTCGTACACGCGACGCAGTTCGTCGAGGTCAGCCGCGGCGAGTGCCTGCAGCGGGCTCGGGCCGAGGTAGCTGGCGTTGTTGACGAGCAGGTCGAGCCTGCCGAGCTCGGTGATCGCGTCGAGCAGGTCGGCGCGGTGCTCCGGGTCGGTGACGTCACCCGCCAGCGGTATGACGTCGGTACTGGCCGCGAGAGCGTCCGCCGCATCTTTCAGCGCTTCCGCACCCCGCGCATCGATCACCAACGCCCACCCACGCTCGGCAAGCCCATGCGCCAGCGCGAGCCCGAGCCCAGCGGAGGCACCGGTGATCAGAGCAACAGGACGTTCCGACGGTTCAGGAGTCATGCCGACACCGTCGTACCTCAACCAAACTTGAAGTCAAGCGTTGCGGTCGGCATCGAATGGTCGTGGCCGTGACCCCGTGCTGTGCCTACCGTGGCAACTCCGACGAGACAGGAGGAAACATGGCCAAGAACGTGCACGAGAGCGGCAGCCAGAAGGACGGTGGCGGCGGCTGGAGCCGGAACGACTCGAAGAACCTGAAGGCGGCGCTCGACGGCATCAAGCCTCCTGGCAAGGGCGGGGACTCGAAGGACCAGGGCGAGAAGCCGAAGACAGGTGCGCAGCGCGACATCGGCAGGGCGCTCGACGGACGGGAGTAGCGCGACCGTGGGAGCCGCCTCTCCCACGTCGGATCAGCTCTCGGGGAGCAGGATGCCTGGGTTCATGATGTTGTTCGGGTCAAGGGTTTGTTTGACAGCCTGTAAGGCTTCGGTGGCGAGCGGACCGATCTCCGTCACGTAGGCGTCTCGGTGGTCGGTGCCGATGCCGTGGTGGTGGGAGATCGTGCCGGCGGCGGTGGCGATCGCCTGGGTGGCGGCGGACTTGGCGTTTCGCCATTGGGTGATCGGGTCGTCGGTCTGGGCGCAGACGACGGTGAAGTAGAGCGAAGCGCCGGTTTCGTAGACGTGTGAGATGTGGCAGAGGACAAGCGGTGGCGTCGCCGACAGGGCGCCGACCAGTGCGTCCGTGACGGCGGCCTTCAGGGCGGGGATGCGGGACCAGAACGCGGCGGTCTCCAGGGTCTCCACCAGGGCGCCTTCGTCGAGGAGCGGGTCGCGGAGGTACGGCGCGCGGTACCGGCCGACCCGCCACGTCTCGCCGGGCCCTTCGCCGAGGTTCGTACCGCCTGCCGCGGTGAGTACGTCGGCGGTCGCCTGGTTGTACGGGCCGTCGAAGCCGATGATCGCGAGTACGCCGCCGGCGCTGCTGCCGAGGACGTCCGGGTCGGCGAGGTTCACCGCGGTCTCGACCTCGTCCGGCAGCCGCAGCACGGTCGGGAGCGGGCCGTCCTGCGCGAGCCGACGTACCGCGGTCAGGCCGGCTTCGAAGGTGTCGAACTTCCAGCCCTCGAAGTGCCGCTCCGTCGGCCGCGGGCGGATCCGGACGACGACCGAGGTGATGATGCCGAACGCGCCTTCGGAGCCGAGGAACAGTTGGCGGAGGTCCGGGCCGGCGGCCGACATCGGGGCGCGGCCGAGCTCGATCGTGCCCCGCGGGGTGGCGATCGTGAGCCCGACGACCATCTGGTCGAAGCGGCCGTACCCGGCCGACGACTGGCCGCTGGAGCGGGCGGCCGCGTAACCGCCGATCGAGGCGCCTTCGTACGACTGCGGGAAGTGGCCGAGGGTGTAGCCGCGCTCGGCGAGCAGGGCTTCGGCGGCCGGGGCCCGGACGCCGGCTTGCAGGGTTGCCGTTCGCGAGATCTCGTCCAGATCGGTCAGCTGGTCGAGGCGGCGGAGGTCGAGGGTGACGAAGCTGCGGGTGGGGGCGAGGCCGCCGACGACTGAGGTGCCGCCGGCGTACGGGACGACGGCCAGATCGTGCTCGGCGGCTCCTCGGAGGATTGTTTGCACTTCGTCGTGTGAGGCTGGGTAGACGACTGCGTCCGGTACGTCGGAGGTGTCGCCGGCGCGGAACCGCAGCAGATCCGTCGTCGAGTACCCACGCGTGTGAGCCCAGCGAGCCTCCCACTCGGCCGCCACGTGCTGAGAGCCCACGACGGATGACAGGAACTGCAGTTGCTCGTCGGTGAGGCCTGACCTGACCTCGGATTCCACCACCGGGTCCGGCGGGCGCTGGATGCCCAGGTGTTTGAGGGCGTCGAGCGCGGCGGCCGGGAGTTCTGCCGGATGGGCGGGGTCGCCCCAGCGGCCGGGGGTGAGTTGCGCCACCGGGAGGTCTGATTCGGTCATCGGTGGTGTCCTTTCCGGGGGCGCGCGGGGTAGCGTCCAGGGGAGGTGGAACCCCCTGGCTCCCACCTCCCCTGGACAGTTCCGGGATGCCGAAGTCGCTGATACACTTTGGCATGTGATGTCTCAGCGTAGCAGCGAATCAGATCAAGAGGCCAGCACCCGTCCAACCCCGGCGAACGCGATCGGCGAGGAGCGGATCCTGGACGCGGCGTACGAGCTGCTGCTCGCGATCGGGATGCGCCGGATGACGATGGCCGACATCGCCCGGCATGCCGAAGTCTCCCGCGCGACCCTGTACCGGCGCTGGCCGAACGTGCAGGCCGTGGTCGCCGCGCTGATGACCCGGGAGTGGACGATCGCGCTGGTGTCCGCGTTCCAGCCGGACGCCGCCGACGGCCGGTCCCGCCTGGTCGAGGGCGTCGTCGAGGTGGTCGCGAAGACCCGCGTGCATCCGCTGATGCGGAAGATCATCGAGCTCGACCCGGAGTTCCTCACGCCGTACCTGCTGGAGCGCCGCGGCAGCAGCACCGTCGCGCACCTCGCTCTCGTCGAGGAGGGTCTGCGCCAGGGTCAGGCCGACGGCTCGATCCGCGCCGGCGACCCGGTCTGGCTGGCCCGGCAGATCATCCTGGTCTCGCTCGCGTCGGCGGTGTCCGGCCCGGTGATGGCCGGGAAGGACGAGTACCCGAAGCTCGACGAGGAGCTGCGCGTGATGCTGACGAGGTACCTGGTGCCATGAACTCCATCGGCAACGCGAGTCTGAACGCGGCCCGCCGTACCCGTGAGCTCGACTCGCTGGCAGCGGTCGACGTCCTCGTGATCGGCGGCGGTGTCACCGGCGCCGGGGTGGCCCTGGATGCGGCGGCCCGCGGACTCAGCGTTGCCCTGGTGGAGAAGCACGACCTGGCGTTCGGCACCAGCCGCTGGAGCTCGAAGCTGGTGCACGGCGGCCTGCGGTACCTCGCGTCCGGGCATGTCGGGATCGCGTACGAGAGCGCGGTCGAGCGCGGCATCCTGATGAAGACGACCGCCCCGCACCTGGTGCATCCGATTCCGCAGATCGCGCCGTGGTTGCCGCAGGCAAGGTTCGTGCAGGCCGCCCTGCTGCGGTCCGCGTTCCTCGGCGGTGACGTACTGCGGACCTTCGCGCGGACCAGCGACGACTACCTCCCGCACTCCCGCCGGGTGTCCTCGGCCGAGATCCTGCGTTACGCGCCGACGCTGCGCCCGGAGGGGATGCGCGGCGGCTTCCTCACCTGGGACGGGCAGCTGTACGACGACGCCCGGCTGGTGGTCGCGATCGCCCGGACCGCGGCGCAGTACGGCGCCCGCATCCTGACCCACGTGGCCGCGACCGAGGTCACCGGGCAGGGCGCGGTCCTGGTGGACCAGCTGACCGGCGACACGCGGTCGGTGGACGCGCGGATCGTGATCAACGCGACCGGGATCTGGGCCGATCAGGTTGCCTCCGGCATCAAGCTCCGCCCGAGCCGCGGCACCCACCTGGTGCTGCCGCAGTCCGTGTTCGGCGGCCTGTCCGCGGTCCTCACGGTGCCGGTGCCGGGCGAGCTGCGCCGGGTGGTGATGGCGATTCCGGCGCCGGACGACCGGGTGTACGTCGGGCTCACCGACGAGGATGCGCCAGGCCCGGTCAGCGACGTACCGCAGGCGACCGACGCCGAGATCGACTTCCTGCTGAACACGATCAGCGCCGCCGTCCAGCAGCCGGTGACGCGCGCCGACCTGCTCGGCACCTACGCCGGTCTGCGTCCGTTGCTCGACACCGGCCACCATGGCGGTACGGCCGACATCTCCCGGCGGCACGCGGTGATCACCAGCGACGACGGTGTCGTCACGATCGTCGGCGGCAAGCTCACCACGTACCGCCGGATGGCGGAGGACGCCCTCGACACGGCGCTCGACCAGTCCGACGTCGACGTACTGCGGCGTTGCGAGACGCACCGGATCCCGTTGGTCGGCGCGGCCGATCGCGCGCACCTCGCCGCGGTCCGGGCACCGGCGCGGTTCGTCCAGCGGTACGGCGTGGAGGCGCCACAGGTGATCGACGGGCCACCCGAGTTGCAGGAGCCGATCGCGCCCGGGCTGCGGACGACGTACGCCGAGCTGAGGTTCGCCGTACGGCACGAGGGGGCGCTGACCGAGGACGACGTACTCGATCGGCGGACCCGGATCGGGCTGTCGGCGGCGGACCGGGAGCTGGCGCTGCCCGCGGTACGGGAGGCGTTCGCGGCGGTCTGAGGTTAACTTGGCTGCGGGGAGGTGGAAGGTGACGCAGCCTTATCCGTGGCCGTATCCGGGGCCGGAGCCGTATCAGCCGGTGCCGCGGCCGTTCCGGCCGTTGCGGGCGGTCGCGATCGTCAGCATGGCGCTGATGGGGCTGACCGTGATCGCCGCGATCATCCAGTGCGTGCTGCTCTGGCGCTCGTACGACGAGGTCAAGCGCCTCGTGTACGGGCTGCTCTCGGACGCGGAGATCGAGCGCGGCGCGCGGTCGGTCGCCGGTACCGGACCGTTGCTGGACCTGCTCGGCTACCTGTTGATCGGGACCGCGATCGCGTTCCTGCTCTGGCTGTGGCGCGCCCGCGACAACGTCGACTTCCTGCATTCACCGTTCGTGCCGCAGCACCTCCTGCACCGTCGCGCGCCGGGCTGGGTGATCGGCTCGTGGTTCTGCCCGATCGTGCAGTTCTGGTACCCGTTCCAGATCGTCGACGACGTCGTCCGCGCCAGCAAGCCACCTGCGCGGCCGGTTGGGCGGGTCCGCGCACTGCTGTACGGATGGTGGGCGACGTGGACCGGCTTCTGGGTGATCATGGTCGGCGGCGGATCGGTCGCGGTGGTGGGCTTCATCGTCTGGATCGTGCGTCTCGTCCAGGCGACCGACAACGGCGCCGGCCAGTACGTCGACGTCTACGACCTGCAGGACTTCATGGTGCATGTCGCGCTGGGCGTGGACATCGGGTTCACGGTCGCGACCGTGCTGCTGATCGTGGCCGGTGTCGCGATGGCTCTCCTGATGCTCCAGATCGGCGACTGGCAGCAGGAACGGACAGCGCCGCCGCCGGTGCAGGACCAGGTGCCGCCGCCGCTCACGCCGCAGTACGCCCCGCGGTCGCAGCCGCCCGGTCCGGGCTTCCCGACCTACGGCCGCTGAAGGAGCACGACGCTCGCATCGTCGTACTGCTTCCACCGGCCCGTCGAGGTTGCGTCGTGCTCCCGGACCCGATCGATCAGCTGTCGTGGACCAGCGGTCGTGAGTACGTCGATCAGCTCGTCCCACGAGTGCCCGTACTGCTCGGTGAAACGGGACGCGCCGTCGGACAGGATCGCGATCACGTCCACGGCGGCCAGGTCCGTACTCCCGGTGATCGCCTCGTACGCCGCCTTCGGCTCGGTGCTCGCCGCCCAGAAACCACCCGGCTGGTTACGCAACCGGCGTACCGCCTCCAGGGTCCGTTCCGGGAGCTGCTCGATCCGGTCGTCGCTGTGGACGGTGATCTGGCCTTCGGGGGAACGCATCACGACGGGCGAGTCGGCCAGCACCAGGTACTCGACGTGATCCGGGTGCAGCCGAACCATCGAGACCGTTGACGACGGACTGTCCGGATTGCTGACGTCGCAGGTGTCTGCGTGGGTCGCCCGGACTCCGGCGATCGCCTCCGCGAGCAGGTCGGGCAGCGGGGCGGACGACTGGGCGAGCAGCGCCGGCGCCAACTGGATCGCGAGCTGCTTCACCAGCCACGGGACGTCGTGCCGACAGCCGGAGTCGACGCCCTTCGGCGCGGTGGCGCCGTCGAGGACGAGCGTGAAGTCGGGGCCGGTCAGCACGAGATCCTCGTTGACGGCAGGTGGTCGCCGATCCGGCGCGGCCTCACTGAGCGAGCGAATCTGCACGGAACTAGTCTGACTCAGCCCAGCTGTCGGCTAGGGACTGCTCGAGGGCGACCTTGGGAGACCAGCCGAGCTGCTGGCCGATCAGTGTGCTGTCGGCCTGCTGCCACGGCGCACCGAGCAGGGTTTCCTGACCGGCCTCGTCGACGATCGTCGCCGCCAGGCCACTCAGCTCGAAGAGTTGCCCGGCGACGTCGCGCGCGAGGGTCGCCCGGCCGGTGCCGACGTTCAGCAGCGGCGGCAGCTTCCCGTCCGCGAGCGCAACCGCGAGCACCGCCTCGGCCACGTCCCGGACGTCGACGAAGTCGCGCCAGACGTCCAGCGACCCGACCTCGATCAGCTGTCGCGTCCGCAGGTCCCGGATCACCCGGCCGGTGAGCGTACTGTCCGGCGCCCCCGGCCCGATCACGTCGAAGATCCGTAGTACGACGGCATCCGCGCCGGCCCGCTGCGCCCGGAGTACGAGCTCGGAGCCGGCCAGCTTGGTGATCCCGTACGGACCGAGCGGACGCGGCGCACTGTCCTCGAGCATGCTCGTCCCGTGCGCGGCGCCGCCGTACTCCGCCGCGGACCCGAGCTGGACGAACCGCGCGTGGCCGGCATGGTCGCGGACGGACGCGAGCAGCGCCTCGACGGCGATCACGTTGGCCCGGACCAGCTCGGCCGGCGCACCGAACGTGGCGCCGACCGCGTTGACGATCACGGTCGGCTTGTACATCCCGATCTGGGTGTCCAGCGCGTACGGGTGCATCGCGGTCAGGTCGCAGCGCCGGTACGGCTCGCTCCGGGTCCGGCTCAGCCCGCGGTACTCGATGCCCCGGTCGGCGAGCAGCGCGCAGATCCTGGCGCCGAGAAAGCCTCCCGCGCCGAACACCATCACCCGCTCAGTTCCGGTCACCTCTCCATCGTGCGGCCCGTAGTTGTCGGTCGGCCTACCGTTCTCCTGCCTTACCATCACAGTGTCGGTACGACGTGGCAGTGTGAGCGCATGGCTGATCGTGTGGACGGGCGTCCGGCAGCACCGACCGAGTCGACGATCCGGGACTGGGACGACGCGGATCCGTCCGGGCAGACGTACCGGCGGGTGCTGTTCGTCGACTCGGACCTGACCGAGGTGGAGAACCGCGGTGCGGTGTTCGAGGAGTGCACGTTTCGCGGAGTCCGGTTCAACGCGTCGACGCACACCGACGCCGCGTTCGTGAACTGCACGTTCGTCCGCTGCTCGCTGTTCGACACCACGTTCACCCGGTGCAAGTTCGTCGGCAGCTTCTTCGCCGACTGCGCGCACAGCCTGATGAAGGTGTCCGGCGGGGACTGGTCGTTCACCGGGCTGCCGGGCGCGAACCTGAAGGGCGCCGAGTTCACCGGGGTGAAGCTGCGCGAGGCCGACCTGACCGGCGTCCGGGCGCCGAAGGCGGTGCTCAGGGATCTGGACCTGTCCGGCGCGATGCTGCAGAAGGCCGACTTCACCGGCGCCGACCTGCGCGGATCGGACCTGTCGACGCTCGATCCGCTGACCGTCGTCCTCAAGGGCGCCCGGATCGATATCACCCAGGCCATGGTGGTCGCAGCCGCCCTGGGCCTCGACGTACGACCGTGAACTGTGGATATCCCCAGGTAGCCAGACGGTCATCCACGGTTCTATCCACAGGCTGTGGATAGCTATCCGGATAACTGTGTATTCGTTCTGTGATATCTCGCAGCCGCGTTACGACGCCTGGGTGCCACCAGGGTCGCGCGGCGGTGGCGGGCCGGTGGTCTGGACCGTACGACGAGCAACCCGGTGTGCTCCACGACGTACGGTGCCGTGACCAGCCGGCGCCCGCGGCTCGCGGTCAGCAGCCCGTGGGCGACCGTCTGCACCGCCGCCGCGAGGCCGACGCCGCAGACGGAGCCGAGCGAGTTCGTCATCACGTCGTGCAGTTGACAGGTCCGGCCCAGCGACGGGATCAGGGACTGGATCGCCTCGATCGCCGCCGACAGCCCGATCCCGGCCGCGATCGCCTCCGCGCGGCGCCCACCGGACAGCACCAGCATCCCGGTGAACGGGACGAAGAGCAGGACGTTGAGCGGCGCCTGGATCGAGGTGAGACCGCCGATGCCTTCCAGCCGGGTGCCGCACATCCCGACCGGACCGTAGCGGAGCGGGGTCGGGCTGAGCGTCGCCGCGATCACCAACGCGAACGCCGCCGGCAGGCAGAACCCCGCCAGCCGGGGAATCAGGTCTCCGCGACGGCGCCATGAGGAGAGGGCGATCGGCAGCGCCATGCCGGTCAGCACGAGCCAGGTGTCCAAGAGGTGTGGGATACCGCGATAAGTCTCGAGCACGCGTCTGGTCCTCCGTGGTCGACCGGCTGACTCGAACCCTTCTCGACTTCCAGAAACGACCATCGGCCGACGCCTCCCGCCGCCGGAAGCCCTGTCCGGACATCTGCACGCAGCCGCAAACCGTCCGTGACAGTTCGTGACAGTCCGTGCACAAACTGACACGGAAGGAAGGTGCTCAGGGCAACGATCATGTGCCTGTAGTGGACCGGTGGAGCGCGCCCCTCAACCGATCGGTGGAGGCGGCTGGGACCGCTCGGGCGATGTGCCGGACCGGGCCCGAACGGGACAGTCGTAGTACCGAAACAGAGCCCCGAAAGGACCTACCGAGATGACTACCCCCGCGAACGTCGGACACCCGCGCAGCGCCTCCGCGTTGCGGAGCGTGCAACTGCTGGTGACCGGCTACGTCGCGATCAGCGTGCTGACGCTGGTCGCCATCATCGCCCTGCGGAACCACAGCACAGTCGTCAACGACGCCGTCTGGGTCCGTGGAACGATCGTCGTCGGCAGTTCGCTGCTGACCTTCCTCTTCGCTCGCAGCGCGGCCAAGGGTTCCCGGAAGGGGTTCCTGCGGCTCCGGATCGTGTCGGCCGTGATGCTGGTCGCGATCGTGGTGATCATCGCGCTGCCCGGCACCTTCCCACTGTGGATGAAGGGTGAGCAGGCGGTCTGCGGGCTGCTCCTGCTCGGCGTGACACTCGTGGTGAACAGCAAGCACCTCCGCTCGGTGTTCACTAAGTGACATGAGTGATCGGGTCTGGCCGGTTCGGCTGACGGTGATGCCGTATGTGTTCCTCGCATGCCTCACCGCCGTCACCATCCTGATCAAGCGCGACCAGCCCAGGTCGCTCACCGTCGACCTGGTGCTGTGCGCGCTGATCGCGCTGTGGACGCTCGGGATGTTCACCCTCCGCCCGGCCAAGCGGACCGACCACCGCTGGATCGGCGTCTTCATCGCCGGGTTCGTCCTACTGCTGGCCGTGCTGGTGGTTCGGGATCCGTGGTTCGGCTTCCTCACCCCGGCCAGCTACTTCTACACCTTCATCCTGCTGCCGTGGCCGATCGAACTGGTCGGCGTCGGCAGCGTCGCGGTCGTCGCCGGGTACGCCCAGGCGTACGCCATCGCGAAGTCGGACATCTTCGGGCTGCTCGGCACAGCGGCCGTGATCGGGGTGAACGTGGTCGGGATGTGCCTCGCGTCCTGGCTCGGCCGGCGCGGCGAGGTGCTGAGCCAGCAGCGCCAGGACGCGGTCGACGCCCTGACCGAGACCAACCTCAAGCTCGAGGCGACGCTCGCGGAGAACGCCGTACTGCACGAGCAGTTGGTGACCCAGGCTCGCGACGCCGGGGTGATCGACGAGCGGCAGCGGATGGCCCGCGAGATCCACGACACCCTCGCGCAGGGGCTGACCGGGATCGTCGCCCAGCTCCAGGCCGCCGAGACCGCGGACGACTGGCGGCGGTACGTGACGACCGCGATCGGGCTCGCCCGCGAGAGCCTGACCGAGGCCCGGCGTTCGGTACACGCGCTGCGTCCCCAGCCGCTGCAGTCGGCGACGCTGGGCGAGGCGATCGCGGACGTAGTACGGCGGTGGTCCGCACTGCACGGTGTCGACGTACAACTGACCACTACCGGCACGCAGCGGGTGATGACACCCGAGGCGGAGTCGACCCTGCTCCGCGCGACTCAGGAGGCGTTGGCGAACGTGGCGAAATATGCACAGGCGACCCGGGTGGGTGTGACGCTGTCGTACATGGAGAAGAAGGTCGCCCTGGACGTGCGCGACGACGGTGCCGGGTTCGATCCGGAGCAGCCGCGGCCGGCGTCGGAGTCCGGCGGGTTCGGCCTGGTCGCGATGCGGCAGCGGGTCGAGGCGCTGAACGGGACGCTGGAGGTCGAGTCCGAGCCCGGTTTCGGTACGGCGATCTCGGCGACCGTGCCGTTGACCGGAGTCGGCGCATGATCCGGCTGCTGATCGCCGACGACCACCCGATCGTCCGGGACGGGCTGAGCGGGATGTTCGCGGCCGAACCCGAGTTCGAGGTGGTCGGCCAGGCGGGCGACGGCGCGGAGGCGATCCGGCTGGCCGAGGCGTTGCAGCCGGACGTGATCCTGATGGACCTGCAGATGCCCGGCATGAACGGCCTGGACGCGATCAGCGAGCTCGCCGAGCGCGGCGTACAGGCCCGGGTCCTGGTACTAACGACGTACGACACCGACGGGTACGTCGTCCCCGCGATCGAGGCAGGCGCCACCGGGTACCTGCTCAAGGACGCGCCGCGCGACGAGCTCCTCCGCGCCGTCCGGTCCGCCGCCGACGGCCGCTCGGTGCTCGCGCCGTCGGTCGCCAACACGCTGATGAACCACGTCCGCGCGCCGCGCGCCCCGGAGCTGCTCAGCCCGCGGGAGCTCGAGGTCCTGCAGCTGGTTGCCGGCGGCAACACCAATCGCGAGGCCGCCCGGCACCTGTTCATCAGCGAGGCCACGGTGAAGACGCACCTGCTGAACATCTACGCCAAACTCGACGTCTCCGACCGCGCCGCCGCCGTCGCCGTCGCCTACAACCGCGGCCTGCTCAAACCAAGCTGAGCCGCCTCGGTCAAGGTCAGGTCAGGGGCGGTGCTGGGCCACCGCGTCGGCTGAGCGGTGATCGGCGGCGGCGTGCAGGCCGTCGATCACGCCGTCGATGTCGGCAGCCGAGCGGTTCTGGCTGAGCTTGAACTTGGCCTCGATCCGCGTGATCGCGATCTCCACGCCGACGATCGCCCGGAGCTGACCGCTGACGTACTTCGCCGGCGCGTCGTCCACCGACCACGGCTCAGCCCGACCCGCCTCGTGGAGATCCGAGAGCCGCCGTACGACATCCTCGACCCAGGCGGGGTCGTCGTACACGGTCAGCGTTCCGTAGACGTGGGCGGTGACGTAGTTCCAGGTCGGGACGACGCGACCGTGCTCGCGCTTGGCGGCGTACCAGGCAGGCGAGACGTACGCGTCCGGGCCGCGCATGATCGCCAGCGCGTCCCCGATCACCGGTCGCTGCCAGTGCGGGTTGTTCCGCGCCAGGTGCCCGAGCAGGACGTTCCGCTCGCGGTCGTACACGAACGGCAGCATCGTCGCCAGCAATCCGTCCGATGTCATCGTGACCAGATCCGCCGCACCGTGCCGCACCAGCAACTCCTGCACAGCGGCCTCGTCCGGCGCGAAGTGCGCGGGAACGTACATCATCCACATCCTCAGCTCGCGGGGTACGTTCCCAGTATTCGGCTACCCAGCACGCCTCGGCAGATCCATTCGGCCGGTGTTTCACCAGCCCATTCAGGCCTGGTGGTAGCGGGCGCGGAGCTCGGCGGCGTGGTCGTAGTCGTGGCGCCAGTCGCCGGTCGGGGGCAGGATGATGCGTTCGGTACCGGCGGCCTCGTAGGCCGCCAGTTGTTCGAGGGGATCGCCGGTGAGCTGTGGGGCGACCACGGTGGCCTTCAGTTGCTTGCCGTCGGCAAGTTCGTTGATGCGCGCCAGGTTCGCGCGGACCTCCTCCGGCGGCAGCGCGATGGTCGCCCACCCGTCGGCGTACTTCGCCGCTCGCCGCTGCGCCCGTACGCCGCTTCCGGCCACGAAGATCGGCGGCACCTTCGCGCTCGGCGAGATCTTGATGTCGGGATGAGTTCCGGCGATCAGGTCCGGCAGTACGGCGAGCGCGTCGTCCGTGAGGCGCCCGCGGTCCGCGTACTCGACGCCCGCGGCCTGCCACCCGGCGGCGCCGTGTGCCGGGTTGCCCGTACCGACTCCGAGCACGACACGGTTGTTCGACACGTACTGCAGCGTGCTGATCTGCTTCGCCGCCCAGGCCACCGGGCGCAGCGCCAGCAGCATCACGTTGTACCCGATGGTGATCCGCTCCGTCACCGCTGCGGCCGTCGCCAGTACGACGGAACTCTCCAGCAGCGGCGCACTGGCCACCAGGTGATCCGTGGACCAGATCGAGTCCAGCCCGACCTCCTCGGCGTACCGCGCGCTCTCCTTGACGTCCCCCAGGATGGGGCGCTCCGGATCGGGCGTCGACGTCGGCAGGATCACTCCGAACTCAAGGCTCATACCGGCGGAACCTCCTCGCGGACGAACCTATTCCGTGCGGTCGGCCTTGGTCAGCGAGAGGACCGCCGGCCGGAGGAGTTCGACGATCTCGTCGGGGTCGGCGTCGGCGAGCTCGTCGAGTTTGACCAGGTGCCGGCCGAGGACCACGCCGATCAGGATCGCGCTCACCACGGCGGCCCGGAGGTTACCGTCCACGCCGGGGATCGCCTTGCTGACCTTGACGCGTTCGGCGTGCGCGTTGCCGACCTCGGCGGCCGCGTCGGGATGCGTGAGCATGGAGCGGAGCGCGGCCAGGGAAGCGATCGGCTCCTCGATCAGCGACTGCCGCAGAATCCCGAGCAACTGCTCGGCGACCTCCTCGGGAGTCTCGCCGGTGACCAGCGGCGTCTCGGTCTTCGTCGCCAGCGCGAACAACTGCTCCTTGCTGCCGAAGTAGTGCATCACCAGCCCGGCATCGACCTCCGCTGCGGCGGCAACCGCGCGGATCGTGGTCCGGTCGTACCCGAGCGCGGCGAACAGCCGGCCCGCGGCGGACAGGATCCGCTCCTGGGTGTCGATCCGCTGCTGGGCCCGCGACGGCCGGGACGTGGGCTCACTCATCGGGATTCATTCTACGTCCGTTGACCCGTCGGGAGTTTCGTTCTACGCTCGTTGAACCGTTCTACATCCGTTGAATGAAGGAGCGTCATGACCCCGCTCGACGTACTGGAACTCCGCCGCCGGCATCTGATCGCCCGCGACTTCGATGCCTTCGCCGACCTGTTCGCGGAGGACGGCGTGATCGAACTCCCGTTCGCGGTCGGTGGCCTCCCGACCCGCCTCGAAGGCCGGGAAGCGATCCGCGAGTTCTCGCTGCGCACCAGCGATCGCCCGATCGACATCATCGACCTGCACACCGTCCAGCTCCACCAGACCGCAGACCCCGAGGTCGTCATCCTCGAACTCACCACCGAAGCCCGCCACACCACCACCGGCACCCCCTTCGAAGCCCGCTGCATCCAGGTCTTCCGCATCCACAACGGCAAGATCAAACTCTTCCGCGACTACGTAGGCGCCCACACCATCCCCAACCTGACCAATTGAGGCACTAGGTTCGGGGGATGGGTCAGCGGGTGGGTGCTTATGCCGTGTGTGTTGACGATGGGCGGGTGCTGCTGGCGCGGTATGTGTCGCCGTTCGGGGACGGGAGTTGGTGGACGTTGCCGGGTGGGGGTGTCGAGCAGAACGAGGATCCGTTCGATGCGGTGACGCGGGAGGTGGCGGAGGAGACCGGGTACGAGTCGGTGGTCGAGGAGATGCTCGGTGTGGACTCGCGGGTGGTGCCGGCCGCGGT
The DNA here is from genome assembly GCF_017876295.1 of Kribbella aluminosa. Lineage (NCBI taxonomy): Bacteria > Bacillati > Actinomycetota > Actinomycetes > Propionibacteriales > Kribbellaceae > Kribbella > Kribbella aluminosa. The sequence continues at coordinate 578,464 of NZ_JAGINT010000002.1, read as the reverse complement.
ACGCCGGCGGTGGGGGCGGGGGGATCACCAGAACATCGGGATCTTCTACGCGGTGCGCGTCACCGGCGGGCGTATGCGGCCGGAGCCGAACGGTGAGACGGCGGAGTCGGTCTGGACGCCGATTGTCGACGTACTGGGGTTGCATCGTGCGGCGCTTGTCGACGTGGGGATCGCGCTGTGGGAGTCGCGGCCGCGGACGGGGCATGGACCGGCGGTCGCGGTCGGCGGGTTGGTCGAGCACTGAGGTGATGTCGATCTGCGGGGTGCTCGCGCATCGGATGGAGTAGACACTCCTGCTCGAAGGGCTCTTCTATGAATGACATCGTGATCGCGAACGTCGTACGCCCGGAGCGCGTGCTGGCCGGTTCGTGGATCGACGTGATCGCGTCGAACCTCGACTATCACCGCGCGACGTTCCTGTGGAAATGCGAAGGACTCACGGATGCGCAACTGCGGCAGCGGTCGATCCCGTCGTCCGAGTTGAGCCTGCTGGGGTTGATGCGACACCTGCAGGGCGTCGAGCGGTACTGGTTGCATCTCCGGCTGACCGGTACACCGCCGCAGTTCTTCCCGTACCGGACGTACAAGACCGCCGACGGCGACGAGTGGTTCGACGAATCCGATCCGACGCCGGCGTCCGAGGTCTACGCGGATTATTTGACAGCCTGTCAAACTTCCCGCGACCTCCTCCCGCAAGGCACCACGAACCTCGACCGAATCGAGCCGAACCCGGAGTACGGCGACACCGACATCCGCTTCATCCTCGAACACGTCATCGAGGAGTACGCCCGCCACACCGGCCACGCCGACCTCCTCCGCGAGTCCCTCGACGGCACCACCGGCGAATAGCAAACTGTCACCATGCCCTGCACCTGCCTCACCGGAGAACTGCCATACCGGACAGTGAGGGGGACTCGTGGATCCCAAGTGTGAGCTGTTGCGGGTGTTGCAAGAGACTCGGGAGGCGTTGGTCGGGAAGTTGGAGGGGCTGGGGGAGTACGAGCTGCGGCGGCCTTTGGCGCCGACGGGGACCAACTTGCTCGGGCTGGTGAAGCATCTGGCGGGGCTGGAGCACGGGTATCTCGGTGAGGCTGTCGGGCGGGTGCCCGCGGTGCGGCCGTCATGGTTTCGGGATGACGTGTCGACGGAGATCGACATGTGGGCGACGCCGGACGAGTCGAGTGCGTACGTCGTCGGCGTGTATCGCGAGATCGCCGCACATTCCGACCGAACCGTCGCGGACCTCGAGCTGGACAGTCCCGCGTACGTTGCGCACTGGGCGGACGGGCACCGCGAGACCACCCTCGGCGTACTGCTGATCCGGATGGTCGCCGAGACCAGCCAGCACACCGGCCACGCCGACATCCTCCGCGAGCAACTCGACGGCCGGCTCGGCGGAGGCACCACCGTCGCCGCCGACGAAGCGTTCTGGAACGACCGACGTACACAGGTTCAGGCGGCCGCCGACCACTTCAGACCGTGACTCAGCGGTGGTCCCCGTCACCGCCGAGAACGCCGCGAGACGCCCGGTCGGCGAGCTTCGCGATGTTGCGCTCGGCAACATCCTCGAGCCGGATCCCGAGCCTTGTGGACAACTCCGACAGGTACCAGAGCACGTCGCCCAACTCCAGCGTCAGCGCCTCCCGATCGGCGTCGGTGACCACGCCCGCCCGGTCCCGGAAGATCTTCTTCACCTTGCCGGCGACTTCGCCCGCCTCGTTCACGAGACCCAAAGTCGGGTACACAATCGGGTGATCGGTGGCGACAGGACCCCCGGTCCGCGCCGCGGCCTCCTGGTAACCACTGAAGTCGAACGCACTCTGATCGGTCACGCCCGCAAGTCTGCCAGCCCGACCCGCCCACACGACGGAGAGATCGATGGACGACAGCACCGGTGAGTTCGTCACCGAGACATTCGAGTTCGACGGCGGCCGGCAGGTCACCGTCTACGTACCTCCGACCGCGCCGGAGGCAGTCGTCTACACCGGCGACGGCCAACTGCTCTCGAAGTGGGGCCCGGACCTCGTGCGCGCCGACGTACCGCCGACGCTGGTTGTCGGCGTACACCGGACGGACGATCCGGACGAGATGGTGCGGATCCGCGAGTACTCTCCCTCGTTCGACGAGGCACAGTTCGCGGCGCACGAGAAGTTGTTCGTGGACGACGTACGCCGCTGGGTCGGCACCCTCTTCGGTGTCGCGCTGCCAGCCGAACGCACCGCGGTGTTCGGCGTCTCGGCCAGCGCGGAACTCGCCCTCGCGATGGGCATGCGGCACCCGGACATCTACGGATCGGTCCTCGCCGCATCTCCCGGCGGCGGATACCGGCCGCCTGAGGTGATGCCGTCAGCACTACCGCGCGCGTACCTCGTCGCCGGTACGGACGAGCCGTTCTTCCGCGAGAACGCGACCCGCTGGTACGACGCGCTGCGCGCCGCGGACGTGGACGTGGTCCTGACAGAACGCCCCGGGAACCACGGCGACCCGTTCTGGCGGGCCGAGTTCCCGTTGATGATCCGCTGGGCGTTCGGCAGCTAGTCCTTACTCACCCGTGGCGCCGTCGATGCACTCGCGGAGCAGATCCGCGTGACCGTTGTGCCGGGCGTACTCCTCGATCATGTGCAGGTAGATCCACCGCAGCGTGTAGTCCTCACCCGGACTGCGCTCATCCAGGCCGACCGCCGCAACAGCCGCCCGTGACCGGGCAACACTCGCCCGGTAGCTCGCCAGGTCGTCAGCCGCTCGTGTGGGGTCGAGCTCCTCGAAGCTGGTCGTTGAGCCATGCACGTAGTTCCAGTAGTACAGGTGGTCCGGCTGCCCGTCGTACTCATGGAACCAGGCCTCGACCCCCGACAGATGCCGGACCAGCCCCAACAACGACAGCCTCGAAGGCGGCACCGCCCGGAACACCAACTGCTCCGGCGTCAGCCCACCGCACTTCACCAACAAGGTGGTCCGCTGAAACTCCAGCCGCCCCACCAGCGCATCCAACTCGTCCACCGGATCAACCGGCGGCTCGACCCGCTCAGGCACACCCCAAACCGACATCCGAGAAGGCTACCGCTCAATGCCCGGTAGCCCCGTCGATGCTCTCCCGAATGATGTCCGCGTGCCCGTTGTGCCGAGCCGTCTCCTGCACCAAGTGAATCAGAATCGCCCGCAGATTGACCTCCGCTCCCCAAGGCGTGGTCACCACATCGTCAAGCTCACCAGCAGCCACGACAGCCCGGCACCGCTCACTGATCCGCACATACTGCCCAACCAGTACGTCGGCCGTCTCGCCGGGCTCAACCCGAAACTCCTCGTCCGTCTCGAACAGATCCGGCTCGGCCACCCCACCGTAGATCTTGAGAAACCACCCATGCTCCGTCGCCGCCAGGTGCTTCACCAACCCGAGCAAACTGAGCCCCGACGCCGTCATCGGCCGCCGCAACGTCTCGTCATCAAGCCCGTCCAGCTTGGTCAGCAACGTCGCCCGATGAAAGTCGAGCTGCTGCGCCAACGCATCCCGCTCCCCAACCAACCGACCCGGCACAACCCGCTCCAAGGGCGACGTAAAAGCCATGAACCGACAATACGAGCCAGGCAGTAGCTCAGCTCGGAATCCAGTCCACGAGTTCGCATGACGCCGGCGAACTCATCACCCAAACCTCACCAGACCGCTAGCCACACACGCTGTGGTCGCTCTCAGAAGAACGTCACCAATCGCTCCCTCCACGAGCATCCAGTCCGGCTCCTTGATCGGGTCGGGTCAGACCGGGGTCAGCCGGCAAGCTGCCGCATAACCGTCTGTTCGCGTGTGGGGTGAGTGCGCTGCTTGCTGTGCGCGGGCGAGGTTGAGATTTCCTGCGCCGACGGAGGAGCCTCGTGCGAATTTCTGCCGATGACCTGTTGGATCCGGAGTGAGGCGTTCGTAGTAGGGGTGACAGGCGGCCGGAGAAAGTCCGCCGGACTGACAGAAAGGCATGGCGCCATGCGGAAACTGATCTACGGCATGAACACGACCCTGGACGGCTACAGCGCCGCGCCCGGCGGGGACATCGGCTGGGGCGTGCCGAGCGACGAGCTGTTCCAGTGGTGGCTCGACCAGGAGTTGGCGATCGGGCTGTTGATGTACGGGCGCAAACTGTGGGAGGCCATGAGTTCCCACTGGCCGACCGGCGACCAGCAGCCCGACGCCACCCCGGCGCAGATCGAGTTCGCGCGGAACTGGCGGGACACGCCGAAGGTGGTGTTCTCCTCGACGATCGACAAGGTCGACTGGAACACCCGCCTGGTCACCGGCGACGCTGTAGCGGAGATCACCCGACTCAAGTCCGACGACGGCGAGCCGATGAGGGTCGGTGGCGCCACGCTCGCTGGGGCGGCCATGCGGGGCCGGGCTGGTCGACGAGTACGAGATCGTCACCCATCCGGTGCTGGTGGGCGGCGGCACACCGTTCTTCACCGCGCTGGACAGCTGGGTGAACCTGAACCTGGTGGAGACGCGGACGTTTCCCGGCGGCGTGGTCCTGACCAGGTACGAGACGAGGCATTGAGCGCGAGAACCGCGCTCCGACCTGCAGAAACGCGATGGTGGAGACGAGGGGACTTGAACCCCTAACCCCTGCCTTGCAAAGGCAGTGCTCTGCCAGTTGAGCTACGCCCCCGTGGGGTGGTCAGTGGCCCGGGGTTACCGGGTCGGCGACCTCGGCCCAGAGGTCCTTTTCGGCGCGGGACTGCTGGGTCTTCTTGTAGACGAAGTATCCACCGACGCCGGCCAGCAGCACCAGCAGGAACTTTCTCAGCACTGGGACTCCTCGGATCAGAACTTCGAACTACGTGAGGGTGGGCCTAACTGGACTTGAACCAGTGACCTCTGCCTTATCAGGGCAGCGCTCTAACCGTCTGAGCTATAGGCCCGCGTACTGCGGTGTCGAACCCGGGAGAGATTACCGCACCAGGTGCCGTACTCCCAAACCGGTTACGGCCGGGCCCAGACAGGCCCGGCCGGGACCGATCAGTCCTCCGACGCCAGCGTGACTTCGAGGCCGCCGAGGAGCGCGGCGGCGATGTTGTAGAGGAAGGATCCGAGGGTCGCGAGCGCGGTGATGATCAGCACATCGGCGCACGCGAGCAGCGTGGTGAAACCCATCACCTTGCCGGTGTTGATGTAGTTCTCCACCCGGAACGGCTCGCCGGTCGGCGTACCGAGAACCTCGCGGACGGTCGAGTTGATGTTGTCGAACACACCGGCCGCGCCGATCGCGGACCAGATGATGAAGACCGCCACCCAGGTGACGATGCCGAACGCGATCGCCAGCAGGAACGCCGTCTTCATCACCGACCACGGGTCGATCCGGGACATCCGCAGCCGCGCCTTCCGCGTCTGCGGCCGACCCGACGACTTGGTGTCCTTCTCGGCAAGCCGGGTCTGTTTGGCCTCGGCCCGCTCGGCGCGCTCCGCCGACTTGTCCGGCTTCGCCGCCTTCACCGCGGCGGCCTTGTCCAGGACGGCCTGCCGCGCCGCGTTCATCCGGTCACCGAACGACTCGGTCTTGGCATCCGGCTGCTCACCGTACGCCGCCGCACCGTTCGACGCTGCCTCGCCCGGCACCGGTTCGGGGGCCCAGGGCTCCGGGCGGCCCGGCGTACTCGGTGCCGGCTGCTGCGGACGGACCGGAGCCGGTCCGGCACCCGGAGTACCCGGAGTACCCGGACGGGCTTGTGGACGGTACTCCGACGGCTGTTGACCGTTCGGAGCACCTGCTCGCTGCTGGCCGTTGGTGGCCGGGACGCCGTTGGCACGACCGTTGGAGGCCGGATTGCCCGGGGCAGCAGACGGCTTCCCACCCGGCGCGGTGCGCTGGGATTTGGAGCCGTCGGCCGCACCCTCAGGCCAGTTCGGCCTCGCGCGGTTGGTCATCAGTCACCCTCCTGGCCGGCTTCGTCGCTTTCGACGGTAGCCGCGCCGTCAACCTCCGTCGAACGTTCGTCACCATTCTGGACGCTCGCAGAGGGGGATTCGGTTGTCGATCCGTCCACATTCTGGGCACCTTCAGCGACAGTACCCTCGTCGGACCCTTCCGACTCCTCCTCGGCGACAGTCAGATCGGTGTTCCGGGCGATCGCGACCACGGCGTCGGACTCGCCGACCCCGGCGAACCGGACGCCCATCGTGTCCCGGCCCTTGACCGGCACGCTGTCCACCCGGCTGCGGACGACCTGGCCGCTCGCCTTGATCGCCAGCACCTGGTCCTCGTCGACCACGATGATCGCGCCGACCAGCGAGCCGCGCTCGTCGTTCAGCTTGACCGCCTTGATGCCGAGACCGCCACGACCCTGCTGGCGGTACTCCGAGATCTTCGACCGCTTGGCGTACCCGGCATCGGTCACGGTGAAGACGAACTGCGCGTCCTCCTCCGAACCGGCCCGGATCACCGACATCGACAGCAGCTCGTCGCCGGAGCGGAACTTCATGCCCGTCACTCCCGAGGTGGCCCGGCCCATCGGCCGCAGCTGCTCGTCGTTCGCGGTGAAGCGGATCGACTGGCCCTTGCGGGACACCAGCAGCAGGTCGTCCTCGGCGGTGGCCAGGTCGGCGCCGATCAGCTCGTCATCCTCCTCGCGGAAGTTGACCGCGATGATGCCGCTCTGCCGCGCCGAGTCGTAGTCGCGCAGCGCCGTCTTCTTGACCAGGCCCTTCTTGGTCGCGAGCACCAGGTAGTCGGACTGGTCGTAGTCGCGCAGCGTCAGCACCTGCGCGATCTCCTCGTCCGGCTGGAACGAGAGCAGGCCGGCCACATGCGAGCCCTTGGCGTCGCGCGCCGACTCGGGCAGCTGCCAAACCTTGGCCCGGTAGACCCGGCCCTTGGTGGTGAAGAACAACATCCAGTGGTGGTTCGTGGTCGCGAAGAAGTGGTTGATCTCGTCCTCGGCCCGAAGCGCGGCGCCGCGGACGCCCTTGCCGCCCCGGTTCTGCGTCCGGTACAGGTCGGTCTTGGTCCGCTTCGCGTAGCCGCCACGCGAGATGGTGACGACGACCTCCTCGTCCGGCACCAGGTCCTGCACCGACAGGTCGCCGTCGGCGGCGATGATCTCGGTACGCCGCTCGTCGCCGTACCGCTCGACGATCTCGGCGAGCTCGTCCTTGACGATCGTGCGCTGCCGCTCCGGGCTGGCCAGGATGTCCTCGAGGTCGGCGATGATCGCCTCGAGCTCCTGCAACCGCTCGATGATCTTCTGCCGCTCCAGGGCGGCCAGCCGGCGCAGCTGCATGTCCAGGATCGCCTGCGCCTGGATCTCGTCGATGTCGAGCAGCTGGATCAGGCCGGTACGGGCCTCCTCGACGTCGGGGCTGCGCCGGATCAGCGCGATCACCTCGTCGAGGGCGTCCAGCGCCTTCACGTACCCGCGGTAGATGTGCGCGTTCTTCTCGGCCTCGCGCAGGCGGAAGCGGGTACGCCGCTGGATGACCTCGATCTGGTGGTCGATCCAGTGCTTGATGAACAGGTCCACGCTCAGCGTCCGCGGTACGCCGTCGACGAGCGCGAGCATGTTGCAGCCGAAGGTGTCCTGCAGCGGCGTGTGCTTGTAGAGGTTGTTCAGTACGACGCGCGGTTGAGCGTCCCGCTTCAGTACGACGACGAGCCGCTGGCCGGTCCGGGACGAGCTGTCGTCGCGGATGTCGGCGATGCCGTTCATCTTGCCGGTGTTCACCAGCTCGGCGATCTTCAGCGCCAGGTTGTCCGGGTTGACCATGTACGGCAGCTGGGTGACGACCAGGCTGGTCCGGCCCTTGGCGTCCTCCTCGATGTCGACCACCGCACGCATCGTGACCGAGCCACGGCCGGTGCGGTACGCGTCGTCGATGCCCTTGTAGCCGACGATCAGCGCGCCGTTCGGGAAGTCCGGGCCCTTGATGTTCTGCAGGCAGGCGTCGAGCAGTTCCTCTCGGGTCGCGTCCGGGTGCTCCAGCGCCCAGTCGACCGCGGCCGCGACCTCGCGCAGGTTGTGCGGCGGGATGTTCGTCGCCATGCCGACCGCGATGCCGGACGAACCGTTGACCAGCAGGTTCGGGAAGCGGGCCGGCAGGATCACCGGCTCCTGGGACTTGCCGTCGTAGTTCGGCCGGAAGTCGACGGTGTCCTGGTCGATGTCGCGGACCATCTCCATCGCCAGCGGCGCCATCCGGCACTCGGTGTACCGCATCGCGGCCGCCGGGTCGTTACCGGGCGAGCCGAAGTTGCCCTGGCCCTGGATCAGCGGCGCCCGCATCACCCACGGCTGCGCCAGCCGGACCAGGGTGTCGTAGATCGCCGAGTCGCCGTGCGGGTGGTACTGACCCATGACGTCACCGACGACGCGGGAGCACTTGTTGAAACCACGGTCCGGCCGGTAGCCGCCGTCGTACATCGCGTAGAGGATGCGGCGGTGCACCGGCTTGAGGCCGTCGCGGACCTCGGGCAGCGCGCGGCCGACGATGACGGCCATCGCGTAGTCGAGGTACGACTGCTGCATCTCGGTCTGCAGGTCGAGCGGCTCGACCCGGTCGTGGCCCGGCGAGGTGGGGGTCTCGGTCATGAAAAAGTCCCGTTCAGAAGATCAGTACGTCGGTGAGCAGCTGCGAGATCAGATGTCGAGACGGTGCTAAATATCAAGAAAGCGGACGTCCTTGGCGTTGCGCTGGATGAAGCTGCGCCGCGCCTCGATGTCGTCGCCCATCAGTGTCTGGAACGTCTCGTCGGCGCGGATCGCGTCGTCGAGCGTGATCTGCAGCAGCACCCGGTTGGCCGGGTCCATCGTGGTGTCCCACAGCTCGTTCGCGTTCATCTCGCCCAGACCCTTGTAGCGCTGGATCGGGTTCTCCTTGGGCAGCTTCTTGCCCGCCTCGTAGCCGGCCTCGAGCAGTCCGTCGCGCTCCCGGTCGGTGTATGCGAGCTCGTCCGGCTGGTTGCTCCAGCGGATCTTGTACAGCGGCGGCTGCGCGGCGTACACGTGACCGCGCTCGATCAGCGGCCGCATGAACCGGAACAGCAGGGTGAGCAGCAGGGTCCGGATGTGCTGGCCGTCGACGTCGGCGTCGGCCATGATCACGATCTTGTGGTACCGGAGCTTCTCCTCGTCGAAGTCCTCGTGGATACCGGTGCCGAGCGCGGAGATGATCGCCAGTACCTCGTTGTTCTGCAGCACGCGGTCGATCCGGGCCTTCTCGACGTTCAGGATCTTGCCGCGGATCGGCAGGATGGCCTGGAACTTCGGGTCCCGGCCGCCCTTCGCGGAGCCACCCGCCGAGTCACCCTCGACGATGTAGACCTCGCACTCCTCCGGGTTGGTCGACTGGCAGTCGGCCAGCTTGCCGGGGAGGCCGCCGCCGCCGAGTAGACCCTTGCGGTTCCGGGCCAGGTCGCGGGCCTTGCGGGCCGCGATCCGGGCGCTCGCCGCGGCGCTCGCCTTGCGGATGATCTCGCGGCCCTCTGCCGGGTTCTGCTCGAACCAGGCGCCGAGCTTGTCGTTCACGACCCGCTGCACGAAGCCCTTGACCTCGGTGTTGCCGAGCTTGGTCTTGGTCTGGCCCTCGAACTGCGGCTCGGCCAGCTTGACCGAGATGATCGCGGTCAGGCCCTCGCGGATGTCGTCACCCGTGAGCCTGTCCTCCTTCTTCTTGATCATCCCCTGGTCCTCGCCGAACGAGTTGACCAGCGACGTGAGCGCGGCCCGGAAGCCTTCCTCGTGGGTGCCGCCCTCGTGGGTGTTGATCGCGTTCGCGAAGGTGTGCACGGACTCCTGGAACGATCCGCTCCACTGCAGCGCGACCTCGAGGCTCATCGTGTTCTCCGCGGTGGCCGCCTCGAACGAGATCACGTCGCGGTGCACGGTCTCGCGGATCCCGGTCAGGTACTTCACGTAGTCGACCAGGCCGTCGTCGTACCGGAAGGACTGCTCGAGCGGCTTGCCGTCCTCGTCGAAGTGGTCCGGACGCTCGTCCCGGATCACCAACTCGAGGCCCTTGTTCAGGAACGCGTACTCACGGAAGCGGGTCGCCAGCGTCTCGTAGGAGTACGTCGTGGTCTCGAAGACGTCCTCGCTGGCCCAGAACGTGATGGTCGTACCGTTCGAGACCGAGGTACCGATCTCGGCGAGGTCGGCATCCGGGACGCCGTTGGTGAAGGTCTGGGTGTACAGCTTGCCCTTCAGCTTGACGTCGACCTGGAGCTTGGTGGACAGCGCGTTGACCACGGAGACACCGACGCCGTGCAGACCGCCGGACACCTTGTACCCGCCGCCGCCGAACTTGCCGCCGGCGTGCAGCACGGTCAGCACGACGGTGACGGCCGGCTTGCCCTCGGACTCGACGATGTCGACCGGGATACCCCGGCCGTTGTCCTCGACCCGTACGCCGCCGTCGGCGAGCAGCGTCACCACGATGCGGTCGCCGAACCCGGCCATCGCCTCGTCGACCGCGTTGTCGACCACCTCGGTGACCAGATGGTGCAGACCGCGCTCACCGGTGGACCCGATGTACATACCCGGGCGCTTCCGGACCGCGTCCAGCCCTTCCAGGACCTGGATCGCACTGGCGTCGTACTCACGCTCGACGACGTTCGACGGGATCGCGTCGAGCATCGCGGGGAGTTCCTCGCTGGGTGCGGGGGTGCCGATGGGGTCGGCGGACTGGTTGGCGTCGATCTCGATCGGCTCGTCGGTCACCGGTGATTGTCCTCCTCGGACCCCGCGTTCGCGAGGCATCGCGGCACAGTAGAGCCGCCCTCTACGGTGATGGCAAAGGCGCGGCTCGCTCTACGCCGTCCATTCTACCCGTCGACCGAAGCAGAACCTGCCACCAGGCGCCTGAAACTCACCTCAGGGCGTCTTTTCTCCCTCGTCGCCATGTCCCCTCTCGCGGGTGGGGGGCCAGAAAGCGCTCACGGGCACTCAGTGGCCTTCGGGCGTTTCGCGACTGACGGTTCCCTCGATCACCGGTCCAGACCGCTGACCGGCGTCCGGGGCGGCTGTGGACGACAGGTGGGCGGCGCGCACCCACGGCCCCTTAGGATCGCAGCCGTGGAGAGTCTCGACGAGGTCATCGATGCGATGATCGCCGACCGGGTGATTCACCGGCACCGGCGAGTCTGGCTGCTGGTGATCGCCCTCCTCATCGCGGCGATCCTGGTGATCCTGGCGGCCGGCGGCTGGAAAGAGAAGAAGGGCCGCACGGTCCCGACCCTCGAGGCCCCGGCCACGGTCACCGCCGGCCGGTTCGAGTACACGTTCACCAAGGCGGAGATCGTCCGGAAGCCGAAGACGAAGTACAGCAAGGCCGAGGCCAGCCTGAAGGTCTACTTCACCGCAAAGAACATCGACTCCGAGGAACAGAAGAGCGACTCGGTGCAGGGCAACATGATCCGATTCGTGCCCGGCGGCGGCGCCGACCTGATCGAGTCCAATGGCGACTCCTGTAAGAGTGACCACCTGGGCTGGGTACTGGTCTACGGCCTGCCCCCAGAGGAGTGCAGCACCAAGTTCGACGTCGGCCCGAACTTCACCGCCGACGTCGTCGAAATCGGCGTACTGCAGGAGCACTACGAGAGTGACAACGCGGCCCTCGGTCTGGTCGACAAGCCCTACTGGCAGAGCCCGGACGCGGCTGCGGTCGTGCGGCTCAAGCCGACTGTCGTGATCGACGACGGGAAGAGCAAATGAAGCTGTACCGCCCCGCGACCATCCTGGTCGGCCTGCTGTTCGTGCTGCTCGCCGGGGTGGCTCGGCTGGCCGAGCCCGATGCGGTCTATGGCAACGACTCGAACCTGAAGGTCGTGCACGGCACCATCGGCCAGGTGCTGCCGTGGACGGGGAGCGGCTCGACGATCAAGGTGACCCGGATCAAATTCGCGCAGAAACTGCTCAGCGGCCGGGCGAGCAGCGATGACAAACCGATCGACACCAACGGCATCTTCATCGCCGTCGAGTGGGACTCGGTTCGCGGCGTCGCCGACCCGGAATCGTTCACCCCGACGCTGATGACCGATGGCGGCAGTGTGTACGCCGAGGTCAGCGACCCGTCCGAGGCCGGCATCAGCTTTCCGGACGCGGGCTTCGCGCGCACCGGCGCGGCGGTCTTCGAGGCCAACCCGGCCGACCTGAAGGGCCTCACCCTGCGGCTCAAGCCAACGATGTTCTTCACGGTGTACAACTCCGAGATCCGCGTCGATCTGGGGATCCCGACCGACTCGATCGCGCAGCAGATGATCGACAGCGCCGAGGAGCAGTACGTCGTGCAACCGGCCGTCACCCGGGTGGCGTCATGAACGTCCTCGCGAGCCGGGTGAGCCGGATGGTCATCCAGATCACGTTGCTCCTGGCGCTCCTCGGCGTCGGAACGTTCGTCCTGCTCCGCCCTTACCTGAGCGACGACGAGGGACTCTACAAGCAGGGCCGGATCGACCAGGTCGTCAGCGAGGGACCGGTCACGATCGCGAACGTCGAGTGGAAGCTCGACTCGCTGAAGGTCTACACCAAGATCCTGAACGGGGACGGCGAGCCGATCGAGCTCGACGGCCCGGCCGGCACCGTGGTCGTGCTGGCGACCATCACCGTGACACCGAAGCCTGGCCTCTACCTCAAGGACCACGGGTTCACGTGCGACGCTGTGTTGCGGGACGACAAGGGCAACACCTGGAAGGACCAGCAGGCGTACGGCTACCCGCTGCCGACGTACTGCGGTGACAGCGACCACCCGTTCACGATGGACAAGCCGGCCAAGATCGCGAAGATCTTCGTCGTGCCGCGGAGCGACGTACCGAACCTGGTCGGTCTGACCACCGAGGACTTCTACGTCCACAAGCGGGTGCTGATCACCCCCTGATCCGGGGTTCAGGCGTTCGCGGGAGCCGGCTCCGGCGTCGGCTTCTTGGCTCCGGCGATCGCGACGGCCTCGGTGCGCCGCTCGTTGCCGACCGAGATGCAAAGGTCGAACGCGGCCGCCAGCAGCGCGATCCGCAGCGGCTCGAACACCAGGTCCTGGATCGTGGTGGCGATCTCGTGGTTCATCAGCCCCCAGTGCTCGCCATGCAGGCCGATCAGCCGCTGCAGCGCGACGAACGCCCAGTCCTGCCCGAGAAGCCAGAACGTGTAGACCAGGCAGACCACGCCGAGGAAGACCGGGCCGACCCGGATCAGCAGCCGGAACGCGTTGATCGCCGGGTAGAACTTCTCCCGTAGACCGCCAAGCAGCAGGTCCGGCGCCTTGTACGTCAGACCGATCAACCGGCCGCGCTGCGGCTCCTCCTGCTGCTCCGACTGCGCACCGAGCCGGCGCTCCAGCCGGGTACCGCGGAAGACTCCACCGCTCGACAGTACCCGGTGACCGAAGACCACCGTGGTGATCGCGAGCCACGTCAGCGGCTCGGCGACGCCCAGCTTGAACAGCGGCCAGAGGGTCTCCCAGAAGAAGCCCCAGAGGAACTCGATGCCGGCCGGGATCGGGATGTGGATTTTCTCGAAGAAGCCCTTGAGGCCGTCCCACCAGTCCAGCGACCAGTACCAGAAGCTCCGGTCCTTGACCCAGTTCTTGCCGTCCGCGATCGCGAACGGCGTGATCACGAAGGTGAGCAGCACGAAGAACGCCTCGGCCCAGACCTGGGCGAACTTCACCGGGCGGCTCGGCCAGCGGTCGTCGACGCTCTGCAGGACCCGGCGGAGCACCAGCAGGATGATCAGCGCGGGCAGGTACCCGTGCCAGTTGTGGTTGCCGAGCGTGAAGAACGAGGACTGCGTACCGACCTGGATCATGTACGTCGCGCTCAGCTGGCTGACCTGCTGGTCGAAGAAGCCCCACGCCGACCAGACCGCGACCAGCGGCAGCAGCGTGACCGCCAGCAGCTCCAGCAGCCCGCGCTGCGTCGGGTCCGAGGTTTCCTCGGCGTCGCTGCTCGCCGCGTCCCGCCAGCGGTACAGCGACATCGCGCAGGTCCGGATCATGCCGACGGACGCGGTGATCTGAAGCAGTACGCCGACCGCGAACAGCCCGGTACCGAGACTGGAATGCCGGTGTTGCGCCAGCCAGATCGCGCCCTGCGAACACACCGTGAAGCCGACGAAACCCGCGGCCCACCAGACGGTCATGGGCAGCAGGTTCTTCCACCAGAGCCGGAACGTATCCCCGATCAGGTGGACCATCTCGCGAAAACCGTCAACGAGCGTGCGCATCGCGCCTGATCCTAGGGGAGGCGTGGGTCCTACCAGCAACCCAGGCCGTTATCCGTAGGTGTCGCGGGGGCCGCGGCCGCCGCGGACTGTGCGGGTGCCTTTTCGCCAGGTGTAGGTGTTGGGGCCGAGGACCTTGACCTGGGTGACGGTCCCTTCGCCGAGTTCGGCGTTCAGGCGGAAGAGGAGTTGGGGGACCAGGAGGTCGAGCTGGACCTTCCAGGCGGTGGACGACGTACGGACGGTGAGCACGGTGTCGTCGTACGACTCCGGTTTGCAGTGTTCGGCCATCTCGGGGCCGACGATGGTCTGCCAGCGGGCCATCACGCCGTGGACCGCGACGTCGACCTCCCAGCCCTGGTCGCGCATCAGGCGGCCGAGGGTGTTCGTCAGGCGCTGGGGATCGCGGTCGTCGGGGCGGGCGCTGCTGATCTGGGCGCCGCCGATCCGCGGCCGGCGGCGGCGTTTGACCGGCTTGAAGCCGCCCTTCGCCGCCTGTTGCTTGAGCCTGCCCGCCAGCGACTTGGCCAGATCCAGGCCCTGCTTGTCGTGCTCTTCCTCGGTCGCTGCGTCGTTCTCGGGGACGCTCTCGGAGGAATCCGGGGGTTCAGACACGCTGAACGACCCCTTCACCCACCTCGAAGCGTGCGCCGCTGAGCTCAGCGGGCACGTCAGCACCGACCGCCGCGGTCACCAGCACCTGCTCGGCCGGCGCGACCAGCTCGGCCAGCCGGTCCCGGCGCTGCGAGTCCAGCTCGGCGAACACGTCGTCGAGGATCAGCACCGGTTCACCTCCGTCCGCGCGGAGCAGTTCGTACGACGCCAGTCGCAGCGCGAGCGCGAACGACCAGGACTCACCGTGACTCGCGTACCCCTTCGCCGGCAAGTCGCCGAGCCCGAGTACGACGTCGTCGCGGTGCGGCCCCACCAGCGACACCCCGCGCTCCAGCTCGTCCAGGCGCTTCTCCTGGACGGCCGCGAGCAGTACGTCCTCGAGCTGCTCGCGGGACACCACCCCTGGCTCGAGCAGCACCGACGACTTGTACTCCAGCCGCGCATCACCCTTGCCGCGGGCAACAGCGTCGTACGAGCTGGAGACCAACGGGCGCAGGGCTTCCAGCAGCTCGAGCCGAGTGGCAAGCAGCTCGGCGCCGGAGCGGGCGAGGTGTGAGTCCCAGACCTCGAGCGTGCGCAACTGCCCCTCGGCGGCACTCGTCCGGTTCTGCCGGCGGGCCTGCGAGGCGCTCCGCAGCAACGAGTTCCGTTGCTTGAGCACCCGGTCGTAGTCCTGCCGTACGCCGGCCATCCGCGGCGCGCGCAGCGTCAGCAGCTCGTCGAGGAACCGGCGCCGCTCGGACGGATCGCCCTTCACCAGCGCCAGATCCTCCGGCGCGAACAGCACGGTCCGCAGCAGCCCGAGCACCTCCCGCGGCCGCGGGACCGGCGAGCGGTTGATCCGGGCCCGGTTCGCCTTGCCCGGGTTGATCTCCAGCTCGACGACCACGTCCCGGTCGTACTGGCTGCGGATCTCGGTCCGCACGATCGCCCGAGTGGCGCCCGCCCGCACCAGCGGCGCGTCGTTCGCCACCCGGTGCGAGCCGAGGGTCGCGGTGTAGTGGATCGCCTCGACCAGGTTGGTCTTGCCGTGGCCGTTCGGCCCGACGAAGGCCGTCACGCCCGGATCGAGCTGGACCTCCGCCTGCGGGTAGGACCGGAAGTCGAGCAGACCCAGGGCGGTGACGTACACCTCAGTGCTTGGGTGGAGTGGCGTACGACGGGTCGGCGGCCTCGGCGCCCTTCACCGCATGACCGCCGAACTGGTTCCGCATCGCGGCGATCGCCTTCATCGCCGGCGAGTCGTCCTGCCGGGACGCGAACCGGGCGAACAGCGCCGCGGAGATCGCCGGCACCGGTACGGCGAGGTCGATCGCGGCCTCGACGGTCCAGCGGCCCTCACCGGAGTCGTCGGCGTACCCGCGGATCTTCTCCAGGTGGTGGTCTTCGTCGAGTGCGTTCACCAGCAGGTCGAGCAGCCAGGACCGGATCACGGTGCCCTCGCGCCAGGACTGGAACGCCTCCGGCACGCTCTCCACGATGTCCGAGACCTCGAGCAGCTCGTAGCCCTCGGCGTACGCCTGCATGATGCCGTACTCGATGCCGTTGTGGACCATCTTCGAGAAGTGCCCGGCGCCGACCTTGCCGGCGTGCACGAAGCCGAACTCGCCCTCGGGCTTCAACGCCTCGAAGATCGGCATCACCACGTCGACGGTGTCCTTGGCGCCGCCGCACATCAGCGCATAGCCGTTCTCCAGGCCCCAGACGCCGCCGGAGACGCCGCAGTCGACGAAGCGGATGTCCTTCTCGGCCAACTGGGCGGCACGGCGGGTGTCGTCGGTCCAGCGGCTGTTGCCGCCGTCGATGACGATGTCACCGGGGGAGAGCAGCTCGGCCAGCTCCGTGACGACCGGGTCGATGGCCTGCACCGGCACCATCACCCAGACGACCTTCGGCTGATCGGTGGCGGTCAGCTTGCCGACCATGTCGGCAAGGTCCTTGGAGTCGGAGATCTCCTGGTTGTTGTCGAATCCGACCACGGTATGGCCCGCGTTGCGGATCCGCTGGCGCATGTTGCCGCCCATCTTGCCGAGACCGACAAGGCCGAGCTCCATCTGAATCCCCTTGTTCTGTTGGCTTTTCAGCTGTTCAGGCGGACCGGCATCAGCACGTACCGGAACTCACTGATCGGTTCGCCGTCGAAGTCCCGCACACCGGTCAGTTCGGCCGGCTTCGTCGCCTGCGTGAACGCCAGATGCGCGACCGGCGTACCGATCGCACCGAGACCGTCCAGCAGGTACGTCGGATTGAAGCCTACGGTCACCGGGTCGCCGACCACCCGTGCCTCCAGCGACTCCGACGCCTGCGCCTCGTCGCCACTGCCGGCGTCCAGCGTCACGCTGTCCTCCTCGAAGGTCAGCCGGACCGGGGCGTTCCGCTCGGCGACCAGAGCGACCCGCTTGACCGCCTCGACCAGGGACGCGGTGTCGATCCGCACCCGGGTCGCGATCGAGGCGTCGTTCGGGATGATGCCGCGGACCTTCGGGAACTCGCCGTCCAGCAGTCGCGTGGTGGCGCGGCGGTTGCCGCCGGACACCTGGCCCTCGAAGCCGACGATGCCGTCGCCGGTGCCGGGAGCGGCCAGCGAGACGGTCACGTCGGAGCCGGTCATCGCCTTGGCGGTCTCGGACAGTACGCGGGCCGGGACCAACGCGGCCGCGGACGCGTCGGGGGATTCCGGGTTCCACTCGAGCTCGCGGATCGCCAGCCGGTAGCGGTCGGTGGCGAGCAGGGAGATCGTCGAGCCCTCGATCTCGACCCGGACACCGGTCAGCACCGGCAACGTGTCCTCGCGCCCAGCGGCCGTGACGACCTGTGAGACGGCCTGGGCGAAGACGTCGGCCTTCACCGTGCCGCTGGCCGCCGGAAGCGTCGGCAGGGCCGGATATTCCTCTGTGGGAAGCGTCTGGAGCGTGAAGCGCGAACTGCCGCAGGTGACTTGGACCTTCGCGCCGTCTACTGCGATGTCCACGGGCTGGTTCGGAAGACTCTTGGAGATGTCGGCGACGAGCCGGCCGGAGATCAGGCACTTGCCGGGATCCGCCACCTGTGCGGGCACCGTCACCCGGACGGAGGTCTCGTAGTCGAAGCCGGACAGAGTGATCTGCCCGTCCTCGGCCTCGACCAGAAGGCCGGCAAGGATCGGGACGCTGGGTCGACTGGGCAAGCTGCGCGCGGCCCAGGCCACCGATTCGGCCAGTACGTCGCGCTCGACGCGAAACTTCACCGCTGGGTGCCTCCTGTTTCGGCTGTGTGCCAGGCAGATCCTGCCACGGACAAGTGTGCTGTGCGCCATTCGGGCCAGACGTGGCGCTTCGGGCGGGTCGCGTCGGCGTCGTACCGGTCGTGCTGCTGGTGCCTTCGGGAACAGCCTGACAGGTCCCGCAAGCCGGCGCGAGATCGGGGTTTTCCCCAGATCGGGCCGCTCGATCGTTTTGTGGCCTTCGAGCTCTCTATAGATTCCATAGTGTTCTTAGCACCGGTGGATAGTGTGGAAAAGCGGCGAGTTCGCAGGTCAGACCACGAATTGCCATGTGGACGCCGTGTGGACAGTCCTCGCTTTGGTTGGGGACAGCCGTGGACGAAGAATTCTGTCCCCACAGCCAATCCACAGGATCGACCGACCTTTCCACGGCGATACCCACAGTTTTCCACAGCTGTGTCCCCAGCCTGTGTGGTGCCGCTACTGCTGCTTCGCCTGGTGTTTGATGCGGTTCGTCAGCTCGGTCACCTGGTTGAAAACGCTGCGTCGCTCGGACATCAGCTGCCGGATCTTCCGCTCCGCGTGCATCACGGTCGTGTGGTCGCGGCCGCCGAACTGCTGACCGATCTTCGGCAGCGAGAGATCCGTCAGCTCGCGGCACAGGTACATCGCGATCTGGCGGGCCGTCACGAGGACGCGGCTGCGGCTCGAACCGCACAGGTCGTCGATCGAGAGCCCGAAGTACGACGCCGTCTGGCCCATGATCATGCTGGCCGTCACCTCGGGC
The DNA here is from genome assembly GCF_017876295.1 of Kribbella aluminosa. NCBI lineage: Bacteria > Bacillati > Actinomycetota > Actinomycetes > Propionibacteriales > Kribbellaceae > Kribbella > Kribbella aluminosa. The sequence goes on along the minus strand of NZ_JAGINT010000002.1, from coordinate 559,676 downwards.
TTGCTGCCTTCGGGGATCAGGTCCTTGAGCACGATCTCGGCGAGGCTCAGGTCGACCGGCTGCCGGTTCAGGCTGGCGAACGCGGTGACGCGGATCAGCGCACCTTCGAGTTCACGGATGTTGGTCTGCACCTTGGACGCGATGAACTCCAGCACCTCCGGCGGCGCGGTCAGCCGCTCGGTGGCCGCCTTCTTCCGGAGGATGGCGATCCGGGTCTCCAGGTCCGGCGGCTGGATGTCGGTGATCAGACCCCACTCGAACCGGTTCCGCAGCCGATCCTCCAGGGCCTCCAGGCGTTTCGGTGCCCGGTCGGAGCTGATCACGATCTGCTTGTTCGCGTTGTGCAGCGTGTTGAAGGTGTGGAAGAACTCTTCCTGGGTCTGGATCTTGCCTTCCAGGAACTGGATGTCGTCGATCAGCAGTACGTCGACATCGCGGTACCGGCGCTGGAACTGGGACGCCTTGTCGTCGCGGATCGCGTTGATGAAGTCGTTGGTGAACTCTTCGCTGGAGACGTACCGCACGCGGGGCCCCCGGTGTAGAGGCTGCGGACGTAGTGGCCGATCGCGTGCAGGAGATGGGTCTTGCCCAGACCGGAGTCGCCGTAGATCAGTTGCGGGTTGTACGCCTTGCCCGGTGCCTCGGCGACCGCGACGGCGGCCGCGTGCGCGAACCGGTTCGAGCTGCCGATGACGAAGGTCTCGAAGGTGTACTTCGGGTTCAGGCGTGCCTCGCCCTGCGCCTCCGTGGCCGGCTGGCTGGAACCGTTCGGCGGCGGAGCGACCGAGCCCAGCGGCTGGCCGAACGGGTTCTGCTGTTGTTGGGCCTGCTGCTGGTAGTGCTGCTGCGCGGGCGGTTGGTTGTAGTGCGGGCTGTTGTCCGGATCGGTCAGCGCGGACTGGATGGTCGGCTGGTACGCGCCGTCGGTGCGGAGTGGCTCGCGTATGGCAGGGGGTTGCTGTACGGGCTGCTGGGCCGGCTGTTGCGTGTACTGCTGCTGCGGGGCCTGCGGTTGTTGCAGGGGGTTCTGTTGCAGCGTGTGCTGGGGCTGCTGGTGTTGCGGCTGCTGGTGTTGGGGGGCCTGCTGCTCGGGGTCCAGGGACGGGTCGACGGTGACGGCGATCCGGATGTCGCGGCCGAAGCTCTCGGTGAGAATCCGCTCGAGGTCCGGTCGGAGGCGGGTCTCTAACTGGCCGCGGGTGAAGTCGTCGGGGACCGCGACGATCGCCGTGCTCTCGTGGAGGGTGACCGGGCGCGAGTTGGTCAGCCAGGCACGCTGGTTCGGCGGCAGGCCGGCGAGTACGCGGGCCCAGGCTTCACCTAGGTCTGTGACTGCTGGCGCGACCTCGGTGACACGCGGCTGATGCAGCTGCGGCTGCTGCTGCTGCAGGTGCTGCTGCGGAGTCGGCTGCTGAGCCATCTGTTGCTGAGCGCCGGGATGCTGCACCTGCTGCTGCATCTGTTGCTGAGTGGCAGGTTGCTGGACCTGTTGCTGCATCTGCTGCGTCATCTGCTGCTGAGCAGGCGGTTGCTGTGCCTGGTGAGCGTGCTGCTGCACGACGGGCTGCTGCGCAGGAGGTTGCTGTGCCTGTTGGGCGCGCGGCTGCACGACGGGCTGCTGCTCAGCTTGCTGCTGCGTGGTGGGCTGGGTCTGCTGCGGGTGTGTCGCGGGCTCATGTGCGGCCTGTTGCAGCGGCTGCTGGTGCGGTTGCTGGGTCTGCTGGTGTGGCTGCTGTGCGACTTGCTGCTGCTCCGGGGCCTGCTGCCCGTGGGCGTGCTGCTCCGGGGCGTGCTGCTCCGGGACCTGGTGCTCGGGAACCTGCTGCTCCGGGACCTGCTGCTCGGGAACCTGCTGCACGTGGGTCTGCTGGTCCGGGGCCTGCTGCCCGGGGATCTGCTGCTGTGGGATGTGGCCCTGGTGGTGCAGCTGGTGCTGCTCAGGTGGGGGCTGGTGGGAGACCGGCTGTGGGGCCGGTTGTTGTCGAGCAGGCTGGTGTGGAGCGTGCTGGTGGGACTGCGGGTCCAGCGTGGTGTGCTCCTCCGGCGGTTGCTGCTGGAGGTTGGGCTGGTGCTCGTGCTGGGCCTGCTCGTGCGCCTGGTGCGTCGCGTGCTGCTCGGTCGGCTGCGGATTGACCTGGTGCTGCGGTTGCTGCTGGCCGACCTGCTGCTGCCCGATCTGCTGCTGGTCGACCGGGTGCTGGTCGACGGCGACGGGGTGCTGGTCGGACGGCGGCTGTCCAGGTGTGGCGTGTTCTGGAGCCTCGGTCCGGTCGGCAGCGGGCTGGGGCTGCGGGGGGTTGTCGTCGGATGACCACTGGTTGGTGGATACGTTGTCCACACGTGCCTCGCCCTCGTTCGGTGCCGAGCCAGCTGCATTGACGCTGCCGGTACCCCAATCCGCCGTTCCCCAGGCAGTGCCCGGGTCGGGGTGGCGGTAGTTGCCGACGGCTGGGGCCGCGCCGAAGTACGTCGTACCTGCGGTGGGCATGGGTGGGCCGGCCGGGAGATCGGTGGCCGCACGTTCGAGCTCGGACCGGTAGCCGTACGGCGCCGGTGGCGGCGCGGGACGGTACCCGAAGGCCGACGGCTCGGGCATCGGGATCGGGAGCGACGGGCTCAGGTAGTCACCAGGATCCATCCGCGGCCCAGGCTCCGGCAGCGTGATCGGCAGGGTCTCGGCCTGCGGCATCGAGTCGGTACGGCGCCGCGTTTCCGCTCGAGGCGCGGGCTCCGGACGAGGCGCGGGCTCCGGACGGGGTGTGGGCTCCGCTCGAGGTGCCGGCTCCGTACGGAGCGTCGGCTCTGTACGAGGTGCGGGCTCCGCTCGGGGTGTGGGCTCTGTACGGAGTGTCGGCTCCGGTCGGGGTGCTGGCTCTGTGCGGGGTGTCGGCTCGCTGCGGGGTAGGGCTTCGGTGCGCGGCCGGGGCTCCGGAGCGGGCGGGACCTCGGTACGGAAGTTCGCTTCGGGTTCGGGACGGATGTCGGCGTCGGGCTCGGGCCGCAGATCCTGCCGGCGGGCGGCGTGGTAATCCGTCCGGTACTCGCTTGCCGTGAATTCCGCCGGTGTGAATTCCGCACTGGCGGAATGGTCCTCGACCACGCGTTGCTCCCCGAATCCATCGCTGCGGTGGCCGGCGCGATCCGGAGGAATCCGGGCTGCGCGACCGTTCGACCCGACACCGTGCCTCCGCTCTGTCCACACGGTTGTCCACAGTTGTGAACGACTGCCGGGACAGGTTGGTTACCGATTGCGGGGTGTGGGACCTCTGCTGTGAGGGAGTGACGCTAACAAGTCTGACCAGCCACCTACAAGCCGTCATCCACAGGCTATGAACAGGAAATTGGGGGCAACCTGCGGCGTGTCGGGTAGACGCCGGAGCGTAGTCATGGTTCGCGATCGCTCTGTGTCGCCACCCGGTCCGGACAGTGACGAGCCGTCCGGCAACCAGTTACCCACTATGCTGTCCACAAGCCTGTGGAAAACTCTGGGGATACCTGGTTTGACCTGTCCACAGGGAGCCACGTACCGTGGATCGGTCGGTGTTGAGCCGGCCCTTTCGTGCTGCGCTCGCTGCGGAACCCTCGTCTGGTTCTCCGACGGTGTGCAGGACAGGCACCCGGGCAGATCCAATCAGTGGATTTGTCGACAAATTGTGATCTCGAGTAACCGGAGTCATTCCAGTGAGCAAGCGGACGTTCCAGCCGAACAACCGTCGCCGGCACAAGAAGCACGGCTTCCGTCTTCGGATGCGTACCCGTGCGGGTCGCGCCATCATCGCCGCCCGCCGTGGCAAGGGTCGTCAGCGCCTCGCGGCCTGAGCGACCCGTCTGACGGTGTCCACCTCGTGTTGCCCGCGTCGAACCGGCTCGTCCGGTCCGACGACTTCCGTCGCGCCGTCCGGTCCGGACGGCGCGCGGCGCGACGCGCGGTGGTCCTGCATGTGCTGTTCGAGGCCGGTCACACCGGCCCCCCGCGCGTCGGATTCGTTGTGAACAAGGCGGTGGGCAACGCGGTTCAGCGGAACCGGGTCCACCGCCGTCTGCGTGCTGTCATGGCAGCGCGGATCCCGGAGCTGCCGGCCGGCAGTCTGACGGTGGTCCGCGCACTGCCGTCGTCCGCCGCGGCGTCGTACGACGAGCTGGTCGCCGACGTCGACGAGGCGTTCCGTCGATTGTCGAAGTCATGATGCGGTTCAATCCCGTGCGCAGCGGGATCATAGGTTTTCTGAAGCTGTACCGCCTGCTGATCAGCCCGATGTACGGGCAGGTCTGCAGGTTCTACCCAAGTTGTTCGGCGTATGCCCTGGAAGCGGTCGAGCGCCACGGTGCGGTGCGCGGTAGCTGGCTGGCGGTGAGGCGACTTCTCCGCTGCCACCCGTGGAACCCCGGAGGCTACGACCCCGTTCCCCCCAAAGATGTCGACCAGCGCGGAGAGTCTGTCTCCGCCAACCAGCCCGGATCGTCAGCCGACGCCGGGCCTGTGCAGCGAGGTGTGTGAGTGACTCTTCTGGCCATCCCCGGGCTCGCGGTGTGGGACGGGATCGTAGATCTGTTCAACACGGTCATGACGCCGCTGTACTGGGCCGTATCGGCGCTGCTGGTCGGGTGGCACTGGCTGCTCGGCCAGGTGCTCGACCCGAACGGTGGTTGGGCGTGGGCGTTGTCCATCGCCGGCCTGACGATCGTGATCCGGACCATCCTGATCCCGCTGTTCGTCCGGCAGATCCGTTCCAGCCGGAACATGCAGCTGCTGCAGCCGAAGATGAAGGAGTTGCAGAAGAAGTACGGCCATGACCGGGAGAAGCTCGGTCAGGAAACGATGAAGTTGTACAAGGAGACCGGGACCAACCCGTTCTCCTCGTGCCTGCCGCTGATGCTGCAGTCGCCGATCTTCCTGGCGCTGTTCCGGGTGCTCGACTACGCGGCCAAGGGCCAGTGGCACAGCGAGATCATGAAGCCGTACGTCAACTCCCTGCAGCACGCGAAGATCTTCGGTGCGGAGATCTCGCAGACCTTCCTGAAGGCGAGCGGCTCCGGCTCCGGCAACGTCAAGGTTGTCGCGATCGTGCTGATCATCCTGATGACCGCCACGATGTTCACGACGCAGCTGCAGCTGATGCGCAAGAACATGCCGAAGGAGGCCCTCACCGGCCAGGCGGCGCAGATGCAGAAGGTCATGCTCTACGTCTTCCCGATCTTCTTCCTGGTCGGTGGCTTCAACTTCCCGATCGGCGTGCTGATCTACTGGTTCATCTCGAACCTGTGGACGATGGGCCAGCAGTTCTACGTGATCCGCCGCAACCCGGCTCCGGGCACTCCGGCGTACGACGCGATGCAGGCCCGCAAGCGTGAGCACAACCTGCGCCACGGCCGCCCGGCCGACGAGAACGTCCCGGGTACCGCGGGCGCGGCGACTGACACCGAGATGCCCGACCGGCGGCCGGCGCAGCGGCAGCAGCCGAAGCGGCAGTCGCGGAGCGACCGGAAGAGTGGTCCGGGGACGACCGCGTCCAGCAACGGCCAGACGTCCGCTGAGGACGCGGACGCTCCGGCTGTGCAGGACGCGACGCCGAAGCAGGACGCACCCAAGCAGACTCAGGCTGGTGCTGCCAAGAAGCAGCCGGCCGGCAAGAAGGGGTCGGGAGCCAAGCGCCAGCCGGCGGCGAAGTCGGCCGCGCAGAAGAAGGCGGCGCAGAAGCGCTCCGGCGGTTCGCGCTGACACTGCGCGCCGCAATCCCTTTCTTTGACGATCCTGGGTCCCCGTGGGGCGGATCTTGACACTATGAAGGAGTGGCCGTGACCGACGGCATGCAGAACACCGAGACGGCTGACGAGTCCGCCAGCCCGAAGAGCTCCGCGTCGGAGCGCCTGAAGGCACTCGAGGCGGAGAGCGACATCGCGGCCGACTACCTCGAGGAACTTCTCGACATCGCTGATCTGGACGGCGACATCGACATGGACATCGACGGTGACCGGGCCGCGGTCTCGATCGTCGGCGCCGAGCTCAACAACCTGGTCGGTGAGAACGGCAAGGTCCTGGAGGCGCTCCAGGAGCTGACCCGGCTGGCCGTGTACCGGGAGACCGGCGAGCGCTCGCGGCTCATGCTGGACGTGTCGAACTACCGGGCGAACCGGAAGGCTGAGCTCGAAGAGGTCGGCCGCAAGGCGGTCGAAGAGGCCAAGGCGACCGGTACGCCGGTGCGCCTGGACCCGATGACTCCGTTCGAGCGCAAGGTCGTCCACGACGTCGTTGCGGCCGCCGGCCTGACGTCGGAGTCCGAGGGTGAGGAGCCGCGCCGGCGCGTGGTGGTCCAGCCGTGACGACCGTATGACCCTGCAGATGCCGCGCCTCCGGCGCGGCGGGTCATCGGGCTGTTGCTCCCGGCCCTCCCTCGTCGCTCTGGTCGCGTCGCTCCCTCCGCTCCGCAGTCCAGGCCGGGAGGCCCCGTGACCGAGGACGTTTCACGTGAAACGCCGCCGCTCGTGGACAAGCTGTTCCCACGGGCGGCGGTCCGGCTTTCGGCGTACGCCGGGTTGCTGGCGACCGAAGGCACCCTGCGCGGACTGATCGGCCCGCGCGAGGTTCCGCGGCTCTGGGACCGACACCTGCTGAACTGTGCGGTCGTCGAGCGGCTGATCCCGGAGGAGTCTTCGGTGGCCGATGTCGGCACCGGTGCGGGGCTGCCGGGGATCGTGCTCGCGATCGTGCGGCCGGATCTCCAGGTGGACCTGGTTGAGCCGCTGCTCCGGAGAACGACGTTCCTCCAGGAGGCCGTGGACGCGTTGGAGCTCGACAATGCGCGCGTGGTGCGGGCGCGGGCCGAGGATCTGCCGCCGGCGTCGTACGACGTGGTCACCTCCCGGGCGGTCGCTCCGCTGGCCAAGTTGGCGCGCTGGTGCCTGCCGCTCTGTGTCGAGGGCGGCCTGATGCTGGCGATGAAAGGTGCGTCCGCGGAGGAGGAACTGGACGCCTCAGAACGCGAATTGATGAAGCTTGGTGCAGAGGTTTGTCATATTCACCAACTCGGCGGCGATGAACTGGCCCTCCCCACGACTGTGGTGAGTATTGTGGCCGGACGTGCTGCAGGGGGATCCCGGCACGGACGACACGGGAGGTGAGCGGGTTGGTGAGTCGTGCCCTCGGATGGCCCGAGAAGAGCACCGGTGAGCCGAGCCCATCGCAGGGCATCGGCTGGCCGACCGAAGCGGACCGTGCCGTTCGTGTGGTGACTCCGGAGCCCGCTCCCGACACCTCCCCGGCACCGGCGCCCCCGGTCACCACCGAACGCGCGGCCGTCGTGCCTCCGATTGACACTTCGGGACTGCGGGCTGCTGCGGCTGCCGGTCTCGACGTACCAAGTGCTGATGAGACCCGTGCTGTTTCACGTGAAACGCCGGAGATGCGAGATGATGATTCCGGTTCCGAGTCGACGCCACTGGTGGACGCCGAGACGGACCTCTCGGAGTCTCCACCGCCTGTGGATGACCACCGCATGAAACTGCCCCTGCACACGGGAATTCGTCCACAGAAGCCTGTGGACGGAGCTGGGGGTAGACCCGCCCCGACCCCTACAGACATCCTCTTCGGGCCGAGTCCCGCACCTATTGGAATGGGCGCTATGACTGCCGCACAGATCGCCGCGCGGGCCACGACGGACGAGCTTCAGCGACGACTCCTCGAGACTCCGATCGCCGCCGCGACCGAACGGACCCTGCTGGTGAATGAAGGACGCACAATGGGCCGCGAGTTCCCGCTGCCCGCCGAGACCCGAGTGTTCGTCGTCGCCAACCAGAAGGGTGGCGTCGGCAAGACCACCACGACGGTGAACGTCGCGGCCGGCCTCGCGCTGTACGGCGCGAAGATCCTCGTCATCGACCTCGACCCGCAGGGCAACGCGTCGACGGCCCTCGGCATCGAGCACGCCGAAGGTACGCCGGGTGTGTACGAGGCGGTCATCGAGGGCGAGCCGCTGAGCAAGCTGATCCAGCCCTGCGCCGAGCACCCCGGGATCCAGGTGATCCCGGCGACGATCGATCTGGCAGGTGCCGAGATCGAACTCGTCAGCCTGGTGGCCCGCGAGAGCCGGCTGAAGAGCGTGCTCGAGGCCTTCCTGGCCGAGACCGAGACCGCGGGAGAGAAGTACGACTACGTCTTCATCGACTGCCCGCCGTCGCTCGGCCTGCTGACGGTGAACGCGCTGACCGCGGCGCGCGAGGTCCTGGTCCCGATCCAGAGCGAGTACTACGCGCTCGAGGGGCTGTCCCAGCTGCTCCGCCACATCGACATGGTGAAGTCGCACCTGAACCCAGGCCTGGACGTGTCGACGATCCTGCTGACCATGTACGACGCGCGCACGAAGCTGGCCGGCGAGGTCGCGGCCGAAGTACGGGGGCACTTCAAGGACGCCGTACTGCGGACCGCCGTGCCGCGCTCGGTGCGTATCTCGGAGGCTCCGAGCCACGGGCAGACCGTGCTCGCGTACGACCCGGCCTCGGCCGGCGCGCTGTCGTACCTGGAGGCGTCGCGCGAGATCGCCATGCGGAACAACGCCTGAGTACCTTGCGTTGTGTGGCAGCGTTTCACGTGAAACGGACCACGGGGGCCAGAGTGCGAGTGGCGGCACCCGTTGGGCGTTGTGATAGTCCAGCAGTAGCTCAGCAGGATGTCGAACTCGAGGGAGCGCGATGAACACCCGACTCGGACGCGGACTTGGTGCGCTGATCCCCAGCTCGCCGGCCCCTGGCACCACGACCCTCGGCAGCAAGTCGAACTCGATCCCGGGGGCACCCCCGATGTCGACGGCGCCGCAGGCATCGACGGAGCCGGAGCTCGCCGCGGTCCCCGGCGCGTCGTTCGCCGAGATCGACGTCGACAAGATCACGCCGAACCCGAAGCAGCCGCGGTCCGTCTTCGATGAGGACGCGATGGACGAGTTGGTCCACTCGGTCAAGGAGATCGGTCTGCTGCAGCCGATCGTCGTCCGGCGGCTCGAGGACGACAAGTTCGAGCTGGTCATGGGCGAGCGCCGGTGGCGCGCTACCCAGCTGGCCGGGCTGACGACGATCCCCGCGATCGTTCGCGAGACGTCCGACGATGCGATGCTGCGCGACGCACTGCTGGAGAACCTGCACCGTAGCCAGCTGAACCCGCTGGAAGAGGCGGCGGCCTACCAGCAGATGCTCGACGACTTCGGCTGCACGCAGGAAGTCCTCGCGACCCGGATCGGCCGGTCGCGTCCACAGATCTCCAACACGCTGCGGCTGCTGAAACTGCCGGCTTCGGTGCAGCGGCGCGTCGCCGCCGGCGTACTGTCTGCCGGTCACGCGCGGGCGCTGCTCGGCCTTCCGAGTGGGGATGCGATCGAGCGGCTCGCACAGCGCATCGTCGCCGAGGGGCTCTCGGTCCGTACCGTCGAGGAGATCGTTGCGCTCGGCGACATGAACGCCGAGGAGGCCGCTGCTCCGCGGCGCCGCAACAAGCCGGTCGCTCCGCGGCTCGTCGATCTCGCCGATCGGCTGTCGGATCGGTTCGAGACCCGGGTGAAGGTCGACCTCGGTAAGACCAAGGGCAAGATCACGGTCGAGTTCGCATCGCTCGACGATCTGGAGCGGATTGTCACGCTGATGGACCCGAACAAGCAGAACGGGTCCTGACAAGCCCGACACGCCGAGTCAGCGCCCTGATTCTGCGGCGACCGGGCCGGAAATCACAGGGATGTAAGTCGGTCGCGGCGGCTTAGGATGACGCTCAGCGAGATAGTTCGCTGTTCAAACTACAGGGTTATCTCGGCAAAGTGATTTGTCGACAAAGTCATGTTTCACGTGGAACATTGCGAGTCGCCCGGATCAGGTAGGTGGCGGGGAGTGCGGAGGCCGCCGGACCGAGTCCGAGGTAGCTGTCAGGATCCGGAGCTTCCTCGAACCTGGTGAGGGTGAGGCCGGCCTTCAGGAGGGCGGTGATGACATCGCTCGGCGGCCAGATGAAGGCCGTGAAGCTGGGGGCATCCGGATTGTCTCGGGCGCCGGTCGGTCGCTTGGAGTTCTCGACGGCGGCGAGTGGGGTCGTGCGACCGAAGTAGTCGGCAGTGACCTCGAGTTGGCTCGGCCCGCGGACCGCGAGGGTTTCCCAGGCCGGATGATGTTCGGCGATCAGGACCGAGCCGCCGGCAATAAGACGGGCGGCGACCGAGGTGGCGAAGACGTCCAGGTCCGGGAGCCAACAGACCGCGCCCCAGCTCAGGTAGATCAGATCGAAGCCCGTCAGCGACTCGGGTAGCGCCAGCATGTCGGCGCGGACGAAGTCGGCCGAGATCCCTGCTGCCGCTGACTTCTCGATCGCCATCGCGAGCGCGACCTCGGAGATGTCGACGCCGGTGACGGAGGCCCCGAGCCGTGCCCAGGACAGGACTTCGTCGCCACACGAGCAGGCGAGTTGCAGGACCCGGCGGCCACGAACATTGCCCGCCGCGGCGAGCTCCGCTTCCGTGAGGGTGGAGCCACCCGCAGCGAAGTACGACGCGGGCTCGCCAGGGCGGGCATGGTGGATCTGGTTCCAGCTGGCGCGGTTCGACTCCGTGATGTCGTGCAGCATGCAGGCGACGCTAGGGCCGCGCACCGCCGCAGCACAACGGGATTAGCGACCGAGGAGCTCGTGCGACGTCTTGCGCTCGGCGTAGAACGACAGGAACGGGATCGTGCCGGCCAGCGCCATCAGGACGAGCCGCGGGAACGACCACCGCACCCGGCGGAACAGGTCGAAGGTCAGCAGCAGGTACACGACGTACAGGAAGCCGTGCAGCGGGCCGATGACGTTCATGGCGCCCGGGTTGTCGCCGAAGTACTTCAGCGGCATCGCGAGGAACACCAGCAGGAGCAGCATCACGCCCACCACGTACGCGATCACGCGGTACCGGGTCAGCGCGCCGCGGACGGCCGGAGTGATCGGCGGCGCGGAGGTGGCGGGGTCGGCAGAGGAAGTCACGTTGAAACGGTACCGCTTGGCTCCACTGGCGCTTCGCCCCGGTCGCCCTCGGCCGAATCAGCATCGCTGTCGTCGTCGGGGGAGCGGTGGGCGTCCAGCACCATCCGGCCCCACATCCACAGCGTGAATGCGGCGAAGATCCACCACTGGAAGGCGTACGCCACGTTCCGCAGGCCGGCGTGATCGGTCGGCGGCGGAGGCGGTACGACGGCGGCCGGCGCGGGCGACGTACCGGCCGCGGAGGTCTGTACGACGAACGCGTCGTACACCCGGTACTTCACCAGGTGCACGATCGTCGGGATTCGCAGCGACGACAGCACCCGTCCCTTCGCGGCGTCGTCCGACGAGTCCTCGGCCTCCGAGGCGACCACCGCGCCGGTCAGCGTCACCGGGCCACTGGGAGCCTTGACGGCCGGGTCGGACACGGACGGGACCCAGCCGCGGACGATCATCACCGCCTCGGTGTCTGAGAGCTTCAGCGGGGAGACGACCCAGAACCCGTACTTTCCGTCCTGCAGGCGATCCGACATGAACACCTGATCGGCGGAAGGTCCCCAGGTGCCGCTGATCGTGACCTGTCGCCCGACCGCCTTCGAGGGCAGACCGTCGTCGATCGAGAACAGCGACTGCAACGGAACCGGCGCAGCCGCCGCACGCTCCGCCGTCGCGGTCGCGGTCTTCGACCTGTACACGCCGAGCTGCCAGACCCCCATCGCAGTCATCACCGCAGCGATCGCCAGCGCGAGAGCGAGGATCCCGAGCCACCGTGCCTGAACAGCCGTCCGCCAGAGGGGTTGGGGCGCAGGGTCGGACATCAGCGTCAGCGGGCGGCGGCCGTGGCCAGCAGGTCGCGGCAAAGCACACCGAGCTCGATCCCGGCAGCCTCCGCGGCGAGCGGGACGAGCGATGTCTCCGTCATGCCCGGCGCCACGTTGACCTCCAGGAACCACGGAACGCCGGCTGCGTCGACGACCAGGTCCGTCCGCGACAAGTCCCGCAGACCGAGCGCCTGATGCGCCTGGACGGCCGCTGCGGCGCACGCACCGGCTGCCTCCGGATCCAGCCGCGCGGGTACGACGAACTGCGTCGCGCCGGCCGTGTACCGCGCCTCGTAGTCGTAGAACCCGGAGTCCGGGCGGATCTCCACCGCAGGCAGCGCCCGCGGCCCGTCGCCCGTGTCGACGACCGTCACGGCCACCTCGGTGCCATCGACGTACTGCTCGATCAGCGCGACCGGTCCGTACGCGTAGCAGTTCACCATCGCCGAGGGCAGCTCGTCGGCCGACCGCACGATCGAAGCGCCGAGCGCCGAACCACCGCGCGCCGGCTTCACCACCAGCGGCAGCCCGATCTGCTCGACGACGGCCGCCATCAGCGCGGCCGCACCGAGCTCCCGGAACGTGTCGTGCCCGAGAACCACCGACGCCGGAGCGTGCAGCCCCGCATTGCCGACGACTGTCGACGCGACCGGCTTGTCGAACGCCGTACGGCATGCGGCCGCGTCGGCACCGACGTACGGAACGCCGTACAGGTCGAGGACCTGGCGGAGGGCGCCGTCCTCGCCGGTGACGCCGTGCAGGACGGGGAAGACCGCGTCCGGTGGATCCTCGCGCAACCGATCGACGAGGGAGGCATCGACGTCGCGTTGCTCGACCTCGACGCCGACGCTGCGCAGAGCGTCCGCCACGCGGCGGCCGGAGCGCAGCGAGACGTCGCGCTCGTGCGACAGACCGCCGGCCAGAACCAGCACTCGACCCAGATCACTCATCACAAATATCCCGATCACTCGTGGGCGTCTCCGGCGCGGTCGCCGGCCCCGAGGCCCACTGGAACGGTACCCCTACCGCAACACGGACCCCCGGCCACCCGTTGGTCCCTTGCGCAACCTTTGCGGAGGTACCTAAGTCAGCTCCGGCCCCGGAGCGTCGTAGTCGCGCCCGGCGCCCGGGGGCAGCGGGCCGAAGGTCTCCCGGAGCTCGAGCTCCTCGTTGATCACCGCGGCCAGCCTGCCGACACCCTCGGTGATCCGCTCCGGCGTCGGATGACAGTACGACAACCGCATGCACTGGGAGCCGAAACCGTCGGCGAAGAAGGCGGTCCCGGGCACGTACGCGACCCGTGCCGTGACCGCCCGCGGGAGCATCGCCTTCGCGTCCAGCCCTTCCGGCAGGGTCAGCCAGACGTAGAAGCCGCCCCGCGGCCGCGTCCAGGTCGTTGCCGCTGGCATCTTCTCGGTCAGCGCCGCGAGCATCGCGTCCCGGCGCTCGCGGTACATCTCGCGGAACTGTTTCACCTGCCCCATCCAGTCGTGCCGGATCAGGTACGACGAGATGGCGAGCTGACTGAAGGTCGGCGGGCACAGGGTCGCGGACTCCTGTGCCAGCACGAGTTTCTCCCGGACGGCGTGCGGCGCGACCGCCCACCCGACCCGGAACCCGGGCGCGAACGTCTTCGAGAACGAGCCGAGGTAGATGACGCCTTCGCGATCCGCGGCCCGCAACGCCTGCTGCGGCTCACCTTCGAAGCCGAGCAAGCCGTACGGGTTGTCCTCCAGCACCAGCAGTTTCGCCCGCTGGCAGATCTCCAGCACCCGCGCGCGCCGCTCGTCGGACAGCGAGACCCCGGCCGGGTTGTGGAAGTTCGGGATCGTGTAGAAGAACTTGATCCGCTTGCCGGCCGCCCGCACCGACGCGATCGCCTGCTCGAGCGCCTCCGGTACGACGCCGTCGTCGTCCATCGCGACGTGCACGACCTCGCACTGGTACGCACGGAAGACCCCGAGCGCGCCGACGTACGAAGGCGCCTCGCAGATCACGACGTCGCCCGGGTCGCAGAACACCCGCGTCACCAGGTCGACAGCCTGCTGGCTGCCGACGGTGACCACGACGTCGTCGGGGTGCGCCTCGATGCCCTCGAGCCGCATGATGTCGCAGATCTGGTCGCGCAGCGTCGGATCGCCCTGACCGGAGCCGTACTGCATCGCGACGGCGCCGTTGTCGATCACCAGGTCGCGAACCGCGCCGCCGACCACGTCGAGCGGCAGGCCGGCGATGTTCGGCATGCCGCCGGCCAGCGAGACCACCTCGGGCCGGCTGGCGACCGAGAACAGGGCGCGGATCTCCGATGCGGTCATGCCCTTGGTCCGGGCTGCGTACGCCTCGACGTAGTTGTCGAGACGGGTCTGCCGGACATCGGGCACGTCAGCACTCACGAGGGCACTCCAACGGTGATCGAGGGGGAAGTCACCAGGTTACGACGACAGACCTCAGTCGGGGCTGGGGATCGGCGTGACCTCTCACTACCATGCCTTATAGGGGCAGGTTCGACCATGCCGGAATCTGGCTGTTGAGACAGCCGGCGGTGCGGTGCGGCCTGAGAGGTGGAACCGGAAGGATTCAGGATGAGCGTGGGCAGGACAGCCGGCTGGACGCTCGGTGGTCTGCTGCTGGGCGTGCTGGCCGGGTTCGCCGGCGAGCTGTTCAGGCGGCAACCGGCCGCCAAGGTGCAGCAGCGGTACGTCGCCCCGGAGGCGACCCGTACGCCGGACGCGCGGACCCCGTCCGCCGTACCGGAGCCGGCGGCCGAACCAGCGGCGCACTGACGCACCGTGAGCAAACTAACAGCCCGTACCGCTGATCGGATGCGCTGATGGCCCGACGGCTCGAACCGCTGACGCTCGCCAATCTCGACGAGCTACCGGTGCCGTGCCGTGACTGTGTGTTCTGGGAGCTCGACCCGGTCACTGCCCGGCAGGCGGTCCGCAACGGCGACACCGCGCTCGAGAAGGAAGCCTGGCTGTCCCAGTTGCTGCTCGACTGGGGGACCGCCGGGATCGTGCTGTACGTCGACGACGAGCCGGCCGGGTTCGCCGTGTACGCGCCGGCGAAGTACCTGCCGCGGATTCAGGCGTTCCCGACCGCGCCGGTCAGCCCGGACGCCGTCGTACTGGCGACGGGGCGGATCCTGCCGCGGTACCTGGGGCTCGGGCTCGGCAAGATCCTCGTGCAGGCGATCGCGAAGGACGTGCTGAAGCGCGGGTTCCGGGCCGTGGAGGCGTTCGGGGACTCGCGCTGGGACGGGCCGAGCTGCGTGTGGCCGACGGAGTTCCTGCGGGCGGTCGGCTTCGGGGTGGTCCGGGAACATCCGCGCACTCCGCGGCTGAGGCTGGACCTGCGGTCCGCGATCACCTGGCGGAGCGAGATGGAGGCGGCGGTGGAGCGGCTGATGGGCGCGATCCGGCCGGAGAAGTCGCCGTCGGCGCCGGTGACCGTCCGGGATGCGCTCCGGTCAGGCCCGGAGTAGCCCTCAGTCCAGGACGGGAGGCCCCATGACGTGGCGTGCGCTGGCCGACCTGGTGGCGGTCGTGCACGGCGCTCTCCTGCTGTTCTTCCTCGCCGGTGGCTTCCTCGCCTGGCGGTGGCCGCGGCTGATCTGGTTCCACCTCGCCATCGTCGTGTGGAACGTCGTCATCACCCTGGTGAGCTTCACCTGCCCGGTGACCGCGACCGAGCAGTACTTCCGGCGCCTGGGCGGCGAGAGCAGGTACCGGGGCGGCTTCGTTCGGCACTACTTCGAAGGCCATCTGTGGCCGGTGGGCGCGACGCCCCTCGTCACACAAGTCGGCTTCGCCGTCGTCGTGATCGCCTATGTCGGGTTCTTCGTCGTACGGCATCGGCAGAAGGCGAAGGTCAGGGGTGACTCAGTGGGACCCCGGACGTGAGCCGGGATCCGGCTCCGCATACTTGAAGGGTGCCGATCGACGACTACCTCGCTGCGCTGAGCAGGGCGCTCAGCGGGCCGCGGCGCCGGAAGGCGGACCTGCTGGCCGAGGCCCGCGACCACCTGACCGACGCGACCGAGGCGTTCGAGGCGGACGGACACGAGCGGTACGACGCGGAGCGGGAGGCGGTCGCCGACTTCGGTGAGCTGTCCGACGTGGTGCCGGGCTACCGTGCCGAGCTGGCGATCAGCCAGAGTCGCCGGACCGCGATGATGCTGCTGTTCGCGCTGATGATCCAGCCGATCGTGTGGCAGGGCGGCGCGTGGATCTGGACCCAGGAGCCGGAATCGGCGGGTGCCCTCAACGACCTGCTGCAAACGGTCGTCCGCACGGTCGGCGGTGTGGTGATCGCCGGCGCGCTGCTCGCCGTACTGGCGACCGGGATCGGCGTCCGCTATCCCGTGGTGCGTGAGCACCTCAGCCGCGTGACGGCCCACTTCGCGCTGGTGGGATCCGCGCTGGTCGCCGGGACCGGCGTACTGATGGCGGCAACCAGCTCCCATGCTCCGGGCGTGCCCGCCTTCGGCGTGGTCGGGACGTTCGTCGTCCTGCCGCTGGCGCTGGTCAGCGTCCAGGCTGCGCGCGGTCTACGCCTGGCCCGGGCGTAGCACCCCTTCCACCACGGCCCGGAACGTCAACCATTCCTGCTTCCCGGACGCGAGCATCTTCACGCCGGAGCTGGTGAGCTGGTACGTACGCCGCTTCCGCCCGCTGACCGTGCTCCACTCGCTGGCCAGGTACCCCGCTCGCTCGAGGCGCCGCAGCGCCGGGTAGAGCGTCCCGGTCGGCAGGTCGAGCTCGCCGCCGCTGCGCTGCAGCAGCGCCTCCATGATCGCGTAACCGTGCAGCGGTTCGGCCTCGACGACCGCCAGGATCATCGGGTCCAGGTGCCCACGCAACGCATCCGCCTTCATGTAGCCAGTCTACTCATATGTCTGTTGCCTTCGAGATGCAACATGTAGCCGTTCTACTCATCGAGGATCACCGATGCCCGTGGACAGCCCGATCCGGCAAGCGATCCGACCCGGCTCCCGCACGTCTCCTCGGTCGCCGACCCGTTCAGTGGACACGGCGATTTGTCGACAGATCGATGTACGGCGTACGCGACCGTGAGCCTCGACGTCGCGGCCGCGGACATGCCGGTGGACGGCGTACGGACGATCATCCACCGGGCGCAGGACCTCGCCCGGCCGGGATTCCCGGTGGAGGTCGGGGGAGACCTGGCGCGGAGCGCCGTCGGCAGTACGGGCGGGTTGCTGATGCTCGCGTCGCACCTGTTCAAGGTGCCGGCGTACACGACTTGCACGGTGGTGATCGCGCTGCTCGGCCTGCTGGCGTTGGGACTCGGTATCGTGCCCGCCGTACTGCGGTTGTTCGGTGAGCGGGCGTGGTGGCTACCGCGGAGTCTGGACCGGGTGCTGCCGAGGATCAAACTCGAGGATCACTCGTAGCGAAGCAACTACACCGTCAGCTGGCCGAGGCGGAGCATTCCGGTGGCGGCGTCCTGCTCCGGCGGCAGGTAGACGCGCTGGATCGCGACCACGATCGACTCGGCGATCACGTCGCGGAACGCCGGATCGGCCAGCCGCGCCGAGTCGTGCGGATTGGTCACGTACCCGATCTCCAGGCGGACCGCCGGCATCTTCGTACGGCGCAGCAGGTCCCAGGTCTTGGCGTGCGTACGGCAGTCCAGCAGATCCGTCCGGGCGACGATCTCGCGCTGCACCAGACCGGCGAACTGCTCACCGACGCTCGACGAGGCGCCGTGCAGGTCGTTGCCGTAGTAGTACGTCGCGACGCCCTGCGCGTCCGGGTTCATCGAACCGTCGGTGTGGAGGGAGACGCACAGGTTCGCGTCGGTCTCGTTCGCGAACGCGGCCCGGGCCAGCTCGTCCGGCCCCTGGTCGCGGCCACGCGAGAGGTACGCCCGGACGCCGGTAGCGCCGAGGCGGCCCCTCGATCCGGGAGGCCAGGTCGTACGCGATGTCGGACTCGCGCAGGCCGTAGCCCTCCCAGCCGTAGTCGAAGCCGCCGTGCCCCGCGTCGATCACGACCGTCTTCCCGGACAGCCGCGGTCCGGCGGCGCGCACGGCTTCCCGCGCGCGCAAAGCGTCCGGCCGCCCGCCGGTGGCCATCGGACGGATCCGCTGCAGCGCCTTGAAGGTGGACGGCCCGCAGGTCCCGTCGGCCGGGAGGCCCATGTTCCGCTGGAACTCGGTCACCGCGCGCTGCGTGTCGGCGCCGAAGATCCCGTCGATCCGCGCGACCGCGAACCCGAGCTCCTGCAGCTTCGCCTGCAGACTCTGTACGTCGTCACCGCTCAGCGGATGCGTCGGGACGAACGTCAGCAGCCGGTCGCCCAGCCGCCAGCGGGCGTCGTCGATCGCGCGGTACGTCTGCGGGCCGACGATCCCGTCGATCATCAGCCCGCGTTGTTGCTGGAACCCCCGGACAGCGTGTGCGGTCGCTTCGTCGTAGACGTCATGACCGCCGGTCAGCAGCCCGAGTCTCTGCAGCTTGCCGACGATCTCCGCGACCGCCTCACCGCTGTCGCCGATCCGGTACACGCCGTGCGGGGATTCCATCAGGTAAAGCTCCTTGCCGGTGTGGCGGGGTACAACTCAGGCGGTTCTGTATCAGGCGGTGAAGTCTGCGAGCTCCTTCAGCAGCGCTGCCTTCGGCTTGGCGCCGACGATGGACTTCGCCAGCTCACCGTTCACGTAGACGTTGATAGTAGGGATACCGGTGACCCTGTAGTTGCTCGGGGTGACCGGGTTCTCGTCGACGTTCATCTTCAGGAACGTGATCTTGTCGCCGTGGTCCTGGTTCAGCTCCTCCAGGATCGGCGACACCTGGCGGCACGGTCCACACCACTCGGCCCAGAAGTCCACCAGGACCGGCTTGTCGCTCTTCAGCACGGTCTGGTCGAACTCGGCGTCGGTGACAGCGTTCATCTTCTCGCCCACGGCGGATAACTCCTTCAGGTGATGTGTGAGGTTTCAGACGGAGACAGGCTCGGTGGCGGCCGCGGCGTGCTCCGCGTCCTCCAGGGTGGCCAGGAAGCGCTCGGCGTCCAGCGCGGCCGCACAGCCCGTGCCGGCGGCGGTGATCGCCTGCCGGTAGGTGTGGTCCACCAGGTCGCCGGCCGCGAACACGCCGCGCAGGTTGGTCTCGGTGCTGTCGGGCTTGACCAGCACGTACCCCTCCTCGTCCAGGTCGACCTGGCCCTTGACCAGCTCCGAGCGCGGGTCGTGGCCGATCGCGATGAACAGGCCGGTGGCAGGCAGCTCGCGGGTCTCGCCGGTGACGGTGTCCTTCAGCGTCAGGTGACTGAGCTTGTCCTCGCCGTGGATCTTGTCGACCGCGGAGTTCCACTGGAACTCGAGCTTGTCGTTGGCGAACGCCCGGTCGGCCATGATCTTCGACGCGCGCAGCTCGTCGCGGCGGTGCACCAGGTGCACCTTCTTGGCGAACTTGGTCAGGAACGTGGCCTCCTCGACGGCGGAGTCGCCACCGCCGACGACTGCGATCTCCTGGTCGCGGAAGAAGAAGCCGTCACAGGTCGCACACCAGGACACACCGTGCCCGGACATCCGGTCCTCGTCGGCCAGGCCGAGCTTGCGGTAGCCGGAGCCCATCGCCAGGATGACGGCCTTCGCGCGGTGCTCGGTGCCGGCCGAGTCGGTGACCACCTTGATGTCGCCGGTCAGGTCGACCTTGATCACGTCGTCCGGGACCAGCTCGGCGCCGAACCGCTCGGCCTGGGTACGCATCTCGTCCATCAGCGCCGGGCCCATGATGCCCTGCGAGAAGCCGGGGAAGTTCTCCACCTCGGTGGTGTTCATCAGCGCGCCGCCGGCGGTGACGGAGCCCTCGAACACCAGCGGCTCCAGCGCCGCGCGGGCGGCGTACACGGCGGCGGTGTAACCGGCCGGGCCGGAGCCGACGATGATGACGTTGCGGACTGTGGACTCGCTCATGCAGGCGTTCCTCGTGTCGTCGAGACAGTGACGTCGTACTCAACGGATCCTAGAGGCCGACCATTCCCCAGAGCCGGGTGGTGGGGTGGGACCGTGTGAATACGGTACCCATCGACAGCCGCCGGTACCGCATCGTCCGGATCAGCGGCTGCGGAGCGTCACCGTGTTGTCGTAGAACGACGTACCGACGCCGCCGGGGGAGCTACATCCGGTGACCGCGAAGATCTGGATCTGGCTCACCGTCGCGCCCTGCAGACCGATGATCGTGGCCCGCTTGCCGTCCACCTTGGCGGGCTGGACGAGCCGGACGTTCGAGTTCGAGCGGCCGGCGGCGAACGCCCGGGCGCAGGCCTGCTCGTCGTTCGAGCCGTGCAGGATCGCGTTCGGGGTGTTGTCCAGCCAGCGCTTCGTGGCCGAGCTGATGTCCTTGCTGGCGATCGTGACGGTGTCGGCCGGCGGCGAGTTCGCATCGGTGGCGGCGGCACCGTCGTTCGCCTGGTCCTTGGTGGCGAACACGACACCGACGCCGAGCGCGGCGATCAGCACCACACCGGCGGCCGCACCGAGCAGCTTCGGCAGGTGCCGGCGCGGCTCCTCGCGGAGCTGGGCCAGCGAGTGCACGCCGACCGTGGACGCACGCAGCACCGACTCGGACACGATCACCGCGTCCAGGTGCTCGGCGACGTCGGCCGGAATCGGGATGTCGCTACGGCCCTCCTCGGCGAGGTCCTCCGTCAGTTGCAGCAGGGCGTCGTACGTCTGCTGGCACTCCGGGCATGCCTTCACATGCTCACGAGCGCTGTGTGCCTCGGGGGCAGGCAGCAGGTTCTCGATCAGGTCGGCGATCGTGTCCGTGTCCAGGTGCTCGAGATGCTCACTGGTCGGCAGACCGGGATCGGTCATCGTGGGCTCGCCTCCTCACGGGAGGTGCGCGGCCTAGGCGACATGGTCATAGAAAAACTCCGGTCGAAGGCTTCAGGCGTTCGGTCGCCAGAGGCAGGCGACTTCGCTTCGACGGTGTACCCACTCATTCGGTTCCCACCGCTTCCGCGGCGGACTTCTCTCTGGACGTCTGCCAGTGCCGCAGCAGCGGCAGCAGCTTGGCGCGACCACGCGCGCACCGGGACTTCACCGTGCCGGGCGCGCAGTCCAGGATCGCCGCCGCCTCCTCGATCGAGTACCCCTCCATGTCGACCAGGACCAGCGCCGCGCGCTGGTCCTCGTTGATCTGCTTCAGGGCGTTCAGTACGTCGATCCGGCGCTCGCGGACCTCGGCCGGGTCGTCCTCGGCCGGGCCGGCCAGCTCGGCGGCGCGGTCCTCGTCCTCCGGCAGCGGGTCGGCGGCGCGCACCTGGCGGCGGCGGATCCGGTCCAGACAGGCGTTCACCACGATCCGGTGCAGCCAGGTGGTCACCTTCGCGTCGCCGCGGAACGAGTCGGCCCGGCGGAACGCCGAGATGAACGCCTCCTGGAGCGCGTCGGCGGCCTCCTCGGGCTCGCCGAGGGTCCGGATCGCGACCGCCCACATCCGGTCCCGGTGCCGCTTGACCAGGAACCCGAACGAGTCCGGGTTCCCGGCTACGTGCATCCGGAGCAGCTCGTGGTCGTCCAGCTCGTCGAGGCCGGCCGGCCCGCTCGGCCGGGCAGGCTGCGCGCCACCCTGGGCGACCGGCTCCTCCGCGCCGATGCGCGGAACGTCCGGACGACGGGGCGGCGGATTGCCCGAGTCGACATGCGCGGTCATTTCTGGATCGTGACCTCCGAGATGGTGCCCTGGTAACCGTCCGACACCTTCGGCAGCTTGGTCAGCCAGACCAGTACGTACCGTGTCTCGGTCGGCGCCGAGGGGGTCAGAGTCACCGTACCCTCGGGCTGGTCCGCCTTGGTCGCGACGGCCGTCCAACCGCTGATCGCCGTCGGTGACGTGCTGGTGTCACCCTTCGGGACCATCAGCTGGATGCTCGTGTCGTTGCCCTGCAGGAGGACAGCGACACTCGACACCGGGGTCTTCGCGCCGAGGTCGTAGATGATGCCGACGCCGGTCTTCAGGCCGCCGAGGTTCGGGTTCCCCTTGTACGACTGCGTCTTCCAGGTCGTGCTCGGGTCGCCGTCGTACGTGTTCGGGACGTCCTTGTGGTGCTCCTCGCCGTTGCCCGGCGGCGGGTCGAAGTCCTGGGCACCGGCGATCGTCGCCTTCCCACCGGTCGTCGACGGGGTGGTGCTGGTCTTCGGCGGGGCACTCGTCGCGGTGCCGCCGGAGCCGTTGTTGGCGTTGCCGTTGTCGTGGTTCATCGCGCCCTTGAGCAGGAACTGCGCGAGCAGGATCACCGACAGCAGGGCCAGGATCGCGAGCAGGATCAGGATCCGGCCGCCCCACGAGCCCTTCTGCTTCTGCTTCGGCTCGTCCCGGCGGCGGCCGTTCCCGTTCGCCGACGCGGGCTGACGGCGGACCGGGCGGGTGTCGGTCCCAGGATTGTGCGCAGCTTCGTACGCTGGTATCGGCGGGCGGTACCCGTTCGGCTCGGAGGTGTACGTCGGGTCGAGGGCCGGCGGCGGGGACTGCGGCACCACCTGGGTGGCGTCGTCGACGCTGCCGTTCTGGCGCGCGACCTGGACGGTCTCGTCCATCTGGTTCGGCGGCTCGTGCGAGCTGCCGACGACACCGGAGAGCGCGGCGGACAGGCCGGCCGCGCTGGTGATCGGCGGCGCGTGGTGCCGCGGCGGGTCGCCGAGCAGCCGGTCGCTGATGTCGTCCAGCGAGCGCGGTACGCCGGCCCGCACCTGGCGCGGGCTCAGCAGCCGGCCGTGCTCGACCGGAGCCGGCTGCAGGCCCCAGGCAGGCGCCGGGCCGGGCCAACGGCCGGTGAGCGACGCGAAGAGCAGTTGGCCGAGCGAGTGCACGTCCTCTTCCGGCGAACCGGCGCCGGACGAGCGCAGCGCCGCCTCGGTGGCGACGCCGACGACCTTGATCGCACCGGCGTCCGTGACCACCACGGTCGCCGGGTTGATCGCACCGTGCGCGTAGCCGGTGCGGTGCAGGTTCTCGAGGGCCTCGGACACCTCACGGGCCAGCCAGCCGGCCTGCTGCCCGGTGAGCGGGCCGCTGCCGAGCATCCGCTCCAGCGAGCGGCCGCCGGCCCATTCGCGGACGCAGTACGTCACGCCGTCGTGCATGTCGCAGTCGAGCACCCGGAGGAACCGCGGGTCGTTCGCCGCGGCGGCCCGGCGGGCGGCGTCGAAGAGCAGGTTGGTCCGCGGGTCCCCGACCGGCAGTACGTCGACGACGACCGCGCGGCTGAGCACCTCGTCCACGGCGCGCCACACCCGGGCGCCGTCGATCTCCGCGAGCAACTCGGCGATCCGGTACCGCCCGGCCAGCAGGGCACCAGGACTCACGGTCTGGTTCGACACGGTGTCTCTCGCCCTCCTAGAAGCGCCAGCGGCCTGATCGCAGGGCCTATGTTAGTGCCCCGCTGACCCGACAGGTGGTGCACTAACGCACAAGCGGTTCGGATCAGCGCCCGATCGGCAGCTTCGATGTGACCATGGACACCACATCGTTCACCTCGTGGATCCGCAGTACCCGCGACACGGCGGCGTACACCGGCAGCATCACGAGCGCCGCCACCGCGAGCTGGAGGATCGCGCCGAGCGGCCCGGACCAGTCGATCGCCAGGTCCAGTATCCACAGCACGATCTTGCCCGCACCGGCCCCAGCGACCGCTGCGATCACCATCGCGAGCAGCGGCAGCCCGATTCCGGCGCCCGGAACCCGCGGCACCCGGCGGCGCAGCACGGGCCGCGAGATCAGTACGGCGACCAGGTAAGCCACGGCATACGCCGCGCCCAGCACGACGCCGCTGAACCGCAGGTCCTCCTGGTTCAGCAGCACCCGGACCCCGATCACCGCGGCCGCGATGTTCGTCGCCGCGATCACGCACTGCAGGAAGAACGGCGTACGGGTGTCCTCGAAGGCGTAGAAGGTGCGCAGCTGGAAGTACTGGATGGTGAACGGGACGATGCCGAGCGCGAGCGTCATCAGCGTGTACGACATCAGCGTCAGGTTGTTCTTACCGGAGCCGTAGCCCGCGATCAGCGTCACGATCGGGTACGCGAACGCGATCATCGCGGCCGCCGCCGGGACCACGATCGCCAGCGTCTGACGGATCGACCGGGCCGACATCCGGCCCACTGCGGCCGTGTCGCCGTCGGCCGCCAGCGTGGACATCTGCGGCAGCGCCGCCGTCGCGAGCGAGACCGTGACGATGCCGTGCGGCACCAGGATGATCAGCATCGCGGTGCTGTACGCGAACAGGCCGGCCTTCGCGCCCGGATCGTTCGAGGCGCTGCCGGCGATCGCGAGCTGGGTGACGACCACCAGGGTCACCTGGTTCACGGCGACGAACAGCACCGTCCAGAGGCCCAGCCGGGCGGTGTGGCCCAGACCGGTTCCGCGGAGGCCGAACTTGACCCGGTACAGGTGCCCGCTGGCCCGCAGGTACGGCAGCAGCACGAGCAGCTGGACCGCGATCCCGAGTGTGTGCCCGAGCCCGAGCAGCAGCTCCTCGCCGTGGCTGTACGTCGGGGGAGTGTCGCCGACTCGGTAGATGAACAGGAAGAGCACGATCGAGGCGCAGGCGACGATGTTGTTCGCGATCGGCGCCCACATCATCGGACCGAACCGGCGGCGCGCGTTCAGCACCTGACCGACCAGGACGAACGCGCCGTAGAAGAAGATCTGCGGCAGGCAGAGCCGGACGAACATCACCATCGACTCCCGCTCGGACGCCCGGGACGGGTCGTGCAGCTCCTTCGGCAGGTACAGCTCGGCGATCGCCGGAGCCAGCAGGACGCAGGCCACCGTGACGACGGCGAGTACGACGAAGCCGAAGGTGAGGATCCGGTTGGTGAAGTCCTGGCCGCCGTCGTCGTGGTTCTTGATCGCGCGCACCAGTTGCGGGACCAGCACGGTGTTGAACACCCCGCCGGCCAGCAGGATGTACAGACTGTTCGGGATCGTGTTCGCGGCGGTGAAGATGTCGCCCCGCAGCGCGGTGCCGATGGCGGCCGCGAGCAGGGCGATCCGGATGAATCCGAGCAGGCGGGACAGCACCGTTCCGGCTGCCATCACCGCCGCGGATCGCAGGGTGCGGTCAGCCATCCTTCGAACCGACTCCTTCTTTCAGCGACGTCCCCGGAGTCTCCTCGGGTACGCCGTTCGCCGCATGGCGGCCGTGGGCGGGATCAGGGGTTTCGGCGGCCTCACCGGGTTCCTCGGACTCGGCGGAGTCGGCCGGCTCGGTCGTCGTGGTGACCGCGGCCGGGTTGCGGCGCTCGATCCGGATCCGGCGATAGATCCGGACGAACGACGTACCGAACAGCAGCGCGCAGGCGGCGGCGACCAGGATCCAGCCGACGCTGCCGTACTGGCTGGCCTGGATCAGCATCTCCTGGGACTTGCCGACCGGCTTGCCGGCCGCGTTCGTGACCTGGGCGTTCGCGCGGATCAGACCGTTCTGCTCGGCGCTCGCGTTGATCCTCGGGGTCCACTTCTGGCCCGGGCCGAGGACGACGGTCTGCGGCGTCTTGATCTTGAGGTCGGTCCGGTTGACGGGCGTGACGACGATGCCGACCCGGACCGACCAGTCGGTCTCGTTGGTGATCGTCAGCGGGAACGTGCCCTTGCTGCCCGCCAGGTTGACCTTGATCTCCTTGCGCAACCCGCGGTCCACGCTCGCGTTCACCAGGTGCACCTTGCCGAGCTGCTGGTTCGCGGAGCCGCGCTCGATCGAGCTGAAGTACTGCGCCTCCTCCGGGTACCCGTTCCAACTGGTCGAGGCGGACCGCAGCAGCGCCTGCGTCATCACGTCGGGCAGCTGGCTCCCGTCGACGAGCAGGTTCTGCATCGTGCTGGTCGCGGCGTCGAGCTGGGAGACGCTCTGCAGCTGGGCCTCGGACAGTACGCCGTTGGTCCGCGGCGCGGTCGGCGCCTTGACGGGCTGCGGCTTCGGGCTGGTCGCCACGATCGTGCCGAGGTCGGTGGTCTTGATCCACGGCAGCGACAGGCTGCCCGCGAGCGCAGCGGTGGCGGTGCCGTTCGGGTCCCAGCCACGGGGCGGTAGGGCGACCACTGAGGCAGCGCTCTTTCCGGCAGCCGCGATCAGGGCGGTCACCGCCGCGAACCGCTGCCGCACCTGGAGCGGGTTGTTCGCGGTCTCCGGGTCGGG
This sequence comes from Kribbella aluminosa, assembly GCF_017876295.1. Classification (NCBI taxonomy): domain Bacteria; kingdom Bacillati; phylum Actinomycetota; class Actinomycetes; order Propionibacteriales; family Kribbellaceae; genus Kribbella; species Kribbella aluminosa. The sequence continues at coordinate 533,708 of NZ_JAGINT010000002.1, read as the reverse complement.
GCCGCCCTCGGTGAGCGCGGAGTCCGCGATCACGGTCCGGACCGCGTGGTCAGGGCTTTCCGGCGTGAGTACGTCGTACACCGGGGTGCTGGTCAGAACCGGGCGGGTGCGGGCGGTCCAGGAGGAGCTGCTGACCAGGTTCAGGTCGTCGGGGGTGGCGCCGGCGAATCCGCCGGACGCTGCGCCCAGGTAGCGGCTCGCGGCCGCGCCGCCCTCGAGCCAGAGGCCGTTGGTGAAGGTCGGGGCCAGCTCGCCGCCCGAGTGCTCGGTCTTGGTCCGGGCCCGCCCGACGAGGTCCTTCAACGGGCCGCCCGAGTCCAGCAGTCCGGCGACGTCCGGGTCGCCGTACGGCAGCAGGACGACCTGATTGCCCCTGGCGGTCGTGGCGTCGAACTCCTTCAGCCAGACGGCCGCGGTGGCCTGTCCGGTGCCGGAGGTGGTCTGGCCGTTCTGGCCGAGGATCACGTACCCCTTCCCCAGCTGCCGGATCTCGTCGAGCATCGCTGGGTCGACCAGCCAGGTGACCTTGCGTTGTCTGCCCAGGGCCAGCAGCCGGCCGAGCGAACCGGTCGGGGCGAGGGCCTTGGCGAGCGCCTCGTTCGCGAAGTTGCGGCCGCCGAGCTGGGTCGGCCGGAAGCGCAGCGGTACGACCAGGGCGGTGCTGACGGTGCGCTGCAACGGCTGCCTGCCGATCACCGGCATCAGCAGTCGCGCCCGGCCGGCCATCACCCGCCCGTCGTTCGGCGTCTCCCCGCGGAACGTCACGCCGACGACGTAGACGCCGGTGTCCCCGTTGATCCGCCATTCCTTCCACGGCACCTTCAGCGAGAACTGGACGGTCTGTTTCGGCGCCAGCGGCTGGTCGAACGGCTGGAACGTCTGGCTGTCGGTGGTCAGGTTGCTGCAGCTGTCCCGCTTGTCCATCGGGACGTTCTGCTCGGTCGAGATGGCGTCCAGCGCGGAGGTGCTGGCCAGCCGGGTGCGGTCGATACAGGCCAGGGCCTGCGGGGCGTCGAAGGTGACCGAGCTGGTGTTCGTCACCCGGCCCTTGATCACCACCTGCTCACCGGCCTTCGGCGCGACCGGGCCGAACGTGTCGATGCTGACCTGAACGGCCGGCTCGTCGACCGGCTCCGCAGCGGCCGGAGCACTCAGAGTCGCTGCCGAAGCAGCAACCAGCAGGCAGGCACCCAGCACCGCTGGGAGCCTCAGTCGCCGTCTGAACACGCCGTCACCGTAACCTAGTTCCCCGTGTCACCCTTTGCCGACCAGTCAGCCTCCGCCGGATCGTTGTCCGGCGTCCAGCGGCGCGCCGTCCAGGCCCTGCTGGAACTCGCTCCCGTCGTCGACCAACTGGGCTCCCGGTTCGCCGATGCCGGCCACGAGATCGCCCTGGTCGGCGGTCCTGTCCGGGACATTCTCCTCGGCCGGGGGAGCAAGGATCTCGACTTCACCACGTCAGCGCACCCCGACGTGATCGAGCGGTTGCTGTCCGGCTGGGCGGACCACGTGTGGGACATCGGCAAGGCGTTCGGCACCATCGGCTCTCGCAAGGGCGATTGGGTCCTCGAAGTCACGACGTACAGGTCCGAGACCTACGATCCCACCTCGCGCAAACCGGAGGTGGCCTACGGCGACAGCCTGGAGGGCGACCTGGCCCGCCGGGACTTCGCGATGAACGCGATGGCGGTCCGGCTGCCGTCGCGCCAGTTCGTCGATCCGTACGGCGGGATCGAGGACGTCGCCAACAAGCGGATCCGCACGCCCGGTACGCCGGAGGACTCGTTCAGTGACGACCCGCTGCGGATGATGCGGGCCGCCCGGTTCGCGGCCCAGCTCGGCTTCACACCGGACCCGGCCGTGGTGACCGCGATGACCGCGATGGCCGACCGGATCACGATCGTGTCCGCGGAGCGGGTCCGCGACGAGCTGGAGAAGCTGATCTGCGCCGACCACCCGCGGATCGGGCTCGACCTGCTGGTCTCCACCGGGCTGGCCAAGCACGTGCTGCCCGAGCTGCCGGCGCTGCTGGAGACGGCCGACGAGCATCAGCGGCACAAGGATGTGTACCAGCACTCGCTCACCGTCCTCGATCAGGCCATCGATCTGGAACCCCGTCTGTCTGTTCCGACGCCGGATTTCGTCGTTCGGTTCGCCGCGTTGATCCACGACATCGGGAAACCGAAGACCCGCAGGTTCGAGGACGGCGGAAAGGTGACGTTCCACCACCACGACGTCAAGGGCGCGAAGATGGCCCGGAAGCGGATGAAGGCGCTGCGGTTCAGCAACGAGCAGATCGACCAGGTCAGCAAGCTGATCGAGCTGCACCTGCGCTTCCACGGGTACGGCGAGGGCGAGTGGACCGATTCCGCCGTACGCCGCTATGTCCGCGACGCCGGCGACCAGCTCGAGCGCCTGCACGTGCTCACCCGCGCCGACTGCACGACCCGCAACCGCCGCAAGGCCGAGTCCCTGCGGGCCGCGTACGACGACCTCGAGGCCCGCATCGACCGCCTCAAGGAGCAGGAGGAGCTCGACGCCCTCCGCCCCGACCTCGACGGCAACCAGATCATGCAGATCCTCGACATCCCCCCGGGCCGCGAGGTCGGCGAGGCCTACAAGTTCCTCATGGACCTCCGCCTCGACGAAGGCCCTCTGGGCGAGGAGCGCGCCCGCGAAAAACTCCTCCAGTGGTGGTCCGAGCGTTCCTGACCTGGGCTTTCCACAGGCGAGTGGCCGCATCGCCGTGTTCCTCCGCGAGTCAGCGCCGGATGGAGCCGACGTTGTGGAGGCGACCAGTCTGCAGTTGAGCACTGGACGCCTGCTCGTTCCGGACGTCATTGTCGCGCGGTCGAGATCGTCGTCCTCGACCTGACGTCGGTCGCTCAAGGCCGAGGAGTCGGCGCGCGAGGACCTGGAGAGCTGACCGAGGTCAGATCAGCAGAAGAAGCTCGTTCACGCCATTAGTCTCGCGCTGTGGATGTGTGGAGTGTCATCGGGTGGGGCGGGTCGGCGCTCGTCGTGCTGTCGTTGCTGCAGACCCGGATCCTGCGGCTACGGCTGCTGAACCTGGTCGGCTGCGTGATCCTGGTCGCGTTCAACGCGGTGGTCGGCGTCTGGCCGATGGTCGGGATGAACGCCGTACTCGCGGTCATCAACGTCGTGCACCTGTGGCGGCTGCTCCGGCACCGGCACGACGAGGCCGAGTACCAGGTGCTGCAGGTGAACGACGGGGACGCGTACCTCGGGTTCGTCCTCGAGCGGCATCAGAAGGACATCAGCCGGTTCAACCCGGGGTTCACGGTCGGGTCGAGCCCGTACGCGTTCCTGGTGCAGCACGGCGACCGGACTGTCGGCGTGGTCCTCGCGCATGATGCCGGCGCCGGGCGCGCGCAGATCGACCTCGACTACGTGGTGCCGAAGTACCGCGACTTCACGCCGGGCGAGTTCGTGTACCGACGCAGTGACGTGTTCACGGAGCAGGGGTTCCGGCAGGTGATCGCGCCGCCGCGGATGCGCGACTCCACGACGTACCTGAAGAACCTCGGCTTCCACCGCGAGGGCGACGAACTCGTGCTGAACCTCTAGAGATCCTTCGCGAAGCAGGTCGAGGCGGCGGAGTTCTCGAACGGCGGGTACGGCGGCGTCGGACGGTACCCGTGGTTCGTGTAGAGCGCGATCGCCTCGACCTGCTTCTGCCCGGTCTCCAGCCGGAGCGTGGTGAGACCGCCGGACCTGGCCTGTGATTCGACCGCGTCCAGCAGCAGCCGCGACAGTCCCCAGCCGCGCGCGGACGGCGCGACGTACATTCGTTTGATCTCCCCGAGCTCCGCGGCGACCGGTTGCAGGCCGACGCAGCCCGCCGCGGTCCCGTCCAGGCTCAGCACCGTGAACGAGATGTCGGGATGCAGCTCGACGAGCGGCTGGTCCTCGCCGTACATCCCCGCCAGTTCGGCCTGCTGAGCGGCCGTCAGCGCAAGCACCTCGGGATCCGTCGGCGCCGCCGCGCGTAGTTCCACTCCCTCGATCACCATGCCGCCGGACGGTACCAACCTGGCATGACGCTGCTGTTTCCGTTTCCTCTCCCTGGTGCCGAACGGGCGTGAGGATCAGGCGCCGAACAGCTTCCAGTCGCCTTCGCTGATCACCTCGACCGCACCGTCGACGACCTTGATCGCCGTGTCGTCGTCGATCGCGTACGTCGGAACCGGGATCCCGGACGCCCACTTCCCGATGTTCTCCAGCGAGGTGTCCTCCATGTCCGGGTGCCCGAGGTGCGGGTACAGGGTGAAATCCACCAGCCCGAGCGCACGTTCGGCGCCCTGCCCCATGTCGCTGCCCGGCGGCACGAAGTCCAGGTCGAACTCGGCGTCACAGTTGTACGGCGTCACGGCGATGCTCCCCGCGCTGACCCCGACGTACACCGAGGTCAGCGACGGCAAGAGGTCCGCCAGGCCCGACTGCCGCATCCAGTGAGTCAGGTACAGGACGTCGCCACCCCACACGAGCAGCGCGTCAGCCTCCTGAACGGCGGGGACCCAGCTCTCCTCCCGGATGGTCGGCAACGCCGTGAGCTCCAGCACGCCCAAGGACTTCCAGCCCAGCTCGCACAACGGACTGCGGGCGTTCCCGGAGATCGCCTTCCACGCCTGGCCGGCGCCGCCGGGGAACGGGTAGATCGCGGTCGGGACGAACAGCGCGTCGCACTCCGAGATCGGCTTGCCCAGCAGCTCGACGAGTGCGTCGGAGATGCTCGGGTTGCGGATGCCGGAGGACGTGAGCAGGAACTTCATGACGACCCTTCAATAGGCGCGGTGGCGGCTCGTTGGACGGTATCCCCAGCTCGGGCTCACCGGTAGATCCGCAGATCCGCCAGACTCCACCAGTTGCCCGCACTCCCGGTCTGCGTGACCCGGACATAACGCGCACGCGTCGGCCGCAGCGCGACCGTCGTCAGCTGGCTGTTCGACGTACCGCTCGCGACTGTCCGCCAGCTACTCCCGTCGTTGCTCACAGCAACGTCAAACCCCGGCGCGAAGTCCCCGACGTTCCCACCACTGTCGAGCGCCACCTGACGGAACGTCTGCGCCTTCCCGAGATCCACCTGCACCCACTGCCCGGGCGCCTGCGCCGCCTTGCTCTGCCACACCGTCGACCCGTCACCGTCGACAAGCAAGCCCGCATCGGCCGCATTCACACTCGCCGTCGCCGCACGCGCCATCAGCTCCTGCGGTACGTCGGTACGCACCCGCCCCCACGTGTACGTCGCGATCGCCCCACCAGGCAGCTCGTACTCGAAGGACTGATCACCCACCGCAACGGCGAACGTCCGAGGATCGTCGTTCTCGTTGTGCACAACGAGCGCCGTCGTACCGTCCGGGTTGCGGAACGCCGCGGACATCAACTGCCCGTTCCATCCGGTCGTCCCGTACGACGTACTCCCGATCCGCACCGCACCCGGCTGCACGAACTTCGACAGGTGCCCGATCGTGTAGTACTCCGCGTCGGTCGTGACGGTTCCGTCCGGCTGCAGCGTGACCAGCCCGGTGCACGTGTCGCAGCCGCCCAGGTGCGGGCCGCCGGTCGAGTCGAGGGCGAGGTTCCAGTTGACGACCGACTTCGCCCAGTTCCGCGTCGTACCGATCATCAGCGTCCGGGCGTGCCAGGTGAGCGTGCCGCGGAAGATCTGCGGCGGGGTGTCGTTCGGCCCGTGCGAGCCGGAGCACTCGGTGAACCAGATCCCCTTCGACGGGAACGCGTTGTGCAGGTCGGCCTGCTTGGACGGATCGCCGGAGTAGCAGTGGTACGCCGTACCCGCGATCCACTTCGCCGCCGGCGTCCGGAGCAGCTTGTACGGGTAGTCGGTCTCCGGGTCCTCGCCGGGCGGGGTGGAGGCGACGTCGCCGGGATGGGTCGTCCAGTTGTGGTCGTAGCCGAGGATCTTGGTCCGCGGGCTGGCCTTCTGCAGAATCGGCCCGAGGGCGGTGATGACCGCGGCCTCCTGGCGGACCGGTACGTCGGTGCCCGGGTACGCGCTGGGCTTGCGGTTCTGCGGCTCGTTCTGGATCGAGAGGTAGTCGACCGGTACGCCGGCCTTCGCGTACGCCTGCACGAACTTCACCAGGTAGCGCGCGTACGCGTCGTACACCTTCGGGTCGTCCTGCAGCCGGCCGCCGACGAGGGAGCCGCCGGTCTTCATCCAGGCCGGCGGGCTCCACGGCGTCGCCATCACCTTGAGCTGGGGATTGAGCTGCTTGGCACGGCGGAGCAGCGGCAGCACCTGCTGCTCGTCGTGCGCGATGCTGAAGTGCTCCAGGCCGAAGTCGGTCTGCCCGGCGGGTACGTCGTCGAACGTGTAGTGCGCGCTCGCCGCGGTGAAGTCGGACGAGCCGACGGGCTGACGCAGGAAGCTGACGCCGATGCCCTGCTTCGGGTCGAACAGCTTCCGCATCGTCTGCTCGCGGTCGGCCGGGCTGAGCCTGTACAGCACGCTCGCGGACGAGTCGGTGATCGAGGCGCCGAAGCCGTCCATGGTCTGGTACGTCGTCCGTGGGTCGACCGTGATCGTGGTCCGGTCGCTCGCGCCGTCGTGGAACGAGACTGGCGCGCGCTCGTGCAGCAGTTCGGCGCGGTCCGGCGTGGTGACCCAGACGCTGACCGGGGTCGTCGGGGGATGGGCCTGGGCGGGACCGGTGAGTGACGCCACCGCGAGAGCAAGGGCGACGCCGAAGGCGGTTGTTCTCATCGCACTCCTCAGGGATGAAACAAACGGCCTCAGAACACGCTCACGATCGACCACTGTCAAGACCTGGGAGCGTTGATCTAGAGTGCAGAGCGTGAAACAAGGCGATGTAACAAATGCCGCGCGCTAGGGCGACGATGCGCGACGTCGCGGCGGCGGCCGGGGTGTCGCTCGCGACCGTGTCCCGCGTGGTCAACCAGATGCCCGGTGTGGCGCCGGAGACGCGGAGGCTGGTGGAGCAAGCGATCGAGGAGCTTGGCGTACCGGCTCCCGTACCTCGCGGCGGTACGGCGAAACCGGTCGACGGCGCCGTCTACGTGCGCTGCCCGTACGTGCTCACCGACTACTTCGGCCTGATCGTGTCGTCGATCGCCGAGGCCCTGGATCGGCATGGCCGGCAGGTGATCCTCAACGCCGGCGAGGCCGCGCAGGACGATCCCGTACTGCAGTATCTGGCATCGCGCCGGGACGTCGGCGGCGCCGTCCTCATCCTTCCGCCGGAGCCGAGCGCGGACCTGGTCCGCCTGAGCTCCCGCCGCTTCCCGTTCGTGGTTGTCGACCCGCGCACCGCCCTCCCGCCCGACATCCCGTCCGTCTCCGCCGCCCACCATTCCGGCGCCCGCCAACTGACCGCTCACCTGACGGCCCTCGGCCATACCCGCATCGGCGTCATCGCCGGTCCGCGCGAATGGCTGGCCGCCGACGCGCGATTGAGCGGTCACGCCGCCGCGCTCGCCGACGCCGGCATCCTCCCCGACCCGGCCCTGGTGCGCCACGTTCAGCCCACCACGGCGCACGGTTACCGCGCCGCTCTTGCCTTGCTCAACCTGACCCCGCGCCCCACCGCGCTGGTCGCCTTCAACGACAAGGCCGCCGTCGGCGCTCTCCAAGCCGCCACCGACCGTGGCCTCGACGTCCCCGGTGACCTGTCCATCGCCGGCTTCGACGACCTCGACCTCAGCCGCGCGACCACCCCTCAACTCACGACGGTCCGACAGCCGTTGCAAGAGATGGGCCGAATGGCGGTAAGCCTCCTGACCCGCCTCCTGGACCGCCAACCCCTGGAAGCCCTCCACATAGAACTAGCCACCACCCTCATCCCCCGCGCCTCCACCGCCCAAGTGCGTGCGTAGATGCTTCGCCCGGGCCCGGAGGTAGCGCTGCTCGGACGTGTTGGTGGTGAGTTTGGCCGCGGTCAGGTACGCATCGGCGGCCGCCGGGTGATCACCCCGCAACTCGAGCAGATGCGCGCGTACGGCGTCGTACCGGTGGCCGCGAGTCGCCCGTGGGTCCGCGGTCAGGCTGTCGAGCAACGCCAGCCCTGCGTCGGGGCCGTGCACCATCGCAGTCGCCACCGCGCGGTTCAGCCGAACGACAGGTCCCTCCAGCAGCGGTTCGAGCAAGTTGTACAGGGCAAGGATCTGCCGCCAGTCGGTGTCGGCGGCCGTTGTCGCCTCGCTGTGGACCGCGGCGATCGCGGCCTGCAACTGGTACGGGCCGAGGGTCGTCGTACGCATCGCCCAGGTGATCAACTCGGTGCCCTCGGCAATCGCCGCGTGATCCCATTGAGACCGGTCCTGCTCGTCGAGCGGGACGAGCGCACCGTCAGCTGACGTACGCGCCGTTCGCCGGGCGTCGGTCAGCAGCATCAAGGCGAGCAGCCCAGCCACCTCGCCGTCGTCGGGCAGCAGCTCGCGCAGCATCCGCGCGAGCCGGATCGCCTCCCGCGCCAGCTCGACCCGCCCGAGCTCGTCACCCGCCGTACTCGTGTAGCCCTCGTTGAAGATCAGATAGAGCACCTGCAGTACGGCGGCCAACCGCTCGTCGTACTCGTCCGGCCGCCGGAACGGCTGACCGCGGAGCTTCTGCTTGGCCCGGCTGATCCGCTGGCCGATCGTCGCCTCCGGCGTCAGCAGCGCCGCAGCGATCTCAGTGGTGGTGAGACCGCCGACGGCCCGCAAAGTCAACGGGAGCTGCGACGCGACCGGCAGTACCGGGTGGCAGCACAGGAACAGCACAGTCAGCGAGTCGTCGACGTCGCTGACCGGAGTGGGTGCCACGTCCGGTGCACGGACGGTGTCCTCGCGCCGCCGTCGAGCCTCCTCGTTTCGTAACAGGTCGATCAGCCGCCGGGAGGCGACCCGGATGAGCCAGGTGCGGGGCTCATCCGGGACTCCTTGTGCGGGCCACTGCCGCGCTGCGACCAGGAGTGCCTCCTGGACCGCGTCCTCGCACGTCTCGAAATGCCCGTACCGGCGTACCAGCGCGCCGAGCACCTGAGGGGTGAGACCGCGCAACAAGTGCTCCATCAGTCCGGCCGGATGTCCTCGGGGCCGGCCATGATCGGGCGTACTTCGACGGTGTCGCCCACCGCGTCGACGATCCGGGCCGCGATCGCCATCGCCCGGTCGTGGCTGTCGCAGTCCACGATCGCGAAGCTGGCGAGCACCTCCTTGGACTCCGCGAACGGTCCCTCACTGGCGACCGGCCCGCCGTCGGTACGCCGTACCGTCCGAGCGAGCGCCGGGTGCGAGAGGCCCTCTGTCCCGAGCAGTTCGCCGCTGGCCGTCAGCTCTGCCGCCAGGTCCTCGTAGAACTTGCACATCGCGATGAACTCGGGGCTCGTCACGTCGACCGTGTCCCAACCGCTCTGGTCGCCGTACGCGAGAAGCAGGTACTTCATCGGTCACTCCTTCGAACCATCGTGGCGTGGTAGCCGCCACCTGGGTACACCCAGTCTCCAGTGAGGCGGTCGCCGCCCTCGGTGAAGACTCCCTTGAAGTAGCCGGGCGAGCCCTTGAAGCCGCCCCAGATCGTGAGCTCGTCCCCGGCCAGCTCGTAGACGTAGTCGAGCGTGTTGCCGTCGGCGTCGTACACCCGCGACTTCACCTCCGTTCCCTGTTCGCCGCCGAACGGGTGCTCGTAGCCGATGATCTCGGTCATCCGTACCTCGTGACCGTCGTGGTCGAGGAGGCCATGCTGGACCAGGAAGTGGCCGCCGTCCATCCAGTCGAAGGTCGTCGTACCGGTCGCGCCGCCGGTGATGTCCCAGCTGCCGACGAGGCGGCCGAGCTGCTGCAGTTCGTTCGTCATGTCCGTGTCCTTTTCGATCGGTTGCTGCTACCTCGAAGCCGGGCGGCGGCTTTCGACAGGTTCGAGGTGTTCAAATCTGGACGGTTGGCAGTGCGCGAAACGGCTCGGATGTGGCAAGTTTTGGGCATGAACCTTCGGATCGGCATTGCCGGGATCGCCATCGAGTCCAGTACGTTCTCGCCGCACCGGGCCGGGCTCGCGGACTTCGACGTACGGCGTGGAGACCACCTGCTGGAGCGGTACACCGACTTTCTCGGCAAGGACTGGGCGCAGGGGATCGAGTGGGTGCCGCTGGTGCACGCGCGCTCACTGCCCGGTGGCGCGGTGCTGCCGGAGGTGTACGACGACCTGTCCGCGGAGATCATCACCCGGCTCCAGGACGCCGGCGAGCTGGACGGGTTCTTCTTCGACATCCACGGCGCGATGAGCGTCGTCGGACGGCAGGACGCCGAGGCTGATCTGGCCACCCGGATCCGGGACGTGCTCGGTCCCGACGTCCTCGTGTCTGCCTCGATGGACCTGCACGGCAACGTCTCCCGCGAGCTCGGTACGGCGGTCGATCTGATCACCTGTTACCGGATGGCGCCGCACGAGGACGCGATGGAGAGTCGCGAGCGCGCGCTGCGGAACCTCGTCGAACGGCTGCGGTCCGGCGGCGGGAAGCCCGGGAAGGCGTGGATCCAGGTACCGGTGCTGCTGCCCGGCGAGAAGACGTCGACGCGACTGGAGCCGGCGAAGTCGATCTATCACCGGGTCGCCGAGATCGCGGACGAGCCCGGCGTACTGGATGCGGCCGTCTGGGTCGGGTACGCCTGGGCGGACGAGCCGCGCTGCCGGGCCGCCGTCGTGGTCACCGGCGACGACACCGAGCTGATCACCGCGCGGGCGACCGAGCTGGCGCAGGCGTACTGGGACGCCCGGGACGGGTTCGCGTTCGTGGCGCCGACCGGAACGCTGGACGAGTGCGTCACGGCCGGTCTCGCCAGCAGCGCGCGTCCGTTCCTGATCAGCGACTCCGGCGACAACCCGACCGCGGGCGGCGCCGGCGACGTGTCCTGGACGCTCGGCGAGCTGCTCAAGGTCGAAGACCTGACCTCCGGCAAGGCGACCGCGATCCACGCCAGCATCACCGACCCGGACGCGGTCGCCGCCTGCGTGACAGCCGGCGTCGGCAACCCGGTCGAGGTCACCGCGGGCGGCAAGGTCGACCCCGGCCCGTCCGGACCGGTCGCGCTCTCCGGCACCGTCTTCTCGATCTCCGAGGACCCGGTCGGCGGCACCGTAGCGGTCGTCAAGGCAGGAGGCCTGCACTCGATCCTCACCAGCCGCCGCAAGCCGTACCACCACCTCGCCGACTTCACGCTCCTCGGCCTGGACCCGGCGTCCACCGACCTGGTCATCGTCAAGATCGGATACCTGGAGCCGGAGCTCTACAACCTCGCCGCCGACTGGCTGCTCGCCCTGACCCCCGGCGGCGTCGACCAGGACCTCCTGCGCCTCGGGCACCACGGCGTACTCCGGCCGCTCTTCCCGTTCGACCCGGAGATGGCCGACCCCGACCTGACCCCGGAGCTCCTGCCCTAGGGTTCAGCTCTTGCGGCAGAAATCCGTGACGGCCGGCTGCTTCTCGAAGCCGGCCGACACGTACGCCGCGACCCCGCCGACGTTGCTGCTCGGCGTACACACGGTCGCACTGGACGACCCCAGCTCCTGCAAGGCTGCCGCGGCCGCGACGGTGATCGCGCGGCCGTGTCCGCGACCGCGGTAGTCCCGATGGGCGCCGAGCGGCTCGATCAGACCCGGTCGCCCGTCGCCGGCTGACCACACCGTCGTCGCGGCGACGGCATTGCCCGCGTCGTCGTACCCGACCAGACACCGACCCCGGCGGTACGGTGCTCCGGCCGCCATCGCCTGCCAGCGCTCCAAGGTCAGCTTGGCGTTGGGGAAGGCTGCCCGATGCACCGCGATCCGGTCCTCGAGGATCCGATCGCGAACGTGCTGCGCGTCGACGTACTCGATGGTGAGGCCGCAGTCCTCCACCGGAGTGGTCAGCTCACGCGTCAGCGGCGTCCACGGCTCATCGGCCACCCAGCCGCTGCGGTGCAGCAGCTCCCGAAAGGCGGCGCCGGCCCGGGCCTCGACGAACCCGGCATCGGCAGGCAGCACGCCCTGCGCGGGATCCGACAGGTCGGCCAGCAACCGGGCGGCGAACGCCTCGTCGGCGTCGACGCTCGGTGCGATCGCCATCCGGATCAGCCCGCTGTCGTCGTCCACCATGCCGGCGGCAACGATCTGCCCGTCGCGACGCCAGGCCCGAACGGCCGCGGCCAGCGTCTCGGTGCCGTCGCACCAGTTCCACCCCAGGTCACCCGGGTGCAGCTGGACCGGCCCGCCAGGCTGCTGCCAGAGCGCCACCGCCTCGACGACCTCGTCCAGCGAGTCCGGGGTCGCGGTCTGCAGCGTGATCGGCATGTGCTGATCAAAGCCCATCCCACCACTCGGCGCACGTGCTTTTGCCGCCGGCGAACAAGCGGTGGAGCTACAGCTTCCGGAGGGTGTGGAGGGCCTCGATGCTGTGCTTCACGAGATGCGTCGCGGAGTACGGCCGGTCTTCCTCCGGGAGGCCGGACCATTCGATGGCCAGGTCCTCGGTGTAGGAGAGCCAGGCGTGGATCCGGAGGTAGTCGGCGGACGTCGGGTCGTCGGCCACCTCGGGGGTGCCGAGGTACGTGAGGATCCGCTTGGTCAGGCCCGCCCGGGTCTCGTCGTACACCTCGACCGCGAAGTCGTCACCGCCGGCGGCGCCGCGGACGAACGAGATGTACGCCGTACGGCGGCGCTCGATGAACGCGACGAACTGGGTCAGCATCTCGCGGAGCTGCTGCTCGGGGGCGAGCGCGTCGTCGGGCTTGGTGACGCGGAGCAGCCGGCGGCCGGCCGCGGAGATGACCGCGACGTAGTAGTCGCGCTTGCTCGGGAAGTAATGGAACAGCAGCCCGCGGGAGATGCCCGCGGCGCTCGCGATCTCGTCGATCGACAGCTCGTGGATCGGCTTGGTGCGAAGCATCATCAGGCCGAGCTTGACCAGTTGCTTCCTGCGCTCGTCCGCTGTCAGACGGTGTTCCATCTCTTGAGCATTGCTTAGACGCTGAGCTACGGTCAAGCTGAGGGAGAGGAGTCTTGATGGGGTTCGAACCTTCGGACCGGGCTCAGGACCTGATCGGGCGCGTGCAGTCCTTCCTGCGCACCGAGATCGAGCCGGCCGAGCCAGAGCTGCACAGCGCGATCCGCGCCTCCGGAGACCCCTGGCAGCCGCAGCCGATCATGAAGGACCTGCAGGCGAAGGCCCGCGAGGCCGGCCTGTGGAACCTGTTCCTGCCGCTCGCCGAGCCGGGCAACGAGCAGTACGGCGAGGGCCTGAGCAACCTCGACTACGCCCCGATCGCGGAGCTCACCGGCCGTTCCTTCATCGCGCCGTACGTCTTCAACTGCAACGCTCCCGACACCGGCAACATGGAGGTGCTGCTCCGGTACGGCAACGACGAGCAGCGGAAGCGCTGGCTGGAACCGTTGCTGGACGGCACTATCCGGTCCGCGTTCTGCATGACCGAGCCGGACGTCGCGTCCTCCGACGCCACCAACATGGAGGCGACCGCGGTCGTCGACGGCGACGACGTCGTGCTGAACGGCCGCAAGTGGTGGAGCACCGGCGTCGGCCACCCGGACTGCCGACTGCTGATCTTCATGGGCCTCACCGACCCCGAAGCCCACCGGTACGCGCGGCACACCATGGTGCTCGTACCGCGTGACGCCCCGGGCGTGAAGGTGGAGCGCCTGCTGCCGACGATGAGCAGGTACGACGAACCGTACGGCCACGGCGAGGTGTCGTTCACCGAGGTTCGGGTACCGACCGCGAACATCCTGGTCGGACCGGGCAGGGCGTTCGAGATCGCCCAGGGTCGCCTCGGTCCGGGACGCGTGCACCACTGCATGCGGCTGATCGGCCTGGCGGAGAAGGCGCTCGAGCTCGCCCTGCAGCGCGGTACCAGCCGGACCGCGTTCGGCAAGCCGCTCGTCAACCTGGGCGGCAACCGCGAGCGGATCGCCGAGGCGCGGATCGCGATCAACCAGGCGCGATTGCTGGTGCTGCAAACGGCGTACCTGCTGGACACCCAAGGGCTGGCCGGGGCGTTGAGCGAGGTCAGCCAGATCAAGGTCGCGGTGCCGCGGATGGCGCAGGACGTCGTCGACATGGCGATCCAGCTGCACGGCGGCGGTGGGCTGTCCGACGACTTCCCGCTCGCGGCCGCGTGGACGAGTGCCCGCGCGTTGCGGCTGGCCGACGGGCCGGACGAGGTGCATCGTGGGGTGGTCGCCAGGATCGAGCTGGCGTCGTACCTGTCCGCAGCTGTCGCTCAGGAGACCAAGTGAGCCGCGTCCTCGTCACCGGTGCCGCGAGTGGACTCGGCGCGGCGCTGGTCGCCCGCTTCGTTGCCGACGGCCACCAAGTGCTCGGTACCGACGTGGCCGAGGACGGCGGTACGTCGTACCTGAAGCTCGACGTCCGGAGCCCGGCGGACTGGGACGCGGCGGTCGCGTGGTGCGAGGACAACTGGGGCGGCCTGGACATCCTGGTGAACAACGCGGGCATCGCGACCGGCGGCCGGATCGACGTCGAGACGCTCGACGAGTGGGACCGGGTCGTCGACATCAACCTGATGGGCGTGGTCCGCGGGTGCCGGGCGTTCGTCCCGCTGTTCAAGCGGCAGCGGTCCGGGTACATCGTGAACACCGCGTCCGCGGCCGGGCTGGTGCATCCGCCGATGATGAGCTCGTACAACACCGTGAAGGCGGGCGTGGTCGCGCTCTCCGAGACCCTGTCGCACGAGCTGCGTCCGTACGGTGTCGACGTGTCGGTGGTCTGCCCGTCGTTCTTCCGGACGAACCTGGCCGACTCGATCCAGGGTGCCGACAGCGCGATGGGCGCGACCGCGCGACAGCTGATCGAGAAGTCGCCCCGGTCCGCGGACGACATCGCGGCCGTGGTCGTTGCCGGCATCAAGAAGAAGCGGCACCTGATCATCCCGGACCGGCCGGCCCGGATGGCCTACCTGAGCAAGCGGTTCGCGCGGCCGCTGTACGACCGGCAGATGCGCAAGGTCGCGGAACGGGCCCGGCAGCGGGCCGAGGCCAAGGATGGGTGATGGCGCGCGGGCCGTCCGCGACGAGGACGCGTTCGACGTACCGGCGGTCGACGCCTGGCTGCGGGAGCAGACCGCGGTACCGGACGGCCTGCCGGAGGTGAAGCAGTTCTCCGGGGGCGCGTCGAACCTCACCTATCTGTTGAGCTATCCGGGTCATGACCTCATCCTGCGCCGCCCGCCGGCCGGTACGAAGGCGAAGGGCGCGCACGACATGGGCCGCGAGTTCCGCATCCAGAAAGGGCTCAAACCGGTCTTCCGGTACGTGCCCGAGATGGTTGCTCACTGCAACGACGAGTCGGTGATCGGCTCCGAGTTCTACCTGATGGAGCGGGTCGCCGGGACGATCCCCGGGCACCACTCGCTGGGCGTCGACCTGACCGCGGCGCAGACCCGGCAGCTCGGGTTCACCTTGATCGACACGCTCGCGGAGCTGCACGCGGTCGATCCGGCGGCCGCCGGTCTGGCGGATCTCGGCCGCGGCGCCGGGTACGTCGAGCGTCAGGTCAGCGGCTGGACGGAGCGCTACCGCAAGGCGAAGACGTGGAACGTGCCGAGCTACGAGCGCGTGACGGCCTGGCTGGCCGCGAACCAGCCTGTGGATATCCGGACCTGCGTTATCCACAACGACTTCCGGCTGGACAACGTCGTGCTGGCACCGGACGACCCGCTGCGGGTGGTCGGCGTACTGGACTGGGAGCTCGCCACGCTCGGCGATCCGTTGATGGATCTCGGCAGCGCGCTCGCGTACTGGGTGCAGGCCGACGACGACTGGGCGTTCCGCCGGTTCAGGCTGCAACCGTCCGACGTCCCGGGCATGCTGACCCGCGACGAGATCGTGCAGTACTACGTGAAGCAGTCGGGGCTGCCTGTGGACAACTGGGCGTTCTACGAGGTGTTCGGGCTGTTCCGGCTGGCGGTGATCGCGCAGCAGATCTACTACCGCTACCACCACAAGCAGACCCGGAACCCGCGGTTCAGGAACTTCTGGCTCCCGGTCAACCTGCTCGAGCGGCGCTGCCGCCGAATCGTCCGGCAGGCGTAGATGTCGGTCATCTACCTGATCCGGCACGCGCAGGCGTCGTTCGGTGCCCGTGACTACGACAAGCTGTCACCGCTCGGCGAGCAGCAGGCCGCCCGGCTTGCGTCGACGTTGAGTGATGTCCGGGCGGACGTTGTCGTCTCGGGTTCGATGCGCCGGCATCAGCAGACGGCGACGCTCGCCGGATTCATCCCGGAGGTGGATCCGGGGTACGACGAGTTCGATTTCCAGGAGTTGCTCGTCGCCCACAAGCCGGCGTACAAACGGCACACGGTGATGGTGGCCGACCTGGCGCGCAGCGGGAACCCGAAGCGGGCGTTCCAGGAGATGTTCACGGCCGCGACCCAGCGCTGGATCGACGGCGGCGACGGGTACACCGAGCCGTTCCAGGCGTTCTGCGACCGGTCGGAGGCGGCGGTACGGCGTACTGCCGGGCGGCTCGGCAAGGGCGAGACGGCGCTCGTCTTCACGTCCGGCGGGCCGATCGCGGCCGTGGTGAGCCGGCTGCTGTCCGGCGGTGACGACCTGTGGACAAAGCTGAACCCGGTGACGATCAACACCGGGATCACGAAGGTCGTGTCCGGGCGCGGCGGGCTGACTGTGGTGAGCTACAACGAGCACGTCCACCTCGGTGCGGACCTGCTCACTCACAGATAGGACTCCCTCGATGCGACGGAACCTCCTGATCACCGGCGCCAGTTCCGGCCTCGGTGCGGAGATGGCGCGGCAGTTCGCCGCGAAGGGCCACGGGCTCGCGCTGACCGCCCGGCGTACGGATCGCCTGGAAGCGCTCCGGGACGAGCTCGCCGAGAGTTATCCACAGGCAAAGGTGGTTATCCACAGCCTGGATGTGACTGACCACGACCAGGTGTTCGAGGTGTTCCGCGCGATCGACGCCGAGCTGCCGCTGGACCGGATCGTGGTGAACGCCGGCCTCGGCAAGGGCGCGCCGCTCGGCACCGGACGGTTCGACGCGAACCGGGAGACCGCGCTCACGAACTTCGTCGGTGCGCTCGCCCAGGCGGAGGCGGCGCTCGAGCTGTTCCGGGCGCGGAACGCCGGGCACCTCGTACTGATTGCCTCGATCTCCGCGCTGCGCGGCTTCCCGAAGACGGTCACGACGTACGCCGCGACGAAGGCCGGGCTCGCCTCGCTGGGTGAGGGCCTGCGGCTGGAGCTGCTCGGCAAGCCGATCAAGGTCAGCACGATCTACCCCGGGTACATCCGGTCGGAGATGAACGACCGGGTCGAACACGCGCCGTTCATCGTCGACACCGAGCCGGGCGTGCGGGCGATGGTGGCCGCGATCGAGGCGGAGAAGGCGAAGGCGTGCGTGCCGGCGCGGCCGTGGTGGCCGTTGGCCCAGGTGATGCGGGTGGCGCCGCTGCCGTTGCTGAAGAGGCTGATCTGAATGCGGTGGGGACTGACCGTTCCGCTGACCGGCGTACCGCTGCGTGACCATCGGGCGCTGATCTCGGAGCTGTACTCGTTGGGGTACACGGACCTGTGGTCCGCGGAGGTGGCGGGCGCGGACGCGTTCACGCCGCTGGTGCTCGCATCCGAGTGGGACTCGTCGCTGCGGTTGGGGACGGCCGTCGTACCGGTGCACACGCGCGGACCGGCTGCGCTCGCGATGAGTGCCGCGGCGCTGGCGGACCTCGCGCCCGGGCGGTTCGTGCTCGGGATCGGGGCGTCCTCGGAGACGATCGTGACCGGGTGGAACGGGATCGCGTACGACCCGCCGCTGGCGCGGACCCGCGACGTACTGCGGTTCCTGCGGCAGGCGTTCGCGGGGGAGAAGGTCGACGGGGAGTTCGACAGCTTCACGATCAACCGGTTCCGGCTGGAGAAGGCGCCCGACGTACCGCCGTCGATCATGCTCGCCGCGCTGCGTCCACAGATGCTGCGGCTCGCTGCCCGGGAGGCCGACGGCGCGATCACCAACTGGCTGTCGGCGGACGACGTACGCCGGGTCCGCGCGGAACTCGGCCCCGACAAGGAACTCGCCGCCCGGATCTTCGTCTGCGTCACCGAGGACGCCGAGATGGCCCGCAACATCGGCCGCTACCTGATCGCGACCTACCTCACCGTCCCCGGCTACGCCGCCTTCCACGATTGGCTCGGCCGCGCCGACGCCATGCAACCAATGCGCGAAGCCTGGTCCGCCGGCGACCGCAACGCCGCCATGGCCGCGATCCCCGAATCCCTCATCGACGCCCTGATAGTCCACGGCACTCCCGCCGAATGCCGCACCCACATCAACCGCTACCTCGAAAACGGCCTCGACACCCCCATAATCGCCACCCTCCCCACCGGCACCAGCCTCCTAGAAACCGCCCGCTCCCTGTCTCCTCACTGACCGGACGGTGGCGGCGGCTTCTTGTGCTGTGGACTGTCGGTTGGGGATGATGTGTGCACCGTGTACGCTGTGTACACGGGATGGAGGGTGCGATGAGTTCGCAAGTTGACTATCGGAGTGTTCGCGAGGCGCGCGAGCACTTCAAGGACATTTTGGATGCCGCCGATGACGGGCGTCCGGCGACGGTGACGCGGGACGCGCGGCGGGTGGCGGCGGTGGATGCGGATCGACTGGTGCACTTTCTCACCAGCGTTCATCCCTCCGGCGCCCAGGTGGTCGCGGAGAACGACGGCTGGTCGATCATGATCCCGGGGCTTCCGGTCGCCGCCGACGGGGCGGACCTTGACGAGGCGGCGGAGGAGATGGTCGACGCGCTCCGTGCGTACGCCGAAGAGTGGGTCGACCACCTGCGGCTGGCACCCAACCACGCCGAGAACTGGGGACTCGTTCAGATCGTTGCGCTGTCTTTGGACGAGCAACTCCACGCCTGGCTGCTGGCCTGAGGCACACCGTGAGCGAACAACGTCGCCCGGCAACCCGAACAGACCACCAGAGCTTCTGCCTGGTCGAAGGCTGGACCGAACGCCGACGCGCTGACGGCAGACGAGGCAGCCACCACGTCAACTACGAACTCCCGTTGCCGGATGGCCGCATCCTGTACACGCGGATCAGCCACCCCGTCGATCGCACCGACTACGGCCCGTCGATCTGGGCGCACATCCTGCGGGACCAGCTCGCCGTGACGGGCGACGAGTTCTGGGCCTGCGTTGACGTCAAGGTGCTCCCGGACCGGCAGGGGCCCGAGTCTCCGGCCGAGGCGATCCCGGCGGGAGTTGTCAGGGCGCTGGTGGTCGACGCACACATCCCCGAGGCCGACGTGCGCGCCATGACCAAAGCGCAGGCGGTCCAGCGGTTGGCTGAGTTCTACACCGTTGGGCACTAGCTCAGCTCAGGCGGTTTTCGTGGAGCCAGGTGGTGGCTCGGCGGGGGGAGGCTCGGGAGAGCCAGGCGTCTTGGATCAGTTCGGTCAGTTCTTGTTTGGTGAGGGCGCTCAGGTCTCGGGCTCGGATGAGGATGGAGGGGTGGCCGTCGAAGTGAGGGGTGGTGAAGAACGGGGTGGTGTCGTCGGCGAGGAGGGCCAGTTTTTCGGACTCGGATTCGACCCAGATCATGATCACGTCGTCGTACTTCTCGCCGGTGAGTGGGTCGACCGCGTCGGGGCGGGGCGTGCGGAAGAAGACGAACGACTTGCCGCCGACCTGGTAGACGGGGCGGTCCGTCCCGTCGTCCCGCTCCCACTTGGTGACGTGCGGCATGCCCGCGGCGACCTCGTGCACATCCGCCACCCGAGCCTTCCGCGCCGCCATGTCTCCGAGTCTAGGGTTGCCCGGAAGCGTGCTTCAGCCGGAGGCTGCGGGGAGCCAGATCGTGAAGGTTGATCCGGCGCCTGCGCGGCTGGTGACGGTGATTCGGCCGCCGTGGGCTTCGGTCAGGTGTTTGGTGATGGCGAGGCCGAGGCCACTGCCGCCGGTGGTGCGGGTTCGGGAGACGTCGGCGCGGTAGAAGCGGTCGAAGAGGTGCGGTAGGTGCTCCTGCGCGATGCCGGTGCCGTTGTCGGTGACGGTGAGGTTGTAGCCGTCGTCGACGGAGCGTACGCCGACCAGGACCTGGCCGCCGGGCCGTGTGTACCTGATGGCATTCGAGACCAGGTTCCCCAGAGCCTGACGAATGCGCGCGCTGTCGACGACTGCGGGTGCGGGTGCAGACGTTGTGGAGATGAGGGTGACGCCGGCCGATTCGGCTTCGGGTTGGTGGGCCAGCACGACCTGCTGCGCGAGCTCGGTCAGGTCACGAGAAGCCGGGTGCAGGCGGAGCATGCCGGCGTCGGCGAGCGCCAGATCCTGGAGGTCGGCGACCAGGTGTTCGAGGAGTGCGGTTTCCTCGAGGAGGGAGGTGACGAGCGCGCCGTCGAGCGGTACGACGCCGTCCTCGGATGCGACCAGGTAGCCCTTGATGTTCGCGAGCGGTGTCCGTAGTTCGTGCGCGACGTCGCTGACCATCGCCTTGCGCTGGAAGTCGTGGCGCTGGATCGCCTCGGCCATGTCGTTGAACGCGTGACCCAGCCGCGACACCTCGTCCTTCCCGCTGACCGGGACCCGCGCCGCGTGGTCGCCGTTCCGCATCCGCTGCGTCGCTCCGGTCAGCGCGACGATTGGTCGCACCAACCGTCGGCCCGCGAACAGCATCACCAGCGCCGCGATCAGCAGTACCCCGAGCGCGGTGGCCGCCGTACGCAGCAGTCCCTCGCCGGCGAACACGTTGAACGTGCTCTTCGCCCCGAGATACAGCTTCGCCGGCGGAGCGACGTACGGCGTCAACGCCTGGACGCGGGCCTGGCTGACACAGTTCGCGAACGTCTCGGTGACCTCGGTGTTCGCGATCGGCTCGACGGCTCGCAGACCGAAGTAGTCGTTGATCTTGTACTTGATCCCGGCGGCGTCGAGGCATCCGGTGGAGCGGCGTACCTCGTCGTCGTTGACGATTTTCGCCTTCGCGCTCGGCGCGGTCAGGCCGGGCGGCAGGCACTCGCCCTTGGCCGGCGTGCCGGCGTTCACCCGGATACCGGCGATCGACTGGGTCGACTCGATCATCACCTGCGGGACGGTGCCGTCGACCTGCGCCACGCTCGCCGACTTGCCCTTCGTGGCGTAGCAGTCCACTGCCTGCTTCGCGAGCTGGTTCCGCTGCTTCAGTTCGTCGTCGGTCATGCCCCAGTCCGGATAGGCGATGAACGGCGGACCGGTCGCCGCGGTGGCTGCGAATCCGCTCACTACCGTCGCGCTCTTGCGCGCCTGATAGACGGTCATCGTGCCGCCCATCTTCCCCATCCCGCCGCCGCGCGCGTCGATGGTTGCCGCAGGCACCGAAGGGAGTTCGGGTGCGGCGCCGAGCATCCGGGCCGAGTCCGCGATCACCGACCCGTCCTCGGTGCTGACCGCGACCCGCCGGCCGAGCCGGTCGGCCAGGTCGTGCACGACTTTGTCCACCCCCGACCAGGTCGGATGGTCGGAGGCGTACTTCGACAGCTCGCCGTAGATCTCGCCGTCGACCTGCAACTGGCCGGTGTTCGCGTCGATCTCGCCCTGCAGCTTCTCTGTCGTGCTGTACGTCGCGATCAGCGCCGTGGCGATCACCGCCCCGAGCGCCACCGCGAGCGACAACCCGAGGAAGCGGACCAGCACGCTACGACGCATGGGTCGCCTCCTGGTTGTCGGACAGCTTGTAGCCCACGCCGTACACGGTCCGCAGGTACGTCGGAGCGCCCGGCGACAGCTCGATCTTCTTCCGCAGGTTCATCACGTGGACGTCGACGGTCCGGTCGAACACGTAGTGGTCGAAGCCGAACGCGTGCTCCAGCAGCTGCTGACGCGAGAACGCCCGCCCCGGCGAGGCGGCCAGGCAGGCGAGGATCTTGAACTCGGCCGGCGTCAGCTCGATCAGCTTGCCGGCCAGCCGGACCTCGTGCCGGGACGGGTCGACCTCCAGTTCGCCGATCCGGTACACCTCGCCCTCGGAGCGGATCCGGGTACGTCGCAGCACCGTCCGGACCCGGGCGACCAGTTCGCGCGGGTTGTACGGCTTGGTCAGGTAGTCGTCCGCGCCGAGGTCGAGCCCGAGCAGCAGGTCGTCCTCGGTGGAGCGGGCGGTCAGCATGATGATCGGTACCCCTGAACCACCTGGGCCATCCGCGCGCAGTACGCGGCAGACGTCCAGGCCGTCGACCTTCGGCATCATCACGTCGAGTACCAGCAGGTCCGGGCTGCGCCGGCGGGCCTCGTCGATGGCCTCCCGCCCGTCGTGCACGACGACGGTCAGGTGCCCTTCACGTTCGAGGTACCGCCGGATCAGCTCGGCCTGCTTGAGGTCGTCTTCCGCGACCAGGATCCGCGCCGGCATACCGATCAATGTCCCCGAAGTTGATGAGAATCCGATGAAGATCGGCTGAGAGCATCGGGTGCATACCGGTCCTTCACAGGTTCTTCACCACCCGGGCGGCACGCTCGACCGCCATGAAGAGCAAAACAGCACTCGCCCTGGTGGCGGTCCTCGCGTTGGCTGCCTGTGGCAACGGCAAGGCGCCGGTCGCGTCCGATCAGAACAGCGGCAAGAGTCCGCTCGCGGAGTACATGGGCGAGGGCTTCGTCAGCTCGTCCGGGGGCGGCGGCTCCTTCCGGATCGCGACCCGGGCGGGCGGTGCGCAGCAGCCGAGCGACGAGGATCTCGCCAAGCAGCGGAAGGTCGAGGACGCCACCGTCGCGTGTATGAAGGACGCCGGTTTCGAGTACGTCGCCGTACCGCCGGAGCAGCAGGCGAAGGGCAAGTTCAGCGACGCGTTCAACCTGCCGCCGGACAAGTTCGCCGAACAGTACGGGTACGGCGTCAGCACGATCGACTGGTCGAAGGCCGCGGACGACGGCGGCAACCCGAACACGAAGATCCGCAAGGGGCTCTCGCCGACCGCGCAGAAGGCGTACGACAAGGCGCTGAACGGACCCAACGCCAACGGGAACGGCACGGTCGTGATCCAAGGCGGAGGGCCGAGCTCGAGCGGCCAGATGGACCTCGGGTGCCGCGGCAAGGCGGTGAAGCAGGTGTACGGCGACACCAAGGGCAACATCGACTTCAAGAAGTTCGACAGCCTGTTCAAGGACATCCAGGCGCTGCAGAAGCGGATCGACTCCGACCAGCGGGTGGTGGACGCGACGAGCGCCTGGTCCGACTGCATGGCCAACGCCGGGCACGCCGGGTACAAGAAGGTCTCCGACCCGCGGGACGAGGTGCAGCAGAAGCTCGACGCGCTCACCGGCAACCAGCCGCCGGCCAAGGGTGGCCCGGCGAAGACGGTCACCGGTCCGCCGTCGTTCGACAAGGTCGACTCCGCGAAGCTGGCCGATCTCCGCAAGCGGGAGATCGAGCTCGCGGTCGCGGACCAGAAGTGCAAGGCCCACGGGTACGACGACTCGTACAAGAAGGTGCAGTACGAGCAGGAGAAGGAGTTCGTCGACCAGCACAAGGCCGAGCTCGAGGCGTACCGCAACGAGACGGCGAACCGGTGACCGCTTCGCCCAAGTCCCGCCGCCGGGTGCTGGTCAGCGTGGCCGGGGTGGCTGTGGTCTCGCTCGGGATCGGGGTGGCAGCGGGCAGCCGGATCAGCTCGCCGGAGGACGCCGCCGCGAAGACCGCCCCGCCGGCCGCGTCCCAGATCACCGTGCCGGTGGCGAAGAAGCTGCTGTCGAGCAAGGTGGTCGGGCGTGGTGACGCGTCGTTCGACGGGGCGGTGAACATCCGGGTCGAGACCGCCGGTCTGACCACGCCGCCGATCGTCACGGGCAAGGTCCCGACGGTCGGCTCGTCGATCACCGAGGGCAAGGCGCTGCTGGAGATCACCGGGCGGCCGGTGATCGGGCTGGCCGGCGTACTGCCGATGTATCGCACGCTGTCGCCGGGGAGCAAGGGGCCGGACGTGCTGCAGCTGGAGCAGACGCTCGAGCGGCTCGGGTACAACCCGGGGACCGTCGACGACCAGTACACGCTGTCCACGTCGGCCGCGGTGGAAAAGCTCTACGCGAACGCCGGGTACGACGCTCCCGCGCCGGAGGATCGGCTGACTCAGGCGGTCGACCAGGCGAAGAAACAGGTGGACGCGGCGAAGAAGCAGCTCCGGCAGGCGCAGTCGCAGCTGAAGGCGGCGAAGGATGCCAAGGCGAAAGACACCTCCGTACAGCAAGGTGCGGTCGACGACGCCCAGCAGAACCTGTCGGACGCCCAGCAGGCGCGCTCCGACGCCGAGTTCAAGGCCGGTACGCCGTTGCCGGTGTCGGAGGTCGTCTACGTGAAGACACTCCCGCGCCGGGTCGACGACGTGAAGGTGGAGCGCGGTGGGACCGTCAACGGCGTGGTGATGTCGGCGAGCGGCGCGTCGCTGGTCGTCACGCTCAAGGTCGACGCGGAGACCGCGCAGCGGCTGAAGGCGGGGATGGCGGCAGCGCTCGAGCTCAGCGACGGTACGTCGGTCGCGTCGAAGGTCCTGCGGGTGACGAAGAACGGGACCCAGTACGACGTGGTGGTCGCGCCCAACGCGCTGACCGGCAGCCAGTTGGCGCTGCTGCGGGACGCGAACGTGCGGGTGACGATCCCGGTGAAGAGCACGAGCGGCAAGGTGCTCGCCGTTCCGGTGGCTGCGTTGTCGTCCGGGTCGGACGGTGCGTCGCGGGTCGAGGTACTGCGGAACGGGAAGGTCGAGCTGGTTCCGGTATCGGTCGGGCTGTCCGCGGACGGGTTCGCGCAGGTGACGCCGAAGGGCGACGCGCAGCTGAGTGAGGGCGACCAAGTGGTGGTGGGGAAGTGAGTACCGCGGCGCCGGTGGTCGAGATGATCGGGGTACGGCGGTTCTTCCCGGGGCCGCCCGAAGTACGGGCGATCACGGGGATCGACCTGACCATCGGGCAGGGGGAGTACCTGTCGATCGTGGGGCCGTCCGGGTCCGGGAAGTCGACGTTGCTGCACCTGCTCGGGTTGTTGGACAACCCAACGGATGGGGTGTACCGGCTGGACGGCGTCGACACGATGAGCCTGCGGGAGCGGCGGCGGGCCGTACTGCGCGGGCAGCGGATCGGGTTCGTGTTCCAGTCGTTCCATCTGCTCGACCATCGGACCGTGCTGGAGAACGTCGCGCTCTCGATGGTGTACGTCGGGGTGCCGCGGCGGGAGCGGCTCGCCCGGGCCCGGGTCGCGCTGGAGCGGGTCGGGCTGGCGCACCGGATGGAGTTCGCGCCGACCACGCTCTCGGGTGGTGAACGGCAGCGGGTGGCGATCGCCCGGGCGCTGGTCGCGGAACCGAGCCTGCTGCTGGCGGACGAGCCGACCGGCAACCTGGACAGCAAGAACGCGGAGGCGATCCTTCAGGTGTTCGACGAACTGCACGGCGAGGGGATGACGCTCGCGGTGATCACCCACGACGACTACGTCAGCCGCCGCTCCCAACGCCAGGTCCGCATCGTCGACGGAACCCTCCAGTGGTAACCCAATCAGGCCCCCCGGACCCGACCGGCGGGCCGTCCACGTCGCAGCGGCGCCGGAGGCGGCCGCGGGTCGCCCTCGCGCGGCTCGTCCGGCGTGGGTCGCCCAACCCGTCAGAGCCAGGGCGGTCTCCGCGGAGGTCTCGTCCCGCCGTGCGGGATCTGCTCGACGAGGCGCTCGCGGGTGTAGCTGCTCGTCCTACGCGGTTGATTCTCACCACGCTCGGCACCGTGCTTGGGGTTGCTGCCCTGGTGGGGACTGTGGGGTTGGGACAGACTGCGGCCGGGCAGATCACGCAGCGGTTCGACCTGGCGGCGGCGACGCGGGTGGTGGTGTCGCCGGATGACAAAGGCGGGCAGCAGGGGGAGGCGGCGACGCAACTGCCGTGGGATGCGCCGGACCGGATCCAACGGCTGAACGGCGTCGACGCGGTCGGCACGGTCAGCAACCTGCAGATCGGGGACGACCTGGTGCAGAACGTGACCGGCCTGGACAGCGGTGCCGGCAAGGCGCTCCCGGTGATGGCCGGATCCGCCGGCCTCTGGGACGCCGTACGCGCGGTGCTCAAGACCGGCAGGTTCTTCGACGACGGCCACGACCGGCGCGCCGACAAAGTGGTTGTCCTCGGCAAGCATGCCGCCGAACGCCTCGGCATCAACCGCGTCGACTCACAACCGGCAGTGTTCATCGGCGCCGTGCCGTACACCGTGATCGGCATCCTCGACTCGGTCAGCGGCCGCGCCGAGCTGAGCGACGCGGTGATCATGCCGAACGGCACCGCACGCGAGGCCTACAACCTCCAGTCACCCGACGCGGTAGAGATCCGCACCGCCGTCGGTGCCGCGCAACTGATCGCCGAGCAGGCCCCGATCGCGATCCAGCCGAACGACCCGAGCACCCTGAGCGTCGACGCTCCGCCCAAGCAGGGCGCCGTACGGAAAGGCGTCGAGTCCGACCTGAACGCCCTGTTCCTGTTGCTGGGCGCGGTCGCGCTCCTGGTCGGCGGCCTCGGCATCGCCAACGTGACCCTGCTGTCGGTACTGGAACGCGTCTCGGAGATCGGCCTCCGCCGAGCCCTCGGCGCCGCGCGAAGACACATCGCCGTGCAGTTCCTGGTCGAGAGCGTGATCGTAGGTTTCCTCGGCGGACTGCTCGGTACGGCGGTCGGCGTGATCCTGACCGTCAGCGTGTCCTGGATCCGCGACTGGACCCCGATCCTCGACAACCGGCTGGCGTTCGGTTCACCCCTGCTCGGTGCGTTCATCGGTCTGGTCGCCGGTACGTACCCCGCCTGGAAGGCCTCCGCCATCCAGCCGATCACCGCGCTGCGAGGCACGTGAGTACAGCAAAGCGGTGAGCGCGTAACCGACCACGACGAGCGCGAGTACCGGGTACGACTTCCCGCTGTCGGGCAGGATCGCCGCGCCGAGCGCGGCCGCGGAGACCTGCCCGACGTTGAAGATCATGTCGTACAGCGCGAACACCCGGCCGCGGTACGCATCGTCGACACCCGTCTGGACGAGGGTGTCGACGCTGATCTTGATGCCCTGCACGCAGAATCCGGTGAGGAACCCGCCGATCACCAGCGCGGGCCTGGTGTAGAACCCGATCGGTACGGCGCTCACGACCGCGGCGCCGACGAACAGCCAGGTGATCCACCGGCGCAGCGACATCACCCGGGTGCCCCACGGCGTGACCAGTGCGGCGACGAACAGACCGGCGCCGACGGCCCCGGTCGCGATCGCGAGCGCGCCGAACGCCTGGTCGAGCTGCCCGGGTCCGTAGAAGTAGTTGCGGTAGAGCAGGACCATTGCGACCGTCATCAGCCCGAAGAAGAACCGCAGCGAACCGATCGCGGCGAGACCGAGCGCGGGCTGCCGGCGTTCGCGGAGGTGCCGGCCGCCGTCGACCAGGCCGGTCGCGATCGTACGGAGCGCTTCGACGATGCCGGGCTCGTCGCCGCTCAGGTCGGGGCCGAGTTGGTCGCGGCGGAGCCGGAGGGCGATGAGGGCGGCGGCGGTGTAGACGACCACGGTCAGCCCGAGCACGGTGAGGTCCGAGTCGACCAGCAGCTTCACCCCGGCGCCGATCCCGCCGCCGACCAGGAAGGCCGCCGTACCGGAAGTGGGCGTGACCGCGTTGGCCATCACCAGTTCGTCGCGTTCGACGACGTGCGGGAGGCCGGCGGAGAGGCCGGAGAGCAGGAAGCGGTTGACGCCGAGGGTGAGCAGTACGGCGAGGTAGAACGGAACGCCCGCGTTGCCGACCGCGACGAGTGCGCCGACGCCGATCACGAGGACCGCACGGGTCAGGTTCGCGCCGAACAGGATCTGGCGGCGCGACCAGCGATCCAGCAGTACGCCGGTGAACGGGCCGAGGATCGAGTACGGCAGCAGCGACACCGCGAACAGCCCGGCGATCGCGGCCGCGTCCGGCGCCCGCTCGGGCGAGAACAGCACGTACGACGCCAGCGCGACCTGGAACACCCCGTCGCCGCACTGCGACGTCAACCGAACCGCGAACAACCGCCGGAAATCACGCCGCTGCAACAACGTCCACAGATCCCGGATGAACCGCACGCCTGCACTGTAACCGCCGAGCCTGTCGAGAACCTCCGGCCTACGCCAACCGCGTCGGACTCTGGAAGGACTAGCTCGCGGCACCCCTGAGGAGATAGTCCACCACGGCCGCGGGCCGGCCCAGCATCGGGAAGTGCGCACCAGGTACTTCGTCCGGAGCGAACCCGAGCCGCTCCTGCGTCACCCGCCGCAGGAATTCGGCAGGAAACAGCAGGTCGTCCCGCGCGATCACCGCTCGCGTCGGCACGTCCGGCCAGTCCTCAAACGCACACGGGTCGTTCATCGGCCTGTCCGACTGCGTCCGCAACTGCCGGCGCGCCTCGGCCGCGAACTCCGGCGGCAGATCATGAAAGAACGCGTCCACGTCACCGTCGACCCAGTCGTACCCGGTGTTGCCCCACCAGTCGGCGATCCGCTCGCCGGGCGCGGGCACCATCGCGGCGACCAGCACGAACTCGCGAACCGGCAGCCGCTCGCACGCCAGTGTGCCGGTGAAGCCACCGAGCGAGTGCGCCACCAGCACGACCTCCTCGTCGCCCGGTACGGCGTTCACCACCGTGTCGACGTACTGCGGCAACCCCGCCGACGGGTCGTCGCAGGGCAGGTCGACCGGGATCACGTCGTACCCGCGGGAACGAAGCTCGGCAGTGACGCGATGCCAGTGCCAGGACGTACTCGCGGCACCGGGGATCAGTACGAAGCGCATGCTCAATTCAAGCCTCTCTCAAGGCCATTGCCGGACGCACCAGTTACGATGGTTGCCGGTTCCGAGCCGCAGCGCGGATGGGATGTTCATGGCTGAATCGCACGAGCGCGCTGCGTATCCGCACCACCTGGCGATCACGCTGCGGTGGAAGGACAACGACGTCTACGGGCACGTCAACAACGTCGAGTACTACAGCTTCTTCGACACCGTCATCAACGATTTCCTGATCCGCTCCGGCGGGCTCGACATCCACGGCGGCGAGGTGATCGGGTTGTGCGTGGACTCGCAGTGCACGTTCAAGCAGCCGCTGGATTTCCCGGGGGTGGTCGACGCCGGGCTTCGCTGCGCCCAACTCGGCAACTCCAGCGTGCGCTACGAGATCGCGCTGTTCCGCGAGGACTCCAGCCATCCCGCCGCCACCGGCCGCTTCGTCCACGTCTTCGTGGACCGCACCAACCGCCGCCCGGTCCCAGTCCCGGCCCTCATCCGCACCGCCCTGGAAGGGATCACCCCATGATCGTGAAAGGTGCGGTTCTGCGGGAGATGGGGTTGGCGGCGCCGTACGCCGAGTCGCGGCCGTTGCGGGTGGAGGAGGTCGAGCTCGCGCCGCCGGGGCCGGGGGAGTTGCTGGTCCGGATCCGGGCCGCCGGGCTGTGCCACTCGGACCTGTCGGTGATCGACGGTTCGCGCCCACGCGTGATGCCGATGCTGCTCGGCCACGAGGCCACCGGCGAGGTGATCCATTCCGAGGCCCCCGGTTTCACCCCCGGTGACGTGGTCGCCTGCGCCTTCGTCCCCGCGTGTGGCACCTGCGGCCCGTGCACCTCCGGACGCCCCGCCCTCTGCGAACCAGGCGCCACCGCCAACACCAGCGGCACCCTCCTCACCGGATCTCACCGCCTGACCGACCAGAAGGCGGATGTCATCCACCACCATCTGGGCATCTCCGGGTTTGCGGATCATGCCGTGATCTCGGCACGTTCGGCGGTGAAGATCGACCCGACCCTCCCGCCACAGATCGCCGCACTCTTCGGCTGCGCAGTCCTCACCGGCGTCGGCGCGGTAGTGAACACAGCGCGACTGCGTGCAGGCCGCAGTACAGCAGTCTTCGGCCTTGGCGGCGTCGGTCTCTCTGCCCTCCTCGGCGCGGTGCTCGTCGGCGCCCACCCGATCGTCGCCGTCGACGTCGTACCCGCCAAACTCCAACTGGCCCGCGAGCTCGGCGCAACGGCAGCGATCGACGCCCGCGCCCCGGACGCCGTCGACCAGGTCCGGGAAGCAACATCCGGCGGCGCGGAGTACGCCTTCGAGACAGTCGGCAGCGCCAAGGTCCTGGAGCAGGCGTACGCCGCAACCCGCCGCGGCGGGACCACGATCACAGTCGGTCTCCCGCACCCGTCGCAGTCCTTCAGCGTGCCGGCGGTCAGCCTCGTCGCCGAGGAACGCACCGTGAAAGGCTCCTACCTCGGCTCGTCGGTCCCGTCCCGCGACATCCCCCGGTACGTTGCGCTCTACCAAGCCGGCCGGCTACCGGTCGACCGGCTGCTCACCGCCACCGTCGGACTCGACGACCTCAACGAGGCGTTCGACGACCTCGCCGCCGGTACGTCGATCCGTCAGGTGCTGCTCTTCTGAAGGTTCTCCGCGGCCTTCTGGAAGGTTTCCACGTTCCGGTGCTGGGCCTCCTCGGTGTAGTTGTCGCCGAAGTAGTCGGCCGGCGGGATCGGCCGGATCTCCAGCTGGCCGGAGCTCCGCGGATCGCCGGCGCCGAGGGCGTCCGCGGCGATACACCGCCAGCCCCATTCCTCCGCCTCCGCCCGGGAGGCCACCTCGATCAGGCAGAACCCGGCGATCAGTTCCTTGGTCTCGGCGAACGGACCGTCGACCACGCGGCGGTTCCCCTCGTCGAGCTGCAACCGGAAGCCGTGCGAGCTCGGCAACAGCCCGTCCCCCGCCAGCAGCACGCCCTTCTCCGCCATCTCGGCCATCACCAGGCCCATCGCGGTCAGCGCGGCCTCGGTCGGCGGCTGCCCAGCCTCGGATTCCGGATTGGCCTTGAAGATCATCATGAAACGCATCGAGAGCCTCCCAAGTCGGCGTTAAATCCCGAGACGAATCTATACAGCGGCAGGGACCTTCGGGCAGGCTACGCACAGTGCGTTCGCGTACACCGCTCGTGAGGATGTCAAGTGAGGCACGCCGGAGTACCTGAGGAGTTCCCGCCCCATGCCAACCCGCCCCCTGCATCGCCGCCGGATCGGTGCACTCGCTGTCGCCGGCACCGTCGTCTTCGGAGCCGTGGCCGTCGCGCTGGGTAACCAGGCCGACGCCAAGCAGCCCGCGCCTCCCATCGACCAGCTCCTCGGCCAGGAGTTGCCGGGCCGGACCGCGCTCGGCCGCGTCCAGTCCCGGCTCGACGAGGTGGCCGCGCAGAACAAGCTGACCACCGACCACCTCCGGCAGATCCTGGCCAGCGACAAGACGGCCTGGCTGGACCACGCCGGCCGGCTGTTCTACCGCGAGCCGGTCGCCACGACCACCGAGCGGACGGCCGACGCGGTCGCCTCCCCGCGCTGGGCGAAGACCGCGGTCGCTGCTGCCACCGGTCCGGCGTTCGAGCTGCACAGCAAGCCCGGCTCGAACCGGGTCATCTACCTCGACTTCACCGGACACACGATCACCGGTACGGCGTGGAACGCGTCGAAGGGTGTCGACCCGGTCAACGTGTCGGCGTACGACACGGACGGCGATCCGAGCAGCTTCAGTACGGCGGAGCAGGACGTCGTACACGAGGTCTGGGCCAGGGTGGCCGAGGACTACGCGCCGTTCGACGTGGACGTGACGACGCAGGAGCCGGATCCGGCGGCGATCGAGCGGTCGAGCGCGTCGGACCAGCAGTACGGCACGCGGGTGCTGATCGACCCGGACACCTGGTACCAGTCCGGCTGCGGTTGCGGCGGCGTGGCGTACGTCGGCGTGTACGACAACTCCTCGCAACACGCGTACTACCAGCCGGCGCTGGTGTTCACGAAGGGCGTCGGCACCGGTGCGAAGAACCTGGCCGAGGCGGCGTCGCACGAGGCCGGGCACAACGTCGGGCTGTCCCACGACGGGACGTCGACGGTCGGGTACTACCAGGGCCACGGCGCTTGGGCGCCGATCATGGGCGTCGGGTACTACCGCGGGATCAGCCAGTGGAGCAAGGGCGAGTACGCCGACGCGAACAACAAGGAAGACGACTTCGCGGTCGTCGGCACCCACGGCCTCGCACTCCGCGCCGACGAGGCAGGCGACACGACCGCCGACGCGGCCGCGCTGACGGTCGGTACACCGGTGTCCGGGATCATCGCGGCCGAGGACGACACCGACGTCTACCGCGTCGATGTGAGTGCTGCGGGCAACTACTCCGCGACGGCGAGCCCCGCCGCGGTCGGCGGCAACCTGGACATCAAGCTGGACCTGCTGGACGGTTCCGGAGCAGTCGTTGCCTCCAACGACCCGGCCTCCGGCCAGAGCGACGCCGGGACGCCGACGGGCCTCGGCGCGAGTGTTAGCGGCGCCCTCCAGCCGGGTACGTACTACCTGCGGATCGACAACGTCGGGTACGGCGACCCGCTGAACACGGGGTACTCCACCTACGGCAGCCGCGGCGCCTACACGGTCGGCATCTCGTCGTCCTGAATCCCTGTGGCTGGTCGCTTTCTGGCGGATCGACCAGCCACAGGTCCTCGTTCTAGATGGCGCGCTCCAGCGGGGCAGTGAGCGACTGCGGAACGATCTCCAGCCGGTCGAAGCGCCAGCCTTCGGACGTACGCCGCGCCCGGTAGTAGTGAATCGCGGCAGCGATCTCCTCGGTCATGTCGTGGCGGACGAGCACCGCGATGTCGTTCGCCCGCACGGTCGCGGTGTCGCCGTCGATCGCGATCATCAGGTTGGACTTGTTGTGCAGGGTACCGACGTAGGTGTCGTGGCCCTTGCGGGCGAGCTGGACGAGCGCCTCGACGCCGGTGGCCTCGCCCCGGAGCGACGTCACGGCGATGTCGTCGGTGAACAGTTGCTCGCTCTCGTCGTACCGCAGTTCGTCGATCCACAGGCTGTGCCGGGCGACCAGCTCGGCGAGCTCGCTGCGGTCGATGAGTTCGCGGAGGTCGGTCATGGTCGGACTCCTTAATGGTTAGGCGGACTAACATTGGCGCCTCCAATGAATGTAGATCGTTAGTCCGACTAACGCAATAGGCGTACGCTGCGTCCATGGACGACGACCTGCGGTTCGATCACGGTGACCGGACGCCCGAGCGGGTGAAGGCGCAGCTGTCCCGCCTCGTCGGGATGACCGCGGCCCAGACGCAGCGCGTTTCCAGCGAGGCACTCCGCGCCATCGGTGCCCACAAGGACCACTTCGTCGTGCTCGCGGCA
Organism: Kribbella aluminosa; assembly: GCF_017876295.1. Classification (NCBI taxonomy): domain Bacteria; kingdom Bacillati; phylum Actinomycetota; class Actinomycetes; order Propionibacteriales; family Kribbellaceae; genus Kribbella; species Kribbella aluminosa. The sequence goes on along the minus strand of NZ_JAGINT010000002.1, from coordinate 500,490 downwards.
CTCGCCGAGTTCGGTCCGGCCAGCCAGGCAGCGGTCGCCGGCCGGGCACGCGTCTACAAGAGCGACCTGGTCGCCGTACTCAACGAACTGTCGGACGGCGGCTGGATCCACCGCGCTCCGGACCCGACCGACAAACGCCGCAACGTCATAACGATCACCCCCGCCGGCGAAGCCCGGCTAGCTGAGCTCGACCGCATCCTGTCTGCGGTCAACAACCACCTCACGGCGCCTCTGACCGCGGACGAACGAGCTCAGCTCTTCACCCTCCTGACCCGAGTCAACGACCACCTCGCGCGTTCCCCCAACCTGCCGTGACTTGCGGGCTCAGGCTTGTATCAAGTGGCGGGCGGCCAGCTCAGCCAACGCTGCAGCGTTGTCGCCGAGGACCGCGTCGTCGAACCGCACGACACTCGAGTGGTTGGACGGCGCCTCGCCCGCAGCCACATCGTCCGGCCGCGCACCCATCATCGCGAACGTCCCCGGCACCTCGCGCAGCACCATCGAGAAGTCCTCGGCGCCCATCAACGGGTTCCGCAACCGCTCCACCCGCTCCGCGCCGAACAACCCGGTCAGTACCTCGGTCGTCTCCGCCGTACGCCCGGCATCGTTCACCGTCACCGGGTACTGCGGGTTCAGCCGCGCGTCGACGGTGCAGCCGTGCGCGGCCGCGATCCGTTCCGCGAGGGCGGGCAGGTCGCGGGTCAGCTGCTCGAGCATCGCGTCGGACAGCGTCCGTACCGTCGCACCGAGGCGGGCCGAGTTCGGGATGACGTTGATCGCGACACCCGCCTCGAGTTGCGTCACGGTGACCACCACAGGGTCGAACACATCGACCCGCCGCGTCACGTATGCCTGCAACGCCAGCACGATCTCCGCCACCACCGGCACCGGGTCGACCGTCGTCGCCGGCATCGACCCGTGCCCGCCCTTGCCGTACACGGTGATGTGCAACTGGTTCGAGCTCGCCATCATCGTCCCCGGCCTGAACTGGAAGACCCCCTTCGCGGCCTGCGCCCAGACATGCAGTGCGTACGCCGCGATCGGCTTGTCACCGGTCGCATCCAGCAGACCTTCGCGCAGCATGTACCCGGCCCCGCCGAGCCCTTCCTCACCGGGCTGGAACATGAAGATCACGTTCCCGTGCAGCTCTTCCCGATGGGCACTCAGCAGCCGCGCCGCACCAACCAGCCCTGCCGTGTGCAGATCGTGGCCGCAGGCATGCATGTTGCCGTTCTCCGCCGCATACCCGAGCCCTGTCTCTTCGACCACCGGCAACGCGTCCATGTCCCCACGCAACAACACGGTCGGCCCCGGCGAACCACCCCGCAGCACTCCGACGACAGACGTGACCTCACGCCCGGTGCTGACCTCCAACGGCAACCCCGCCAACGCATCCATCACCACCTGCTGAGTCCGCGGCAACACCAGCCCCACCTCAGGCTCCCGATGCAACACCCGCCGCAACTCCACCAACCCGCCCGCAATCCCCACGCCCTCAGCAACAAACTCCACAACAACCTCCAGTCCCCATCCACACCAACCTGCCCGCCACCGTACCCACACCAACCGCGCCCCTCACTCGGCTGCTGTCAGTCCCGCGACAACCTGCGCGGACGATCTGCGCGGGCCGCGGACGTTCCCGAGGGCCCCGGGGCCGACGGTCGATGATCAACAGACTGAGCATTCCAACTCGGCCGCTGCCCCGGCTCTCCACCCTCGGCACGCGAACCATCGCCGGCCCGACCATCCTGCTGCGGCTTATGAAGCGGCGCGTTCGCTCCAAGACCTGCGTCAAGCGCCCGCCGAAGCTCCTGATTCCCCGACCAATGCGCGGCGATCTGCCGGACTTCCGCACTCGCGTTCCGGAAGGCGGCGCGTCCCGCCATACCGGACATGCGAATGTCGGAGGGGTCCTTCGGGTTGCAGTCGTGGATGGCGGCGAACGGCCCATGCATGGCCTCGGCGATGCGGCCGACAGCGTCCGCCTTCGCCGCCTCGGGAACCAGCTGGCTCAAATGTTTCGCGTACAGCAGCTCCGCGGCGACCGGGAACTTCTCTGTCGCGTTCACCACCGCCATTCGATGCACGACCTCGGCAGGCTCCAGACCGACGTTCTTGCCAACGGCCGCAGCGAACTCGTCGACGGCAGGAATATAGGCCGCGTACGCTCCCTGGGTCGGTGCCGTTCTGATGCCGGGAGCGATCCGTTCCAGTTCGAGTGCGTCGATGTAGTTGGTGAGTTCGTTCCGCGTCGCTCGCTCGGTGACTCCCTCTTCGAAGACTTTGTGGGCTTTTCCTTCGTACGCGTCGAGCGGGAAAGTCAACGACGTACCTGGACCGGCCATCAGGTGGATGTTCTCGTGCAAGACGATCCGCAGGGCTTCGCGGAAGCTCATCAGTGTCTCGTCGTCGTGCTGCCGCTCGGCACGATCGAACATCTCCTGCAGAGGCTCGGTGACATCGATGGGGTTGTACTGGATGGTGCCGTCCCACGTCACACCGGACGCTAGCTCGTCGCTCCGCGGGAGTACTTCGTACCGCTTGTTCCAGGACGAGTGGTGCGCGCGCAGCGTCGCCACAGCGACATCCGCCTGGACCTGCATCAGTTCGGCGGGACTCGCGACCATGCTCTTCGGTCCTTGCTATTCGGCGTGTCCTTGGTAGCCGGGGTGGGTGGGGTCGTTGTGGATGCGGACCGCTTCGATGTCCATCGCGAGTGGTTCGTTGAGATGGCGGATGGTGCTTGCCTCGGCCCCGTCCATCGATGCGGCGATCCGGCCGATCTCGGTCATGGCGGCCCTGAGGAGTTCGATGCGTTCGTCGGGGGTGCCCTTGCTGAGGAAGGCCTTCGACTGGACCCGGATCGCGGCGGCCATCTCGTCCGACATCGGTGGGGCCTTGAGGTTCAGCACGCGCTCCAGCGACTCCATGCTGTCCTCGGCGCGCTGACGATCTGCTGCCGGCTCCACGGTCGGGATCAGCGCCTTCAAGCGGTCGACCTCGATCCACAAGTCCTCCTCGGCGATCGACTTGGCCATCACCGCATCGACCAGCCGCTGCTCCTGCTCGTCATACGCCGCGTAGTCCATGGGCTCCAGTATTCCGTGCGATGGCGCCTGACGCCGCAGTGTGATGGCCAGACTGCGGCCGGGCGAGCCGTGGCCTATCGGCCCGCCCCGGGGCGGGCCGGTGAGTCAGGGATGGTCGTCGGTTGGGGTAGATCTCCAGGGAGCTGGCGAGCAACGGCGTGGACGGCGTAGGCGTTGGGCTTCGGCGGTGAACTTCTCTGCGTCCAGGGAGTCAACACAAATGAGCAGGTGCAAGTACTCGGCGTGAAAGGTCTTGTAGTCCATGGGTCCGGTCTCCCGAGTAGATACGACTGGTGATGCGTTCATCTGGCGAGCTCCGCGATCGGGGTGGCTGGTCGGTGGGGACGGGGCGTTGTGACGGGGATGGTTGATGGGCGTGGGGTGGCCACGCCTGACATGGCTGTGTGGATGGGGGATGGGGTGCGTGCTCGGCTGAACGTGTACGCGGATTCTGCCGACTGGATTTCGTGGTCGAGGTGGGTCAGGAGGTTTTCGGCGGTGAGGCGGGACTTCTTGGTGGCCAGGTCGGGTGCGACCAGTTCATAGACGTCGAGGTGGGAGAGGCCGGTGCGGAGGATGGACTCGAGGTGGGAGCGGGTGGTGGCGGCTGGGGATTCCAGGGTGGGGAGGCGGGTGGAGTTGTAGAGGTGGTCGACCAGGAGAGGGAACTGGCCGGCGGCGGTTTGGCAGTTGAGGGATTGGAGGGTGTGGCCGGGTGGCTGGTTGTTGCGGGTGTCGAGGTCCGCGGTCAGGTGGCGGACGGCGGGAACGAAGGCGGCGTAGTAGCCGCCGGAGCGGACCGAGTTGATGCCGGGGGCAACTTTGTCGACGCCCAGGCGGTTGAGGTAGGCGTCGAGGTGGTCCTGGGCCCAGGCTTCGGTGACGCCTTCCTCCAGCTCACGGCTGCCGGGTTTGACGAAGCCTTCCCGGGCGGCTTCCTGGGTCGCGCCCGATGGGCCGAGGAAATGTGCGTGTTCGTGCAGGATGGTCGCCAGCGATTCCCGGTAGGCGCGGAGGGTCGGCGGCGCGTGGTACTCCCCGGCGTGCTCGTACAGGTGCTGGAGAGGGGCGAGGATTGCGTCGTGGTCGAGGTACAGCGTGCCGTCCCAGTGGGCGAGTCCGAGGATCGCGCTCGAGGTCGCGACGACGCGTCCGTTCCACGCGGACTGGTCGGCGCCGGCGAGGACGCGGGCGATCTCGCCGCTGACCGCGAGCAGGTCGGCGACCGATGCCGGCGTCCTCACGGGCGGTGCGCGAGCGCGAGCCGGGCGAGGGAGTCGGCGGCGCGACGGTATCTGGTCTGCTCGTGGGGATCGTCGGCGGTTGCCGCGAGTCGGCTGAGCTCGGTGATCAGCCAGTCGTTGCGTGCCTGCCGTTCCGTCCGGGCGTCGGTGCGGGTCGTGGGGTCGGTCGAGTGCTCCATGGGGTGTCCTCCCGAGTCGTGAAGTCGGCGGAGAACATACGGAGATCGACGCCGTTTCTACGGGGGACTTTTGGAGCTGTGGATAACTAGAACAGCGTGGGCGGCTCGGTTGCGACGGGTTCCGGGAGCGGGCCCAGTGTGGGGACGGCTGCGGCCACCGTCGCGTGAAAGTGGCGGGCGAGGTTCAAGGCCTCGGCGTTGTCGGGGGTGTGCAGGAAGATCGTCGGTGAGCGGCCTTCGGTGAGCCACTCGACGACCAGTTCGACGAGGTACGCCCAGCCGTCCACGGTCTCGGCGACGGAGTCGCGGCCGATGTAGCGGACGATCGGGTGGCCGGTCAGCGCGCGGGTTCGGCGGGCGACCCTGGGTTTCTTCATCCACGCGTCGCGCTCGGCGAAACTGGTCGGCCGGCGGGCGAACAGCGTGCCGGTGTCGAACGGGATCCACTCGGCCTGAGCGCGCGCCAGTACGCGTTCGAGATTCGCAGCAGCCTGTGGATCGTCGAAGAACGACCGGTGCCGGACCTCCACGGCGTACCGATGTTCTCTGGGGGAGTTGTGCAGGAAGGCCGCGAGCGCGCCGAGGTCGGTCGGGGAGAAGGCGGCCGGTAGCTGGATCCAGACCGTGTGGTTGCGCGGCCCGAGCGGTTCGATCGCGCTCAGGAACGCGCGCAGTTCGGCGTCGACGTTGGTGAGCCGGCGTTCGTGCGTGATGACCTGCGGCAACTTCACCACGAACCGGAAGTCGGGCGGCGTCTGCGCGGCCCAGTTCTCCACGGCGGAGCGGGACGGCGTCGCGTAGAAGGTCGTGTTGCTCTCGACCGCGTTGCACCACGAGGCGTACGACCGCAGCTTGTCCCGCGACGGCTGCGGCCACGCGGCGTGCGTCCACTGCGCACAACCGACGTACAGCATGCCTACAACCTTCGCACGTACTGCCGACACACATGCACCCGCCCGAACCGCTCCCGCATCACCGCCTCGGCCGAGATCCGCTGGTACCAGTCGTTTGCGGCCGCGTCCCCGCGGGTCCAGGCGTCCAGTACGTCGCTCTCGAGCCGCGGAAGGACCGCGTCGAGGAGGCGCGTGGCCAGGCCCTCGCGTTGGTGATCGGGGTGGATGGCGAGTACGGCGATGGTCGCGCGGTCCGGGAAGAGTTCGACGTCCATCAGGCCGACGACTGTGTCGTTCTCGACGGCGACCAGGCGATGGACGGGGTTCTCCAACGTGGGGCGCTCGACGACGACGTCGTCGAAGTACTCGGTGTTGAAGAAGCTCAGCAGGCGGCAGCGGAGCCAACTGGTGGCGTCGGCGTCACGGTAGTCACGGATCTCGATCATCCGGCGTCATGATGGCACGCCGCCCCGGGGCGGGGCGGCGTGCCGGTGCAGCTGGGGTCAGCGCTCGACCTCGCCGCGGATGAACTTCTCGACGAGGTCGCGGCAGACGTCGTCGGCGTACTGCTCCGGCGGCGACTTCATGAAGTACGACGACGCGGACAGGATCGGGCCGCCGATGCCGCGGTCCTTGGCGATCTTGACCGCGCGGATCGCGTCGATGATGATGCCGGCCGAGTTCGGCGAGTCCCAGACCTCGAGCTTGTACTCCAGCGACAGCGGTACGTCGCCGAAGTTGCGGCCCTCGAGCCGGATGAACGCCCACTTGCGGTCGTCCAGCCAGGCCACGTAGTCGGACGGGCCGATGTGCACGTTGCGGGGATCGATCTCGTCGCGCAGCTGTGAGGTGACGGACTGGGTCTTGCTGATCTTCTTGGACTCCAGCCGCTCGCGCTCGAGCATGTTCTTGAAGTCCATGTTGCCGCCGACGTTCAGCTGGTACGTCCGGTCCACCGTGACGCCGCGGTCCTCGAACAGCTTGGTCAGCACCCGGTGCGTGATGGTCGCGCCGATCTGCGACTTGATGTCGTCGCCGACGATCGGCACGCCGGCCGCGGTGAACTTGTCCGCCCACTCCTTGGTGCCGGCGATGAACACCGGCAGCGCGTTCACGAACGCGACACCCGCGTCGATCGCGCACTGCGCGTAGAACTTCGCCGCCTGCTCCGACCCCACCGGCAGGTAGCAGACGAGTACGTCGACCTGGGCCTCCCGCAGCGTCGCGACGACGTCGACCGGCGAAGCGTCGGACTCGGTGATGGTCTCCCGGTAGTACTTGCCGAGGCCGTCGAGGGTGTGACCGCGCTGCACCGTCACGCCGGTCGGCGGTACGTCGCAGATCTTGATCGTGTTGTTCTCGCTGGCGCCGATCGCGTCGGCGAGGTCGAGGCCGACCTTCTTGCCGTCGACGTCGAACGCCGCGACGAACTCGACGTCGCGCACGTGGTACTCGCCGAACACGACGTGCATCAGACCCGGGACACGCTCCTCGGGCTTGGCGTCGCGGTAGTAGTGCACGCCCTGGACGAGCGAGCTTGCGCAGTTGCCGACGCCGACGATCGCCACTCGGATCGAGGTCATCTGGAATCTCCTTGGGTAGGCGGATGGTGCTGGTCAGGGGGCCGCTGTTGGCGCCGCTCGCCGTCGATCAACTCGTTCAGCCAGCGGACCTCGCGCTCGGCCGACTCCAGGCCGTGCCGTTGCAGCTCGAGGGTGTAGGCGTCGACCCGCTCCGCCGTCCGGCTCATCGCCGCCCGGAAGTTGGCCAGCCGCTCCTCCATCCGGGCCCTGCGGCCCTCGAGGATGCGCAACCGGGTGGCCGGATCGGTCCGGCCGAAGAACGAGAAGCGGACGCCGAAGGTGTCGTCCTCCCAGGCCGACGGACCGGCTTCGTGCATCGCGTGCGCGAAGTAGTCCTTCCCGTCGGCGGTGATCGTGTAGACGATCTTGGGCCGGCGACCCGACTCCGGCGTCCCGGGGTCGGCCGTGATCAGCCCGTTGCGGAGCATCGCCTTCAGGCACGGGTAGAGCGAACCGAACGACAGCACACGTCCCCAACCGAACTGGGCGTTGACGCGCTTGCGGAGCTCGTAACCGTGCATCGGCGCTTCGTGCAGCAGACCGAGTACGGCGAGCTCCAGGACCCCACTGCGGTTTCCCATGACCCACCTCCCACGGTCCAGTTTGTCATGACCTGATGTATCGGTTCGATACATCGTGCCGCCACTGTAAGCAGACCCGATGCTTGTGGACAACTCCTGACAAACCCGATCTTTGTCACCTCCGCGAGCCGCCGCGCCCGGGAAACCTGTTACGTCAGGCGCCGAGCTGCGTTAATCGAATGACACCCAGCGTCGTAGCCCGGGAGCGGAGGGTAATGACCGACAGTCATGGGAAGCACGCCAGAGCCGAGGCCGAGGCCGAGGGCGTGCTCGCCCGGCTGGCCCTGCGGTTCACCGCCTTCACCGAGAAGTGGCTGCCGGACGCGTTCGGGTTCGTCCTGGTCGGTACGTTCGTGGTGCTGCTGTTCGGCCTGGTCACCGGTGAGCCGCTGCTGAAGCGCCCCGACGACCCGGCCGCGACCAAGGGCTTCGGGATGGTCGATGCCTGGGGCATCGGGTTCTGGTCGCTGATCACGTTCACCCTGCAGATGGCGATGATCATCATCGGCGGGCACGCCGTCGCCACCAGCGGGCCGATCGCCCGGTTGATCACCCGCCTCGCGCGGATCCCGAAGAGCCCGCGGAGTGCCGTCGCGTTCGTCGCCGCGGTCGCGATGCCGGCGTCGTACCTGAACTGGGCCTTCAGCCTGATCTTCGCCGCGATCCTGGCCCGCGAGGTGGCCCGGAACGTACCGAAGGCCGACTATCGCGCGCTCGGTGCGATGGCGTTCCTCGGCCTCGGGACCGTGTGGGCGCAGGGGTTGTCGGGCTCTGCCGCGTTGCAGGTGGCGAGTGCGAGCAGCAGTCCGTCGCCGGTACAGGAGGTGATCAAGGCGGCCGGTCATGCCAGCGGCCTGATCCCGCTCAGCGACACGATCTTCACCTGGCAGGCGATCGTCGCGACACTGATCGTGTACGTCGTCGGCGTCGCGATGGCGTGGTTCATCGCCCCGGGCGAGGGCAATGCGCGGACCGCGGAGGACATCGGCATCGAGCTCAAACCGCTCATTGGACGCGGGTCGCCATACAACGGTCAGCGGGACGAGAAGCGCAGGCCGGGTGACTGGCTTGAACACTCACCGTTGTTCAGTCTGCTGATCGTGCTGCTCGGTGCGGTCTACCTCGTGCGGTACTTCAGCGGGAAGAACTTCTTCAACGCGCTCGACCTGAACACGGTCAACCTGGTGCTGTTCCTGCTCGCGATGCTGCTGCACTGGCGCCCGTGGCGGATGGCGCGTGCGGTCCGCGACGGTGCCCCGGCTGCGGCCGGCGTACTGCTCCAGTTCCCCTTGTACGGCGGGATCTTCGGGATGATCGCCTACACCGGGATCTCCGGGCGCCTGGCCGGCTGGCTGGTGAACGCGAGCAGCCAGTTCCTGTTCCCGCCGCTGGTCGCGATCTACTCGTGCATCCTCGGCATCTTCGTTCCCAGCGGTGGCAGCAAGTGGGTGATCGAGGCGCCGTACGTCCTGCAGGCCGCGAACACGCTGCACGTCGACGCGGGCTGGATGGTCGTCGTGTACGACCTCGGGGAGGCAAGCGCCAACCTGCTGCAACCGTTCTGGATGCTGCCGACGCTCGCCATCCTCGGCCTCAAGGCACGGGACATCATGGGCTACACGTTCACGATGTTCCTGGCTTGTTTCCCTGCCGCACTGATCGCGTTGACGCTACTGGCGCCCCACGTCACCTCATGACTGTATTGAATGCCGCGCCTCCGGCGCGGCGGTCATGAGACCCGAACTCCCGTTCTTCCCTCGTCGCTCCAGTCGCTTCGCTCCCTGCGCTCCTCAGTCCAGAACGGGAGGCCTCATGACCCGGAAATAGTCGAACTGTGCGGTTGCCTTGCCGTACTGCGCTTCTGTCTGCGCGGACGAGCCCTGTGACACCAGGCCGATCCGGGGCGTCGTACCGGCGGGCAGGGTCCACGCCGCGCCCCACACCCAGTGCTTCCCGTCGGTGCTGGACGCTGCGCGGTACCTGTGCTCGCCGGTCTGCGGTACGACGTCGTGCGCCAGTCGCAACCAGGTCGTCTCGGCCGGCGGGCCGATCATCGCGCCGCCGAACGTGACCACCGACGGAGCTCCGACCGGCGTGAACCGCATCCGCTTGCCGAACTCGACGAACCGGCTGGTGCCTCCGGCAACATGATCGAGCCGCATCCAGTTCTCGTCGTCCAGGTAGACCAACAGACCCGCCTGCTGGTAGTTCCGCACCGTGTCGGTGCCGACGTCGAGGTGCAGCTTGGTCTCCACCACGAAGTTGCCGCTCGGCTGGTCGCGGAGCAGCAGCGACGCCTTGGCCGCGGTGTTGTTGTCGGTGAGATCGTTCGTCTCGGTCTTCCACCGCAGTGCGCCGTTGGCGACCGTCGCGTCCGGGCTGACGTTCCGCCAGGTCCATCCGGCGCCCAGTCCGCGGGTGAACTCGTCGGAGTACTGCGGGTCGACCCGGCCGATGCGTGGCGTCGGGGCTGCGCGGGTGACCGGCTTGTAGAGCGGTGCAACGGAGAAGTTGCCGGCACCGCCCACAGGCGCGGCTGCTCCTGCGCCAGGCAGTGCAGGCAGCTGGACCGTCGCCAGCGGATCGCCCAGTCGGTCCTCACTGAACTCTGCGGTCGCTTGGTTGTTGCGGATCTCCAGTGCGATGGTGCCTGGTACGTCGAGAGGCACAGGCACGCTACGGGTGAAGCCGGCGCGGTTGGTCACCTTCAGCTGGCCCTTGTTGAGTACGGCTGTCACACCGTGCGCCGAGACGCCCTGGCCAGTGCCTGTGACGTCTGCTTCGACCCGTACGTTGCCTTGCGTCGCAGTAGAGGTCGTGACTGGCGAGACCTTGCTGGACTCACGAGGACCGGCCCCAGCGTTCACTTCCGGCCAGCCGTCGATCCAGTCGAGTCGGTCGAGCAGCATCGGCCGGAGGAGCCAGCCGTTGCTGTTGGTCACGAACGGATCGGTGCGGTCCACACCGTGGTACGCGAGCCACTGCTGGCCGCTCAGGTCCGTGACGACCGACGCGTGGCCGGTACCGACCCAGCGGTTCCCGTTCGGCGCGACCACCGGCGTACCGCCTGTGCGGGACGCGTTCAGGCCGTGGCCCTCCCGGTCCAGGAATGGGCCGAGCGGACTGCGGGACCGTCCGGCGAACACGGCGTACCCAGTAGTCGGGCCGGCGCAGCAGTTCGAGGAGGAGCCGAACAGGTAGTAGTACCCGTCGTGCTTCACGACGTACGCGCCCTCGAAGCGGTCCCGGGCGACGTCTGTGACCGCTCCGACCGTACGCAGGCCGTCAGGCGTCAGCCGTACGGCGTGGATGCCGCCGTTGTAGCTGCCCCAGTACAGGTACCGCGTACCGTCCGTGTCCGTGAACTCGGCCGGGTCGATCGTCCACTGGAATCCACCGCCCGCGGCCGGCCGTGGTGCTACGACCGGTGCGCCGGAGTCGGTCCACGGGCCGGCCGGGGTCGGCGCGGTGGCGGCACCGATCGCGTAGTCCCAGTCGCCCGGCGTCGTCGTGGTGTTCGGGACCGTGAAGTACAGGACGTACTTCCCGTCGAGGTAGCGGATGTCCGGCGCCCAGAACCCGCTGCTCGGATCCGCCCAGGTCGGCCGGTTGTTCGCGCCGAAGACCGAGCCGACCTTCTCCCAGTGGGTGAGGTCGCGGGAACGGGCGATCTTGTACGAGTCGCCGTCGTGCCCGTCCTTCGCGTACGGGCCGCCGGTCGAGTACGCGTACCACCAGCCGTCGCGGCCCTTGATCATCGAAGGGTCCGGGAAGTCGGCCGAGTACCCGGCGGTGACCGGATTCGTGTAGCCGGCGGCCGGCGGGGCCGCGGCGTGACTGACCGAGGAGACGAGCAGCGTCAGGCCCGCTGCGAGCAGTGAGAGGCGGATCACATCCCCAGGGAACCGGATGCTTCCAACGTTGTAAAGACTCAACCTGAGAGTTCCCCTGGACCACTTTTCGCGAGGTCGGCCCGGTGTTGCTAGCATCCGGAGCGGATTCGGGCCCGTTACCACACCCACCGTAGTCTGTGGGGCAATGACTTCCGCGAGATCGTCGAGGATTGCACTGTGAGTGAAGGTCGTAGAAAGGCCACGCCGCGCCGGCGCAAGAAACACTGGGCGGTCCGGGTTCTGGGCTGGCTGGCCGCACTCATGTTCGTCGGCGTCATCGGCGCGGTGGCAGCGTTCTTCGTCATCTACCAGACGACCAAGATCCCGGACCCGAACAAGGAATTCGCCACCAACACCACCACGGTGACGTACGCCGACGGGATCCAGCCGCTCGGCAGCTTCTTCGAACAGAACCGGCACTCGGTGCCGCTGGCCCAGATCCCGAAGCACGTCCAGGACGCGGTGATCGCGGCCGAGGACCGGACGTTCTGGACCAACCCCGGCATCTCGCCCCAAGGCATGGTGCGAGCCGCCTGGAACATCGCGCGTGGTCAGCAACTGCAGGGTGGCTCGACCATCACTCAGCAGTACGTGAAGGTCATGTACCTGACTCAGGAGCGGACCTTCACCCGAAAGCTCCAGGAGCTGTTCATCGCGACCAAGCTCGGCCGGACGCGGGACAAGAGCGCGACGCTCGAGGGCTACCTGAACACCATCTACTTCGGTAAGGGTGCCTACGGTATCTCCGCCGCCGGCCAGGCCTACTTCTCCCAGCCGGATCCGCGGAAGCTGACGGTCCAGCAGGCGGCGCTGCTGGCGACCGTGCTGAACAACCCCACGCTCTTCGATGTCACCGACACCGATCCGCGGACGAAGAAGCGGATCGTCGACAGGTACCACTACGTCCTGGACGGTATGCAGCAGATGGGCACGATCTCGTCGGCCCAGGAGGCGAAGTACGCCAACAAGCTGCCTCAGCTCAATCCCCCGAAGCAGACCAGCGGCCGCTACCAGGGTCCGAAGGGCTACCTGCTGGACATGGCCCGTAGGGAGTTGCTGCAACGGGGCTTCACCGACGATCAGATCAGCGGCGGCGGACTGAAGGTCACGACCACCTTCAGCTACGGCCAGCAGAAGAACATGATCGTCGCGGCTCAGACCAAGGTGCCGGACAAGAAGGACAACCTGCATGTCGGGATGGCCACGGTCCAGCCGGGCACCGGGCGGCTGCTGGCCGTGTACGGCGGGCCCGACTACGTGAAGAGTCAGCTCAACTGGGCGACGGCGAAGGCCCGGCCGGGGTCGGGATTCAAGCCGTTCGCGCTGGCCGCGGCGCTGAAGGACGGCAAGAGCATCTACGACATCTTCCAAGGCAACAGCCCGATCAAGATCCAGGGCCAGAAGCTCGGCAACGAGTTCAACCGGGACTACGGCGACGTCACGTTGCTGAAGGCCACCGAGCAGTCGATCAACACCGCGTTCTACGACCTGGTCGACAACAAGATGGACAACGGGCCGGACAAGGTGGTCACTGCCGCTGAAGCGGCCGGCATCCCGAAGACGAAGGTTCTCGAGGACGGGCGGCACAACCCGTCGACAGTGCTCGGCCCGGACCCGTACGCGTCCGCGGTCGACATGGCCGAGGCCTACGCGACGTTCGCGGCGGACGGCGTGTACGCGCCGCTGCACGTCATCAGCGAGGTCAAGGGCCAGGACGGCAAGGTGCTGTTCACCGACAAGAGCCTCGACAAGGACAAGAAGCAGGCGTTCACTCCGGACATCGCGCGGATGGTCAACTACGTCCTCCAGGACGTCGTGACCGGCGGCACCGGTACGGGCGCCAAGGCGCTTGGACGCCCGGTGGCCGGCAAGACCGGTACGGCGGGTGGCGTCGCAGTCGAGGACCGCACGAAGGACAATGCGTGCGGTGGCTGCATGGCGGGTTCCGCGACCCTGACCTCGTGGTGGACCGGCTACACTCCGCAGCTCTCGACCGCGGTGGTGTACCGGGCCGGCAAGACCGGTGAGAGCAACCTCGACCCGTACTCCTCCGACAAGGCGTTCTTCGGTGGGAACTGGCCCCTGCAGACCTGGCTGGCCTACATGAAGCCCGCCCTCAACGGCGTAGCCGAGGAAGCCTTCCAGGACCCGAACGCGGACCAGATCAAGGACACGACCACCCCGACGTACACGCCGCCGCCGAACACGCCGACGAATACGCCGACCAACACCCCGACCAACACGCCGCCCCCGAGCACACCCCCACCGAGCACTCCGCCGCCCAGCACGCCGGACAAGCCGACGAACACGCCGACCAATACCAAGCCGACGCAGCCGACCACCCCGGTGATTCCAACGCTGCCGACAGGCGGGCCGACGAAGCCAAGCAACACACCAAAGAAACCCGGCACCGGCGGCCAGTAGTCGTCGTGGTCGGTCGTCCGGGCGGCTGGAACCCGGATGGGGGACGATAGGGGCGTGACTCGGGCGGACTGTGGTGTGCGGTGGTGGCGGCGTGTTTGAGCGCGCGGCTGCCGGCGAGCCTCGGCCGGGGCGGGCCCGGCGGGCCCGGGCGGAAGGGGTTTGGTGGCAGCGGTGGATGCCGTCGGCGCTCGGGCGGGACGTGCTCGGGTGGTGGCTGGTGTCCCGGTTGGCGCTGTTTGTACTGTCGGTGTCGGCGCCGCTGCTCTTCAACCGCGGTACCGACTATCCGAACGTGTGGCGGGCGTGGCTGCAGTGGGACGTCTGGCATCTGAACGCGGTCGCCCAGTACGGGTACAACCACGGTGAGCCGTCCGGTGCGCCGCTGGCGGCGTTCTTTCCGGGCTACCCGTTGCTCGTGCACCTCGTCGCGTACACCGGGATCGGTTACGTTGCCGCGGGCATCGTGGTGTCGGCCGTCGCAAGTGCGGTCGCGGGCGTGTACCTCGCGCGCCTGGCGGAGTACGAGTTCCCGGAGCTGAAGGGGTTCGGGCCGCACGCGGCCATGGTCTGGTACGGCGCCCCGGTCGGTGTGTTCCTCGCGGCCGGGTACACGGAGTCGCTGTTCTGCGCGTTCGCGTTTCCCGCCTGGCTGGCGGCGCGGCAGGGCCGTTGGGCCCGCGCGGCCGTCTTCGTCGCGCTGGCGTCGACCGTACGAGTCTCCGGGCTGTTCCTGATCTTCGCGCTCGGTGTCGAGTTCCTGACCTCGAAGAAGCGGGACTGGTTGTCGCTGCCCTGGTTGGCGCTACCCCTGGTACCCGTGCTGGCCTTCATGGCGTACCTGAAGCAGATCCACGGATCCTGGTTCGCCTGGCACCAGGCGCAGGAGAAGGGGTGGCCCCGCAAGTTCACCTGGCCGTGGACCTCGCTGCAGCACACAGTGGAGGCCGCGACCAAGGGCCGGTTCCCCGCGGACCGCACCGACTGGACCTGGATGTTCCGGGCGGAGCTGGTCGCCCTGTTCATCTGCCTGGTGCTCCTGGTCTGGCTGCTCTGGCGCCGATCCTGGGGCGAGTCCGCGTGGGTCGCCGCGACACTGGGCGCCTTCTGTACGTCGTACTGGGTCTTCTCGCTCACTCGGGCCACCCTGCTCATGTGGCCGCTGTGGATCGGCCTGGCGGTCCTGATCAAGCGAAAACCATGGCTGGGCCGGCTCTACCTAGGCCTGGCGATACCACTGGCCGCTGTCTGGGCAGCAGCGTTCTTCACCGGCCGCTGGTCCGGCTGAGAAGTCTGGTTCCTGTCATTGTCCGGCATGTGGACAGTTTTGGGATGAGGCAACCCCTGGGCGGGCTCGAACGTCGATAGGGATGAAGGGGTGGCAGTCCGGGCGGGGACCGCCACCCCTCATCAAGTTCCGGCGGAACCTCTCAGGGGCAGGCTCCGCCGGGTAGTCCGGTACCGAGGGCGATGGCAACAGCCGTCGCCCTCGCCGGTTGTCAGCCCCAGTTGCGGTCGATGGACTGGGACGGGGTCGGGCTCGGCTTGGTCTCGGCGACTCGTCGGTCGCTCGGGTGGGTGCCGGGCTCGACGCCCTTGAGGGTGCCGAGGAGTTCTATCTCGGAGAGGGTGACGCCGTCAGCTGCCGGAGCGAAGACCAGGCGGTACTGCGTGTAGGCCTTCGGTGAGGCGACGCTGAAGGACCTCGTGTACGACGTCCACGCCCAGGACTCACCCGTACGGCGGTCCACCGTGCTCCACGTCGTACCGTCGTTCGAACCCTCCAGCGTCCACGCGGACGGCGCCGTACCTGTAGCGCCACTCGTCAGCGTGTACATGCCGACCGGGCGGCCCTGCGGCAGGGCGACCGTGACGGTCGGCTGGGCACCGGTCAGCGTGACCTGCGTCTTCGCGTCGTTGTCGATCAGCGCCGACACGTCGGTGCCGCCCGCCCCGATCACCGCGCCGGTGTCCGAGGTGGAGTCCCGCCAGGTCGTCGGGTCCTCGCCCGGCTTGGTGATCGACGGCGGGGCGTCGTTGCGGCCGGTGCCCCACTTGGTCGGCTGGTCGGTCATCTCGAACTCGATCTTGCCGCCTCCTGCGATCAGGTCGTGCGGCAACGAGGTCGAGGTCCAGTTCTTGCCGTTGACCCGAACGCTCTTCACATAGATGTTCTTGGAGCTGTTCTGCGGCGCCGAGATCACCAGCTTCTTGCCGCCGGCAAGCTTGACCGTCGCCTTGGTGAACAGCGGCGAGCCGATCGCGTACGTCGGTGAGCCGACCTGCAGCGGGTAGAAGCCGAGCGAGCTGAACAGGTACCACGACGACATCTCGCCGTTGTCCTCGTCGCCCGGGTACCCCTGCCCGATCTCGGAGCCGGTGTACAGCCGCGACAGCACCTCACGGACCTTCTCCTGCGTTTTCCACGGCTGCCCGGCCACGTCGTACATGTAGGTGATGTGGTGCGACGGCTGATTGCTGTGGCCGTACTGACCCATCCGGACGTCACGGGCCCTCGAGCATCTCGTGGATCGTGCCGCCGTACCCGCCGGTGTGCAGGGCGTCCTCGGGCGTGCTGAAGAACTCGTCCAGCTTCTTCGCCAGCCCGTCCCGCCCGCCGTAGATCGCGGCCAGCCCGGCCCCGTCCTGCGGTGTCGAGAACGCCATGTTCCACGCGTTCGTCTCGGTGTAGTCGTGACCCCAGTCGCGCGGGTCGAACGTGCTGGGCGAGTTGCCCCAGACGCCGCTCGGGTCCTTGCCCTGGAAGAACCCGACCGCCGGGTCGAACAGCGTGACGTAGTTGCGGGCCCGGTTCAGGAAGTACTTGTAGTTGTCCAGGTACTCCTGCTTGCGCGGGTCGTTCTTCTTCGCCTTGTCGTACAACGCCTTCGACAGGTTCGCGATCCCGAAGTCGTTGATGTAGCCGTCCATCGACCAGCTGAAGCCTTCACCCGTGGTGTTGGCGGTGTAGCCGTTGAACGTGGACAGGTCCATGCCCTTGCGGCCTACGTTCTGCGACGGCGGTACGACGGACGCGTTCTTGACGGCGGCGTCGTACATCGCCTGGACGTCGATGCCCTTGATCCCCTTGAGGTACGCGTCGGCGAAGGCGACGTCGGACGACGTACCGACCATCAGGTTCGCGTAGCCGGGGGAGGACCAGCGGGAGATCCAGCCGCCGTCCTTGTACTGCTGGACGAACCCGTTGACCAGCGCGGCCGCGTCGTCCTGGGAGAACAGCGAGTACGCCGGCCACACCGTGCGGTAGGTGTCCCAGAAGCCGTTGTTCACGTACGTCTGGCCGGCCACGATCTTCGAGCCGGTCGTGGTCGGGGTGTCCGTCCCCACCTTCGGGGAGGTCGGCGACGCGTAGCTGATCACCGGCTTCGCCGCTGTGCCGGTGTTCTCGGAGCCGTTGTTCGGGTAGAGGAACAGGCGGTAGAGGTTCGAGTACAGCGAGGTCAGCTGGTCGGCCGTGGCGCCTTCGACCTCGATCGTGCTGAGCTTCTTGTCCCACTCCTCCTGCGCGGCGTCCTTGACCTTGCTGAACTTCGAGCCCGCCGGGAGCTCCAGCTCGAGGTTCTTACGAGCCTGCTCGGTGCCGATCAGCGAGGTCGCGATCCGGAGCTGCACCTGGGTGGTCTTCGCGTCGAACATGAAGTAGCCACCGACGTTTGCACCGCCACCGTTGGACAGCTTGCCGGAGGCAAGTACCTTCTGGTCCACCACGCCGTACACGAACAGCCGGCCGGCGCCTGTGGACAACCCGCTCCTGATGTCGGAGTATCCCGTGACCACACCGGTCGCCGGGTCGAGGGTCAGGCCGCCGCTGTTGCTGACGTTGTCGAAGACCAGCGATGCCTTGCCGGCCGGGAAGCTGAAGCGCAGCATCGCGGCGTGGTCGGTCGGCGCGATCTCGGCCGCGTTGCCGTTGTCGAACGTGACGCCGTAGTAGTACGGACGGGCGATCTCGTTGTCGTGACTGAACGACCAGGCTCGGGCCTTGCGATCCGCGGTCGGCGTGTCGGCCGTCGACGGCATCACCTGGAAGGTCTGCCGGTCACCCATCCACGGACTCGGCTCGTGGCTGATCGACAACGCCTGCATGGTCGGCTTGTTGGCCTCGTTGTTGCCCTTGGCGTAGTCGTACAGCCAGGACGTGGAGCCGGCGTTCGTGACCGGGGTCCAGAAGTTGAAGCCGTGCGGTACGGCGGTCGCCGGGAAGTTGTTGCCCCGCGAGAAGCCGCCGGTGGCGTTCGAACCGCGGGTGGTGAGCGCGAGGTCCGACGGGTGCTTGGCCGCGGTCTTCTGGGCCGCGCGGTCCGGGTTGATCGCGGCGGCGATCCGGACGTCGTCGACCCAGCCGCGGAAGTCGGCCGGCCCGGACGGCTTGTCGTAGCCGATCAGGATCCGCTTGATCGTCTTGCCGGCGGCAACCGTGCCGAGATCGGCCTCGACGTTGTTCCACTGGTTCGTGTACAGCGCCTTCGAGTCGCCCTGGCCGCGCGGGCTCAGCTCGAACCCGTGATGGTCCTTCGCCTTCAGGTCGCTCAGGTACGTGCCGTCGTCGAACGCCAGGTCCAGAGCGGCGTACGTACTCGGGTAGCTGAGGTCGCCCTCGACGTGCTCGGGGAAGATCTTGTACGACAGCCGGGTGTCCTTGCCGACCTTGAGGTCGACGTCGGAGATCTTGTTCCACGTGAAGCCGCGGCCCGTCGCGTCCTGGTGACCGGCGTACCGGAAGGACTTCACCCCGGTGAAGCCGACGCGGGCGCGGGCGTTGTACGCGCTCGTCGGGCCGGAGTCGAGCCGCGATTCCGCGACCGGGCCGGGCGGCGGCAGCGGGTCGCCGTTCGAGAGGTACCAGTCGGCGAGCTGGACGATGTTCTCGCCGTGGTTCAGCGTGACGTCGAACTTGAAGTACGTGTACGCCGTGTCGTTGGCGAAGCTGTACTCCTTGGTCTGGAACCGGTTCTCGAAATTCTGGTTCGTCTGGGTGTCCAGGGTGGTCCAGGTGGTGCCGTCGTTCGAACCGGACACCGTCCAGTTCTTCGGGTCGCGGCCGTCGGCGTCGTTCGCCGAGGTCAGCGCGTACTTCTTGATCACCACCGGCGCCGAGGTCTGGTAGACCAGCCAGCCGGTCGGCGCGAACACCAGCCACTTGGTGAACTTGTCGCCGTCGGCGGCGTTGGTGGCGATCTCGCCACCGCCGGTGTTCTCACCGCTCGCGGTCACCTTGGTGACCTTGTCCATCTCGCTGCCGCCGACCCCCGTCGGCGTCGGCCCGCGGACACCGTCGGTGCGCGGTTTCCCGTCCGGGCCGGTCTCGACGGCGTCGGTGTAGCCGGGCTGTGGTTGCCCAGGCTCGAACGAGGTGAAGTACGACGAGCCGCTCACCACAGGCTGATCCGAGACCGAGGGAGATGCGGCATTTGCTGGCGTCATGGCAACTGACATTGTCACAACGAGTCCGAGCGACGTGACGAGCCCCAGTGGGCGGCGGAGATTCATCCACGCTCCTCTGCACGAACGTCCGGCGCGACAACCCCCGTCCGCCGGTGTGGGTACGCGGCCCCGATGACAAGGTTGTCAGCCCACGCCCGGCCGGAATCGTCTCCCGCCGATCACTCGCGGTCAAGGCCTCGTCGCAGTCGGTCCGCCTTGACGCGTGAGTTTTCCACAAGTGGCAACGCGATCGTGCTGCGACAGGCACAGCCGGTAACTACAGTTACCTTGCGCGGTCCGGCGGAGACCGCACGTTCTGGGGAGGATCGCGTGGCCGTGAAGCTCGTGCGCCGGCAGTACACGCACCTGCTGCTGCCGCACGCCTCGCTGGACGATCCGCAGCGGGCGCTGTTCGAGGTGGCGCTGCGCCCGGCCGGCTGGGTCGCCGATCCGGACGAGAACTCCACCATGTCGCTGCGCTGGACGAAGGGTCATGCAGCGCTTCGAGTGCAGACGCTCGGGTGGTTCCCGCTGCTGGTGACCGTCGGCCCGATCGGAAGGCCGTCCGCGGTGCATCGGGACGCTGCCGCGCGCCTGACCGCAGCCGTGCTGGCAGGTGGTGGCAGGAGCTTCACCGACCGGCAACTGGTCGAGTACCTGCCCCAGGCGCAGCTCCGCTGGCAGCGGGCGCTCCTGGAGCGTCAGCGGTTGTCCACAGCCGAGCGCGTGCTCCAGGCACGCCGCTGCTCGTACTGCGGTTCCTGGTCAGACACGTCCGCGACGCACTGCGCGGGCTGCCGGCGCCGGTTCACGACAGCAGACGACCGGGAACGGGACACCACGGTCAGTCGCGCCACGGCGACGGTCAAGGAGGCGGAGACGGCGCTCGCAGAGTTGGCACGCGGTGTGGTGCTGGAGCGGTTGGGGGGTGTCACGCATGGCTGAGGCTGTTGCGACCCGTGAAGCCGTGCAGTGGGGCTGGGAGTACCGCGGGCGTGAGGTCGTGGTGGTCGAGCAGCACGACCCTCCGGTTCCCGCAGTACCGCCGCCGACGGCCCTGGCCGCGCTGGAGAGCAAACGCGCTACTGCTGAGCGGCTGCGCCCGGTGCTGGTGTGGGTGGTGGCTGGTGCTGCCGTGGCGACGGCTGTGGTTGCTGTCGTGGTCCAGCCGTTGCTGGCGTTGATACCTGCGTTGGTGGCGTTGGGTGTCGCGTGGCTGTGCTGGGGGCGGCCTGAGCTGTTGCGGCGGGCAACCGTGAAGGAACATCAGCTGTGGCTGGCGGACTGCGTCAGCACGATGGCCGGGTTCGAGCGGGACGTGCAGGCCTGGCAGCAGGACCTGAGCGAGCGGGAGCGCACCAGGTCGCTCACGGTCGACGCAGTACGGCCGTGGGTTCCGGTGGGTCCGGTGACGAAGGAGCGGGTCGACCTGTACGGCGGTACCGCTGCGGGCTGGCGTGCTGCGCTACTGGCGATGGGTACGTCGCTGATGAGCGCGGGCGGACGGCTGGTCGTTCTTGACCTCACGCAGGACACCGTGGTCGAGCCGCTGCGTCAGCTGGCCGAGGAACATGGTGCGCCGATCCGGGCGTCCGTCGTACCGGAACGCTCGGTGAACCCGTTGGCTGAGCTGAGCGCTGACGAGGTCGGTGTGGTCGTGGCTGAAGCGCTCCGTGCGGCAGAGCCTGAGCAGAGCGAGTCCCGTGGTGTTGACGCGACCCTGGTGCAGCAGGTGGCCGAGTGCCTTCAGGATGCGCCGGTCACGTTCAAGAGGCTGCACCTGGCGTTCCAGGTACTGCTGCGGCAGCTGACGCCGGATCAGCGTGGTCTGTTGACCCGGTCCGAGTACGCGACGCTTACCGATCTACTCAGCGAGTCGGCCAGGCGTTCGGCCGAGGCGCGGCTGTTCCGGCTGGCGGCCGGGGTGCAGCGGCTGGCCGCTGTTACCGGCGACGCGGCGATGGACGGGTGGGACGGCGAAGAGGTCTCGCTGCGGGTGTTCGAGCTGTCGCATCGCGAGTCCGAGCTGACGGCATCGTTGCTCAGGCACCTCACGTTCCAGATCACGATGGTCCGGATTCAGCGCGGCGAGCTGTCCGGGCGGGGCGAGCGGATCGTCGTGATCGCGGGAGCGGACGCCTTTGCGCGGCCGGAGCTCGAGCGGTTCGACAGCATCTGCCGGCGCAATGGGCTCCGGCTCGTGCTGCTGTTCGCGCATCTGCGGGACAGCGCGGTGGAGGTCCTCGGCGGCGGGGACGCCGTACTGTTCATGCGGCTCGGCAACGCGAAGGAGGCCGAGCAGGCCGCGACGTTCATCGGGCGGCAGCACCGGCTGGTGGCGAGCCAGTTCACGTACTCGCACGGGACCAACACGTCCACCTCCACGTCCGACAGCACCACGCGCGGCAACAGCGCGTCGACGAGCGACTCGAGCGGCGTACAGACGTCGGACAGTCGGCAGGCGACGTTCGGGTTGCTGTTCAGCCGACGGCACCGGTCCGGGTCCAAGACGAGTGGCGAGCAGTCCTCGTCGTCGACCACCGGTGGTACGTCGTGGTCGGAGTCGACCTCGAGCTCGACGTCGGACGGGACCACGGAGAGTACGTCGATCGGGTACCAGCGCACGTACGAGTACGCGATGGAGCCGACCGTGCTGCAGGGCTTGTCACCGACCGCGTTCGTGATGGTCGACCCGCTCGACCCGGCGAGCCCGCGCCTGGGCGACTGCGATCCCCGGCTGGGTGCTTCGTGATCCCGCGGTTGCGGATCACCGAGGTGCCGCTCGTCGGCGGGCCGGATGCGGAGGTGGCGCAGCGGCTGACTGCCTTGCGGCGCGGGCTGCTGCCTGGGCTGACCTTGCAGGCCGCGGCCGGTGGGCCGTTCGGGTTCTGCTGGACACGTACCGTCGCGGGCGGGCCGATCGAGGTGCGGGCCGAGGTGTGCCCGGTCGGGGCGCGGGTGGTGGCCGCCGACGCGGTCGACTTCCCGTGCTGGGTGAGCGTCGACGGCGTACACGACGTACTCACTGCGCTGCCTGAGGCCGAGGTGGAGCCGACCGGCCTGCTCGAAGATCTGGTGGAGACGTTGCCGCCGTTCGCGTGGCTCGTCGAGGCGGTGCCGATCGCGGATCGAGGCGAACTGCTCGACGATCTGCATCTGCGAATGACGATCGGGCTGGACCGCGAGAAGATCTCCGGCCGCGACGCGTTGGAGCTGGAGCGGAATCGCGCGCGCTACCGCGACTTCTCCGCGGCCCAGGGCGGCCTGTGGTCAGTGCGCATCCACGTCGGCGCCGGGGACGAGTCCACCGCCCGGATGGTCGCCTACGCCTTGTCGAGCACCGCCGACCTCCACGAGACGCCGTACACGCTGATGGTCCACGATGCTTCGGAGGGGTTCGAGGCGACCGGGGAGTTGCTGGCGGCGGTTGCGCGGCCGCCGGTGCGGGAGATTGCTGGTGTACGGGCGGTCGAGCAGGTGCGGTTCGACCTGACGCCGGAGACGCCGGCGGACGGGATCCCGCTCGGCGACGTGATCGACACCGCGGGCCGGGCGGTCGCGCCGATGACGGTCTCGCGGGACACGCTCAACCGGCACACGTTCGTCGCCGGCGCGACCGGTTCGGGCAAGTCGCAGACGATCCGGCACCTCCTCGAAGGGCTCAGCGCGGCCTCCGTCCCGTGGCTGGTGATCGAGCCGGCGAAGGCGGAGTACGCCGGGATGGCCGGGCGGCTCGGCGCCGACTCCTCCGTCGCGGTGATCCGCCTCGGCGACCCGGACGCCGTACCGCTGAGTCTCAACCCCCTCGAACCCGAAGCCGGCTTCCCGCTGCAGACACACCTCGATCTGGTCCGCGCGTTGTTCCTCGCCGCCTTCGAGGCACACGAACCTTTTCCACAGGTGCTGAGCCAGGCCTTGACCCGGTGCTACACGTCGTACGGCTGGGATCTCGCGCTCAGCCGCGGCGCCACGC
This sequence comes from Kribbella aluminosa, assembly GCF_017876295.1. Classification (NCBI taxonomy): domain Bacteria; kingdom Bacillati; phylum Actinomycetota; class Actinomycetes; order Propionibacteriales; family Kribbellaceae; genus Kribbella; species Kribbella aluminosa. Next base: position 477,189 of record NZ_JAGINT010000002.1, on the reverse strand, counting down.
AGTACCCGACCCTCGCGGACCTGCAGACCACGGCACGCGCGGTCGTCGACGACATCGGGTACGGCGCCGAGCTCGCCGCCGACGTACGCGGTTTCGTCGACGTCCGGCTGACCTCGCTACTCCTCGGCACCCCCGGCCGCTTCCTCGGCGGCGGCCATCCGCTCGACGTCGCGGACCTGCTGCGGCGCAACGTCGTACTGGAACTCGAAGACGTCGGCGACGACCAGGACAAGGCGTTCTGCATGGGCGTCGTCCTCATCCGCCTCATCGAACACCTCCGCGTACACCGCACCGCGGCCTCCGGCCTGCACCACGTCACCGTCGTCGAAGAGGCCCACCGGTTGCTCAAGGCAACCACTGGCGACTCTGGCGGCACCGCCGGCCACGCCGTCGAACTGTTCGCCGGCCTGCTCGCCGAAATCCGCGCGTACGGCGAAGGCATCGTGATCGCCGAGCAGATCCCCAGCAAGGTCATCCCCGACGTGGTCAAGAACTCGGCCCTCAAGATCCTGCACCGCCTCCCCGCCGCCGACGACCGCGAAACCGTCGGCACCACCATGAACCTCACCGCCCCCCAATCCCGAGCCGTAGTCTCCCTCCCACCCGGCCAAGCCACAGCCTTCACCGACGGCATGGACCGCCCAGTCCTACTCCGCATTCCCCACGGCGAAGCCCGCGAACGACGAGCAGCCTCACCGCCGACAGTCGCGGTCGTCGGCCGCCGGAATTCGACCTGTGGAGTGAGCTGCGGTGGGCGTCTCTGCACGGTTCGCGACATCGCGGACGCCGCGCGATTCCTGCAGGAGAACCCGAGGTTCGTCCTGTGGGTGGAGCTGCTGACAGTGGCGCATCTTGCGGCTGTTCCCAAACCGGTGCCGGCGGCTCCTTGGACGTTCGACGACGTTCCCTCGCAGGTCGTGGAGTGCGCGATTGCCGAGGCGGTCGGAGCCGCCGTACTCGGGCGCTCGGAGGCGCTCGGGCGCGACGTCGTCCCGGCGCTCCTCGTCGACCACCTGGCCCAGGTCGTCCTCGGCGTTGTGAGGCACCGACGACTCGCCTGCCCGGCAACAGAGATCGAGTGGCAGGCCGGCGACTTCCGCTTCGCCGACGTCGCGGATGCGCTGCGCACGTACACCGGCCCCTTCGATGCACCGCACCCTGCGACCCCCGAATGGGCGATGCGCGGCCTGAAGCTCTGGGGCTCGACGATCGAGGAACAGATCGGCAGCTACCTGAAGAGCCACTCCGCCAAGGTCTCACCCACGCTGCTGTTCGGCGACGGCACGCTCCTCCGCACCGCCGCCGCCCTGTCCAGGTCTACCGCCCCGTACCTGCAACTCGTCACCGCGACCCGCGGCCTGATCGTGCCCGGCGGCTGGCACCGCCACGTCTTCCGCACCCTGGAAACAACGGCCGACTAATGGACCGCCCCAGACGCCAACCCGACCCCATCGAACCGGACCAGCCCGCAGACGCACCCAGTGATCCCACCGCGTCTGTAGAGCCAACCGCTCACGTCTCCGACAGCCACCCCGCTCCCGAAGCCGAAGTACCGCAGTCGACCTCCGATTCACCCATCACGCCGAGTGCCGACGCCACAGACCGGCTACCCGCAAGCCTCCGCGAACAAATGCGCCGGGACCCGATCTTCACCCGGGACGGCTGGGGAATCGACGCACCGCCGAGCCGACCGAACGACTCGCCGCAGGAGGAGCCGGAGCCGCAACCTGATTCGGACGAGCCGGACAGTCCTGATCAGAACGACGAGGAGTCTCCTGACAAGCCCGCCTCCAGCGACGACAGCGGCCAGATCCGTCGATTCGCTCTCGATGCCGAGATCGATGGTGAACCGGTCAGAAGCCGTTTCGATCATTGGGACCCCGAGAGGCTAGCCATGCCACGACCTCCGAAACCCGATACGCCGGCGCCAAGCGATCGGCGGCCCGAAGTGGGCGATCGCCGCGCCGAGGACGAGCGGAACGGGGTCGCCTACATCGCCGCACGTCAGGAGGCGAGACCCTGGCTTGCCCCGGCGGCGAACTGCGAACCGATTGTTCAGAGCGTCTACGCGTCCATCGACCAGTCGAAAGGCCACGGTCACATCAGGCACGGTGCGATGGGGTCTGACGAGTTGCAGGCCCGCAGGGTCGCGTTCAACGAAGACCCGGCACAGGCCGACCCGGATCAGCGAGCGGCGGGCGTCGACGGTCTCGATGACTCGAAGCAGCACTACTGCGGGAAAGACTCGACCAGGGTCAACGACGCGACAGCTCTCGCGGCGATCTACGTCATGGCGTCCGAACACCCCAAGGTACGGGCGATCCTGGACCAGCCTTTCGACAACAACATGCAGCCTCGCGACATCGTGGTGCCGATCGTCGAACTCCTAGGACCGAACGGGCACGAGGTCTGTTCGGGTTTTACGCTGAAGGGCTGGCCGGAGGCCAAGGTCGCGCGTAAGGAGTGGCTGGAGGCGAAGCGATCCGGAGCGGATGTCTCGGATGTCCCGTCCCCGGAGGTCGAGCGGATTCCGACGTTCGAGGGCGGCGACATCAAGATCGTTTTCAAGCGGAACCCTGAAACCCAGAGCTACGGGATCTACACGCTCTTTCCACGTCCGTTCGACGAATGACCGAGGAGACCTACGTGAGCTACTCCGGCGAGTACTGGTTGAAGCATCGGGATGCACCGTTCGCGACGTTCCTGTCGGTCGTGCAGACGCACCTCCACTCGGAGGCCGACCCGGACAACTTCTCCGCCCTCAGACGGCGGGCGCAGGAAGACCGCCCTGAGGACACGGAGCTGCAGACGTTCAAGGCGGAGTTCTCGCGCCTGTTGAAGGGTGATCGTGAGGGACTGCCGAGCGAGGCTTTGAGCCTCGCCGCGGACGGCGACGACTGGAAGACGGATGACGAGTTTCTGGTGTGGTTGTGGCGGGAGTTGTATCCGGGCGAGGCTGTGCCGGCCAAGGGGTGAGTGTGGACAGCGTGCGGGTCTTTGCTGGGTGGGGCGGGTGGGGTGCAGCTTCGGTTGAGTTGAGGAACTTGCTTTCGCCGGCGGTGGTTGAGGAGTTGGGGGTGGCGTTTGCGGGGGCGGTTGGGTGGCATGGGGGGCAGGTGCGGCCGGCGGGGGAGGCTTACTGGGAGCACTTGTTGCAGGTGGTGGATGTGTTGGTGGGTGGGGTCGGGGTGACGGATGTGGATCTGCTGCGGGCGGGGGTGTTGCATGACGTGGTGGAGGACACCGGCGGGACGGTGGGGGAGTTGGAGGCGCGGTTCGGGGCGCGTACGGCGGGGTTTGTGGAGGCGGTGACGATCGGGGTTGAGGGGCGTACGGCGTATCTCGGCAAGCTCGCGGGGGCGCCGCGGGAGGTGTTGTTGTTGGAGTTGTCGGATCGGTACAGCAACGTGCAGCGGTTGCACACGCATCCGCGGGTGGTGAAGCAGCGCTCGTACTACGCCGAGACTGTTGAGCATTTCGTTCCGTTGGCGACGGTGGATCCTCGGTTGGAGGAGCTGTTCACGCGGTGGGCGGCGGCGTACTCATACCTCGCTGGACCTGTCGACACCCTCGAGAACGTCGACAGGCTGGCGGCGGCCGTGCATCGGGAGCAGGTTGACAAGAGTGGCGAGCCGTATGTGTTGCATGTGCGTGGTGCTGCTGAGATCGCGCGCCGGGACGGGGCGGACGAGCATCAGCAGATGGCGGCGCTGTTGCACGACTCTGTCGAGGACACGAGTTGCACGCTGACTCAGTTGACGGATCTGGGCGTCCCGCCGGAAGTGGTGGAGATGGTCGATGCGCTCACCCGCCGGCCCGACGAGTCCCACGATGACTACCTGAACCGGCTCGTCCACACCCCGGCGGCAGTACCTGTGAAGCGGGCCGATATCGAGCACAACAGCAGCCATGCGCGGCGGAGCCGGCTCGACCCGGAGACCCAGGAGCGTCTGCGGAAGAAGTACGCGCATGCTCTTGAAGTACTCGCTGGGTGACAGCGCGTGAGGAGCATGGTCGGGGGTGGACCGGCGCAGGTAGGTTGAGCGGTATGGATGAACGTGTGCTGGTCACCGGGGCCTCCGGGTTTATCGGGCGGGCCGTGGTGGCGGCTCTGCGGGAGCGGGATGTGCCGGTGACTGCGGTGGATCGTGAGCCGGCGGACGCTTCGTGGGACGCGGGAGTGCACGTGGTGACGGGGGATCTTGCGGACCAGGAGACCTGCGTTGCGGCGTTCGAGACGCGGCCGACTGCGGTGGTGCATCTGGCGGCGTTGACGTCGGTGTTGCGGTCGGTGGATGCGCCGATGCAGACGTTCGCGCAGAACGTGACCATCACGCAGGTCCTGCTGGAGTTGGCGCGGGGCAGCGGGGTGGACCGGTTCGTGCTCGCCTCCACCAATGCGGTGGTCGGAGATGTCGGTACGTCGACCATCAACGCCGACCTGCCGCTCCGGCCGCTGACGCCGTACGGCGCGACGAAGGCCGCGTGCGAGATGCTGCTCTCGGCGTACTCGGGGAGCTACGGGATGGCGGCCGCGGCGCTGCGGTTCACGAACGTGTACGGGCCGGGCATGTCGCACAAGGACAGCTTCGTGCCGCGGATGATGCGGGCTGCGCTGAGTGATGGCGGCGTCCGGGTGTACGGCGACGGGACGCAGCGGCGTGACCTGGTCTTCATCGACGATGTGGTGAGCGGCATCCTGCTCGCACTCGACAGTAAGTACGACGGGCGCGCGATCATCGGGTCCGGGCGTTCGGTGTCGGTGCTGGAGATGATCGAGACGGTGCGCGCGGTGACCGGGTGCGCGGTGCCGGCCGTGCACATCGATGCGCCGGCGGGTGAGATGCCGGCCGTGGTCGTGGACATCACCAACGATCTCGGCTACCGGCCGACGGTCTCGCTGGAAGACGGTCTGGCCCGCACGTGGCAGTACTTCAAGAACCAGTGAGGGAGCCGGTAACCCTCGCTTCGTTGAGGAAGGAGCTGCGGACACACTGGTTGCTCGCGGTCCTCCTGACCTTGGGCCTGGTACTGCGGATCCTCGCGACTGTCGCCTACACGCCGGCGATCGTCTACGTGGACTCGGTGCAGTACCTGACCAACATGGGCAAGCTCAGCCCGGACCAGCTGAACCCGATCGGGTACGACTTCGTCCTCGGTCCTCTCGTCTGGCTCGGCGGGCTGAAGCTGGTCGTGATCATCCAGCACCTCGGCGGGCTGCTGCTGGGCGTGGTGATCTACGCGCTCGCCCGGAAGCTGACCGTGTACCGCTGGCTGTCCGCGGTCGCCGCCGCACCGATCCTGCTCGACGCGTACCAGGTGCAGATCGAGCAGAACATCATGGCCGAGACCACGTTCGACGTGATCCTGGTGGCGATCCTGTGGCTGCTGCTCGTGAAGGGCGTGCCGGGTTGGCGCCGCGCAGCGGTGGTCGGCGTACTCGTCGGTGCCGCGTTCACGGTCCGCGCGATCGGCCTGGTGCTGCTGATCGCCGTGGTGCTCTACCTGATCGTGGTCGGCAACGCCTGGCGGAAGCGGCGGATGGACGTGGTACGTCGTACCGCGGCCGCCGTCGCCGGGTTCGGCATCGTCTTCGCGGCGTACGGCGGGTACTACCGGGTCGACACCGGCCGCTGGGGTTTCACCGGCGCCCAGAACGAGATCCTGTACGGGCGGACCGCCACGGTCGCGAACTGCGACAAGCTGCCGCTCAACGACGGCACCCGCCTGTTCTGCCCGAAGGAACCGCTCGGGCACCGGCTGGGAGTGGACAAGTACGCCCACGACCGCTACGGCGACAAGAACTGGCCGGGCCCGTTGCCGCCCGGTACGACGAAGCACCAGTTGGCCGCGGAGTTCGCGCATCTCGTCATCACGCACCAGCCGCTGGACGTGACGTGGGCAGTGCTGAAGGACTTCGCGAAGGGCTTCGCGCCGACCCGTACCAGCTCGCCTGACGACGTACCGCTGGACCGCTGGCAGTTCCAGCTGGTCTACCCGAACCTCAAGGACCCCAACACCGCCAAGGCGGCAGTGAAATGGGGAGGGTCCGAGCCGCACGTCTCTCACGTGCCTGCGGTCATTCTGCGCGCCTACCAGCTGCATGGTGGGTACACGTCCGGCACACTGCTCGGGCTGGGCGTACTGATCGCTCTTGCCGCTGTAGCTGGGTTGGGGCGCGCCAAGACCTCAAGACTTCGTTCTGCTGCTCTGTTGCCCGCAACGGCTGGTGTGGTGCTCCTGCTCGGCTCAGCCGCGTTCGAGTTCTCCTGGCGCTACCAACTGCCAGGGCTGATCTTCTTCCCGCTGGCAGGTGTCATAGGCCTCCGCGCCATCCTCGGTAAGGACCAGGCCCGGCCTGCGATGGCCGCCTACCCGGACACGGTGGACACTGCGGCAGCCAAGAGCCTCCACGGCACGAACTTCGCCCCGGTGGTCGTCGTCATCGCGGCGTACAACGAGGCCGCCCGGATCGGGCCGGTGCTGACGAACATGCCCAAGACGTGTGCCGGTATGCCGGTCGACGTCCTGGTCGTCGTGGACGGCGCGACCGACGACACCGCCGACGTCGCGAAGGACCACGGGGCGTACGTCTGCATCGCCCCGGCGAACCGCGGCCAGGGCGCCGCGCTCCGGCTCGGGTACCACCTGGCGGCCGAAGGCGGGGCGGAGTACGTCGTCACCACCGACGCGGACGGGCAGTACGACAACGACGAGCTGGAGGTCCTGCTCGAGCCGATCCTGCTTGATCGGGCCGATTTCGTCACCGGGTCGCGCAGGCTCGGGGCCGAGGACGCGGACAGCCGGCTGCGTTGGGTCGGCGTCCGGGTGTTCGCCGTACTCGCGTCTCTGCTGACCCGGAAGAAGCTGACCGACACGTCGTTCGGGTTCCGCGCGATGCGGGCCGACCTCGCGACGGCGGTGACGCTGCGTGAACCGCAGTACCAGTCGTCGGAGCTGTTGCTCGGGGCGCTCGCGCTCGGCGCGCGGGTGGTCGAGCTGCCGATGACAATGCGCCGCCGCGGCGACGGGAGCAGCAAGAAGGGCCCGGGGATCGTGTACGGCGCGAACTACGGGCGGGTGATGACGACTACGTGGCTACGGGAGTACCTGCTTCGGCGGGGGCGGCGACAGGCTTGGCGAACACCAGCCGATCGAACAGTACGAACTTCACGATGAACAACACCGCGTACGTCCCGAAGTACGAACCGGTCACCAGCAGCGTCTTCCAGGCGTGTGACTCGATCCCCCGGACCAGGTGGTCGGTCAGCGAGGTGACCAGCGCGGCGGAGACCGCGGAGCCGATCACGATCATCGTGTACGGCAGCTTCTGACCGCTGCGGCCCCAGGTGTAGCGGCGGTTCAGCACGTAGTTCGGGATGGCGCCCGCGAGCCAGGCGACCAGGGTCGCGACGAGGGCCGGCGTACCGAACCAGTAACAGAGAGCGAACGCCACCTGGCTCACCACAGTGGCCACTACGGAGGACGCCGAGTACTTCGCCCAGAGCAGCAGCCGGGCACGGGAGAGAGTCTTCCTGAGTGCGCGCATCGCAACCCATTGTGCCCCTCCGCCTCCGCTGATGGCAGCCGGGCCGAAATTCTCAGCCGATTGCCAGCGATTAGGTGGTACCGGTCACGTTACGGGAGCGGGTACTCGGGATAGGAAGGACTGTGACGACGTCCCCGATTGGAAGGCGGCCGAGCCGTGCGAGTACTTGTTCTGGGCGGTGACGGTTACCTAGGGTGGCCGACAGCACTGCACCTCTCCGACCGCGGCCACGACACGGCTGTGCTCGACAACATGGCCCGCCGTGGGTACGACCGCGAGCTGGGCGTCCAGAGCCTGGTTCCGATCGAGGATCTCGAGTCTCGGGTGAAGGCCTGGGAGCAGGTCTCCGGCAAGACCGTCCCGTCGTACGTCGGTGACCTGCTCGACGCGGACTTCGTCTACCGGGTCCTGCAGGAGTTCGCGCCCGACGCGATCGTGCACTTCGCCGAGCAGCGGGCGGCGCCGTACTCGATGATCGACCGCGAACACGCTGTGTACACGCAGCACAACAACGTGGTCGGCACGCTGAACCTGATGTACGCGATCGCCGAGATCAACCCGGACATCCACCTGGTGAAGCTCGGCACGATGGGTGAGTACGGGACGCCGAACATCGACATCGAGGAGGGCTGGCTGGAGGTCGAGCACAACGGGCGCAAGGACCGGATGCTCTACCCGAAGAAGCCCGGCTCGTTCTACCACCTGAGCAAGGTGCACGACTCGCACAACCTCGAGTTCGGGTGCCGGATCTGGGGGATGCGGGTCACCGACCTCAACCAGGGCGTGGTGTACGGCCAGCAGACCGACCAGACCGTGCGCGACTCGCGGCTCCAGACCCGGTTCGACTACGACGCCGTCTTCGGTACCGTGCTCAACCGATTCGTCATCCAGGCGGTGCTGGGCGAGCCGCTCACGGTGTACGGCGCCGGCGGCCAGACGCGGGGCTTCCTGGACATCCGGGACACCGTCGAGTGCATCCGCCTCGCGGTGGAGAACCCGGCGGACGCGGGCGAGTTCCGGGTCTTCAACCAGATGACCGAGAGCTACTCGGTGTCACAGCTCGCCGAGCTGGTCGCGGAGTCCTTCCCCGGCCCGGTCCAGTTCGAGCACCTGGAGAACCCGCGCGTCGAGCAGGCCGAGCATTACTACAACGTCAAGCACACCGGCCTGGTTGGCCTCGGCCTCCAGCCCCACCTGCTGTCCGAGACCCTGATCGAGTCCATGTTCGACATCGTCTCTGCCAACAAGGACCGCGTCGACCCAGCGGCCCTCCTCCCCACGGTCCGCTGGAAGGGCCACCTCAAGCGGTAGCGACTCGGACGAAGCCAGTCGCTCAATCAGCGGCGGCCGCCGACAAGAAGGGTCGGTACGACGGCCAGGAAGCGGTTGCGGCGGCCTCGGCGGGACTGTTCCACGAGCCAGTTGTCCGCGTCTTCCTGGGTGATCAGTGCCTTCTCGACCGCTGCGCCGGCGGCCGACTTGAGCTGCGGAGCCAGCTGCCCGTGCTCCGTGACGATCTCGTTGTGGACGGCGACCTCGACGTCGTGGAACCCCGCGTCGAGGAGTACGTCGCGCAGGGTCCGGGTCGCGCGTGGCGAGACCGTTCGCGACTCCAGACCGAGGCAGATCACGTCGGTCAGGTCCTGGTCGGAGCTGTCGATCAGCAGGAAGCCGTAGTCCTGGCCGCCGACCACGATCCGGCCGCCGGGGTGGAGGACCCGGCGGGCTTCGGCGATCGTCGGACGCGGATCCTCGAGCAGGTGGAACAGCCGGAGCGCGCGATAGCCGTCCGCCGACCCGTCCTCGAGGGGCAGGTCGTCGGAATGTGCCACGTGAAACATCGCCCCGGGCGCCCGCTCCCGGGCCGCCTCGATGGCGTCCGGGTCCGCGTCGATCCCGGTCACCTTGAGGCCCTTCCTCGCCAGCTCGGCGACCGCATGCCCCGCTCCGCACGCGACATCGACACAGGTCGCCCCGCGTTTCAGCCCCAGCATCCGGTACGACGCCGCCCGCAACTCGGCCGCACCCGGACGCTCCTCGATCCAATCCAGAAAGCTCATACGGTCCACGGTGCAACTTCAGGTGGACCTGAAGTCAATCCATCGACACCTTGTCGAACGTCGTCGTGGTGTGCCGGACGTCGAGGTCGACCTCGTCGCCGACTGCCGGCGGCGCCACCGTGGCCGGCAGGAACAGCATGCTGGCCTGCATGTGCGGCGGCTCCGCGAACCACCGCTGCTTGCCCTCGATGCTGAACGGCGACAGCGCCATCCCGGCCGCGTCCAGACCGCCCTTCGCCATCGCGATCGCCCGCTGCCGGACGGTCGCCGCGGCGGTCGGAGCCTCCAGCCCGACGCCGTTCGCCGTACCGCCGGAGACGACCAGGATGTGCCCGTCGCCGGTCACCCGCCGCTGCCGGTACCCGACGCGCTCGCCCCGCCGTACCGAATGAACATCGAGGACGGTCGCCTTCACCGACAGCGCGCCGCGGTCGCCGAGCCACAGCGCCGTACCCATCCGGAGCTTGACGTTCTCGCCGATGTCGGCGAGCTTCTGCGCCGGTACGTGCGACACCCAGAGCGTGCTCTTCCGTACGTCGAGAGCCGCCTTGGCCAGCTGCTGCGCCTCGCGGAGGTTCGCCGACGTACCGCCCGCGCCCATCGGGAAGTGCAGCGACCAGCCCTCGAAGCGGATCCGGTCGAGCGCGTTCAGCAGCATCGTGTGCCGCAACTCGCGGGCGCCGATGCCGTGCCGCCGCATCGAGGTCATCACCTCGATCAGCACCCGGCTGCCGGCCGGGATCGAGACCAGGTCCGCCAGCCGGCTGACCGTGTGGATGACGTTCTGGCTCTTCGGCATCTCCAGGAACGGCCGCCACGGCGACAGCACCACGACGTCCTCGCGCCCAGAAGAATTAAGCTCAGTCGCGGGGACCTCGAAGTACGTGCCGACCGCGATCGTCTTAGCGCCGAGTGCGCGGGACTCTGCGAACAGCCGGTGGTTCCCGAACCCGTACCCGTTGCCCTTGGCGACCGGGACGATGTCGGGGTTCCACGTGGCACGCAGGTGATCGCGCCATCGATCGGAATCGACGTGCAGGACTAGGGGCATGGTGTCAACGCCGTCTCATGTAGAGGTCGAATGCGGTGTAGAGCGCCTTGTTCAACGGCAGATCCCACTCACCGACGTACTCGACGGCCTCGCCGCCGGTCCCGGTCTTGAACTGGATCAACCCGACGTGCGGGTCGTTCGGGTCCAAGGTGTCGGTGATGCCCCGTAGGTCGTACACGGACGCGCCCGCCGCGAGTGCGTCCGTCATCATGCGCCACTGGATCGCGTTCGATCCGCGTACGTCCCGCTTGGTGGTCGAGCTGGCACCGTAGGAGTACCAGGAGTGACCGCCGACCCGGACCCAGATCGTCGACGCCACCAGGTCGCCCTCGTGATGGGCGTTGTAGATCCGGAAGTCACAGCAATCGGCCGGCTGGTTGGCCATCGCGGCGTACATCTTCTCGAAGTACGGCAGCGGCCGCGGCGTGAAGTGGTCGCGCTCGGCGGTCTCGACGTACAGCCCGTGGAACGCCTTGATGTCCTCGGGGCCGCCCTGCGTCACCTCGACGCCGGCCTTCGCAGCCTTCTTGATGTTCCGCCGCCAGAGCTGGTTCATGCCCTTCAGCAGGTCGTCCTCGGTGCGGCCGGCCAGCGGCACCTGGAAGACGTACTGCGGTTGCCCGGCCGCGAAGCCCTCCGCGATCCGCGGCGGCTTCCAGCCGAGCTTGCGAAGCTTGTCGCCGACGGTCGCGCCGGACGGCTCGATCACGTCCGGGCGGACGTCGCCGAGCCGGGGCTGCTGCCCGCCGGCGATCGCGTCCTTGATCGTCTGGGCGCTCCACCGCCTGGTCGCCACCGGCGGACCCATCCGGATGCCGAACGCGCCGCGCTCGGCCAGGTGCGCGGCCAGCGGGCGCAGGTAGCTGCCGAGGTCGATCGCGTCCCAGTCGACGACCGGGCCTTCCGGGAGGTATGCGAGGTACCGCTTGACCTTCGGCATCTGCCGGTAGAGCACCAGGCCGACGCCGACCAGCTCGCTCGGCGTGCCCGGTTCGTACCAGCCGAGTGACTCTGCTTTCCACTCACTCTTCACCGCGGCCCAGCCGGGCGTCTGCAGGAAGCTCGCCGCCGGCTGCGCCGCGATGTACGCGGCGTGCTCGTCGGACGAGATGGTCCGGATGCTCAAGTCACTCACGGTGGGTCAGGCTACCGGCCCAGCCGCGTGAACCGTAGCCGAGCCGGTCTCTGATCAAACCGACTTTGAGAACCCACCGACCAGAATCTCGCGCCGGAAATGGTCGGTGGGTTCTCAAAGTCGGGCTTTCAGCTGTTCGGGAGCCTCCGGATATCGAGTTCGGCTAGGTTGTGGAGTCCGGAGGGGAGGGGATATGAGCGGTACGAACGAGCGCCCGCTGCGTGCGGACGCCCAGCGCAACCGCGGGCAGATCCTGTCCGCCGCGTCGCAGGCGTTCACGAACTGCGGCCTGGAAGCGACCCTCGAGGGCATCGCGAAGGACGCCGGCGTCGGCATCGGGACTCTCTACCGGCACTTCCCGACGCGAGAGGCCCTGATCGAGGCGGCGTACCGCAGTGAGCTGGCATCCGTCTGTGAAGCGGCCCCCGAGCTCCTCCAGAAGCTGCCGCCGGAAGAGGCGCTGCGGGCCTGGATGGACCGCTTCATCGACTACATGGCCCGCAAGCGCGGGATGGCGGATGCGCTGCGGGCGGTGCTGGCCTCCGGAGCGAATCCCTATGCGCAGAGCTTCGACCTCCTGATCGGCGCCGTACAGCCGCTGCTCGACGCAGGCGTCGCAGCCGGCCGCCTGCGTTCGGACATCTCGGCCGCCGACCTGCTGGTCAGTATCGGCGGCGTCGGCGGTGCCGCGGCCGACCGCGAGCAGGCCGGGCGCCTCCTCGACCTGCTCCTCGACGGTCTCCGGTACGGCGCATGAAGGTCGCGCTGGTGACCGGGTCGACGTCGGGGATCGGCGAGGCGACTGTACGGCGGTTGGCGGCCGACGGGATGACCGTCGCGGTGCACTCGCGCTCGACCCGGGACGTCGGCGAGGCGCTGGCCGCGGAGCTCGGCGGGTCGTACCACCAGGCCGACCTCTCCGACGACACGGCCGCGGCCGCACTCGTGCCGGAGGTGCTGGCCGCGCACGGGCGTCTCGACGTACTGGTGAACAACGCCGGGATCAGCTGGCCCGTCCCGCACGCGGACCTCGACGCGTTGACCGCATCCGACTGGCGGCAGTTGCTCGACGTGAACCTGATCGCGCCCTGGCTCCTGTGCACGGCCGCCCTTCCCGCGCTGCGCGAGGCCGGCGGCTGCATCGTCAACGTCACAAGCCACGCGGGCGTCCGCCCGAAGGGGAGCTCGATCGCGTACGCCGCGTCGAAGGCCGCGCTGAACCACGTGACCAAGCTGCTCGCCGCCGCCCTGGGGCCTGACGTCCGGGTGAACGCGGTCGCCCTCGGACTCGTCGACACGCCGCTCACCGAAGCGTGGACCGAAGCCCAGAACCTGTGGAAAACCTCGAGCCCGATGCGCCGCGCCGCGCACCCCGCGGACGTCGCCGACCTGATCTCGGCGGTTATCCACAATGCGTACCTGACCGGTGAAGTCATCCTGCTCGACGGCGGCCTGAACCTTCGCTGATTCTGTCCGTGCCGACCCCTACGATCACGGGATGTCGTTGGGTCGAGACTTCCGGCGGTTGTGGGTTGCGTTCACGGTCAGTTCGTTCGGATCGGCGGTCGGACTCGGCGCGCTGCCGTTGGTCGCCGTGCTCGCCCTGGACTCCACCACCCTCCAGGTCTCGTTGCTCGCCGCGTCGTCCGCGCTGGCCGGGGCGGCACTCGGGTTGCCGATGGGGGACTTCATCGAGCAGCGGCACAAGCGGCCGGTGATGATCGCGTCGGACCTCGTCCGGTTCGTGGCGTTGGTGTCGGTGCCGGTCGCAGCCGCGTTCGGCGTACTGACGTTTGCGCATCTGTGCGTGGCGGGCGTGCTCCAGGCGGCCGGGACGATCGCCTTCCAATCGGCGAGCGGGGCGCACCTGAAGGCGCTGGTGCCGGCGGCGGGCCGGGCCGAGGCGAACAGCCGGTTCGAGCAGACGAACTGGGTCTCGCTGAGCGTCGGCCCGGCGCTCGGTGGTGTGCTGGTCAGTCTGGTCGGTGCGACCGTGACGCTCGGGGTCGACGCGGTGTCGTTCCTCGGGTCGGCGCTCGGCATCCGGCGGATCCAGCAGCCCGAGCCGGAGCCGGTGAAGCACGAGGGCAAGCGTGACATCACCGCCGGCTGGCGGTACATCTTCGGGCATCGCGGTCTACGCGCCCTGTTCTGGAACGCGATGCTCTTCGGCGGGTCGGTGATGATGACGTCGCCGTTGCTGACCGTCTTCATGCTGCGCGACCTCGGTCTCGCGCCCTGGAGCTACGGCGTGATGCTCGGCGTCTCCTGCATCGGTGGAGTGATCGGCGCGCGGCTGGCTCCGACGCTCACCAAGCGGTACGGCCTGCACTGGATGCTGCTCGTGTTCGGCGTACTGCGGGCTCCCTGGCAGTTGCTGTTCCCGCTGGCGCCGCACGGGTGGGGCGGGTTCGTCGTGCTCACCGTGGCGCAGACGGCGCTGCTTGTCGGAGCGGGTGCGTTCAACCCGTCGTTCGCGACGTACCGGATGGAGGTCACCGAGGACGGGTTCATGTCGCGCGTCCTCGGGTCGTGGTCGATCAGCTCGCGGTGCGTGCAGCCGGCGTTCATAGCGCTCGGCGGGGTGCTCGCCACCGTGGTCGGGATGCGGGGCGCGCTCTGGGTCGCGGGCATCTGCTGCACGCTGAGCGCCGTACTGCTGCCGTGGAAGTCGGCTAAACCAGCTCCAGTGCCTGAGCCAGCCTGACGACCGAGCCCACCTCTTCCGCCTGACCGTCGAGGTACTCGGCGGCGGCCTCCGGCGGCAGCACCAGTACGTCGGTGACCTGCTCGCCGTCCTCGGGGTTCGTCGGCGGTTGCTCGATCACGACGTCCGCGACGTAGTTCGCCCAGTACGACACCGGGTGCGGCAGATGCGGACGGTACGGCGCCGGTCGCCGGTGATCGGCGCGGTGGGCGCCGAGCCAGGTGAGCGGGCCGGTGAGCCGCGCGCCGGCCTCCTCCAGCAGCTCCCGCTCGACGAGCTGCTCGATCGTCTCGCCCGGTTCACGGGTACCGCCGGGCAGGAAACGCCAGCCGAGATCGTTGGTACAGACAACAATTCCGTCGGCGGTCCGGCAGACCACGTGCACGTTGCTGATCAGCTCGTCCGGCGGCTGCTCGACGGTGTACCGGACGTCCAGCTCGCCCCACTCCCAATACCCCGGCGCGAACAGGTCCGGGAACTGCTCCGCCCAGGGCTGCATAACCTCATTCTGCGCTACCGTCCCTGCCATGGAGCAGTCAGACCCCGAGCCCGCCCCGGCCGCCGACCCCGGCAACACCCCCGCGGCCAACCCCAAAGCGGAGCTGAACGGGAAGGCTGAGCCGGACGACGCGGCCGAGCAGGCGAAGCCGGCGGAGCCGTCGGAGCCGGAGCCGACTCCGGAAGAGAAAGCTCGTCGCATGGTGCGCACGTTCCTGTGGACGTGCGGCTGGCTCACCATCCTCGCGGCCGCGTTCCTGCTCTCCGACGTCGTCCAGTCCGACAAGCCCTTCGGCGCAGTCGGCTGGATCAGCGTGGTGCTCACCTACCTCTGCGTGCTCGCACTCGTCGCCGCGTACTTCGCCTGCGCGCGCGGCCGAGTCACGCTGCGAACCCGGCTGCTCGGCCGGTTCGACCTCTTCCAGGTCAGCACCGTGCTCATCCTCGTCGCGGTGATCTTCGGCCTGCTCATCCCGACCAGCCACACGGCCACCCTGGCCCTCTTGCTGCCATGGGCCTTGACCTACTGGATGTACGGTCTCGACCGACCGAAGCCGCCTGCGGCCTGAGCCTTACGTGAGGTGCGCCCGGAGGTAGTCGAGGTCTGCCTTCTGGCCGTTGTCCGCGTTCGGGGTCTCGACCACGACCGGGGCGCCGGCGGTCTGGACGACCGCGACGATGTCCGCCGGGTCGATGTGACCGTCCTCGAAGTTGCTGTGCCGGTCCGCGCCGGAGCCGAACTCGTCCCGCGACCCGTTCGCATGCACCAGGTCGATCCGCCCGGTGATCGCCAGCACCCGCTCGACGATCGTCGGCAGCTCCTCACCGGCCGCGTGGAAGTGGCACGTGTCCAGGCAGAACCCGACGTTCTCCAGCCGGTCGTTGCCGGACGCCTGCACCGCCTCCCAGAGCCGCTCGATCCGCTCCAGCTGCCGGGCCATCGCGTTCTCCCCGCCGGCGGTGTTCTCGATCAGCAGCGGCACCGGCAGCTCGGCCCGCTCGATGCACTTGCGCCAGTTGTCGAACCCGGCCTCCGGATCGTCCTCGTCGCCGACGTGCCCGCCGTGCACGATCACACCCTTGACGTCGATCTCGGCCGCCTTGTCCAGCGTCTGCTGCAGCAGCTTCCGGCTCGGGATCCGGATCCGGTTGTTCGTGTTCGCGACGTTCAGCCGGTACGGCGCGTGCACGTACAGATCGACCCCCGCCGCCGCGGCCCGCTCCTTCAGCGCGTCCTCACCGTCGCCGTACGCAAGCTTGGGCGCCTTGTAGTCCTGCGGGTTCCCCAGGAAGAACTGCACCAGATCGGCCCCCCGATCGGCAGCCTCCGCCAACGGATCCTCCTGGTCCACATGCGCACCGAGCTTCACAGTCATAACCCCACCCTAGAACCGCTCGCCGACACTTCACGAACCCCAGCCGGCCGAGCGGGTCACCGTGCGGTTCTCGGGGACGACCGGCTGGACCGGGCGGCCCTCGAACTCGGTGGAGAGGACGATGTGGGTGTTCATTTCGCCGTGTTCGCCGAGGCGTTCGAAGAGGCCTTCGAGGTGTTGCATCGACGCGACGCGGACGCGGAGCATCGAGCAGGAGTTGCCGCTGAGTTTGTGGATCTCGAGTACTTCGGGGAAGTCCTCGGCGCGGGTGGTCTTGAGCAGGCAGCGGCCGGTCGTGCAGCGCATCTGGACGAAGGCGGACAGCGGTTGGCCGGCGCGGGCGGGGTCCACCTCGGCGTGGTAGCCGGTGATCACGCCCGCCTCTTCGAGTCGCCGTACCCGGTCGGCGACCGCGGGTGGTGAGAGGTTGACCCGCTTGCCGAGCTGGTTGAACGACAGGCGGCCGTCGGACTGCAGCGCGGCGAGGATCTGCCAGTCGGTGGAGTCCAGTTCACGCTCCTGAAAGGTCATCTCCCCAGAACACCTTCGATGTCGACGGTGCACAAGCCCGGACGCCTTTCTTTGGGCATTCATCGCAGCGCCGGGCCTTTCTAGCGTGGTCGGCATGCTGACTCCCGTCGTTCTCGCCGCCGCCCTGATGAACGCCGCGATGGTCGCCGCCAGCGCGGTCAGCGCGATCCTGATCGCCGACGACCTCGGCCCGGCGCTGGCCGGGCTCCCCAACACCGCGGGCGTCCTGGGCACTGCCGCGGGCGCAGTACTGATCGGCCGCTGGACCTCGCGCATCAACCGCGCTCAAGCGCTCCGCCTTGGGTACGGCGTGGGCGTGACCGGCGGCGCAGTCACGGTTATTGCGGCCGTAGGCGCACCGGTCGCTCTGCTCTTCCTAGGCATGTTCCTACTGGGTGCGGGCAACGCGGCCAGCCTCCTGTCCCGCTACGCCGCTGCCGACCTGGTACCTGCAGCTAGACGCTCCAGGGCCATGAGCACAGTCGTCTGGGCCAGCACACTCGGCGCCGCGGGCGGACCGTTCCTCCTGGCACCTTCCCAGTCAGCCGCGTCCGGCCTTGGCCTCCCTGCGATCGCAGGCCCATTCCTACTAGCACTGGCCGCAGTCTTCGCCGCCCTGGTCGCGTCGACGTACATCCGCCGTACCAAGCCAACTGATGCCCCACAGGTCCGCGCAGCAACCAGCGGACGCCCCGTGCTGCTGGCAGCCGGAGTGATGATCGTCGGGCAGCTCGTGATGGTCTCGGTCATGACAGCCGTCCCCGTCCACACCCACATGCACCACGACGGACTGGGCGTGCTGGGCGCGATGCTGTCTGTCCACACCCTGGGGATGTTCGCGTTGTCCCCGCTCACCGGCTGGTGGATCGACCGCTCTGGACCACGGGTGGTGATGCTGGCCGGACTCGTGGGTCTGCTCGCGGCCGCCGTACTGGTCACTCGGACCGGCCTGGTCTTCACCCCGTCGCTGTTCCTGCTCGGGTACGCGTGGAACCTCTGCTACCTCGGCGGCAGCGCCCAGCTCGGGTCGGCCGCGCTGGAGAGTCGTGTGGAGTCGTCGATCTGGACCGTGTCAGCGCTGGCCACAGCTACCTCGCCGTGGCTGTTCACGCTCGGCGGATTCCCCGTTCTGGCCGCGGTCTCGCTCACCCTCGCCGTACCGGTGCTCGTCCTGGTACTGCGGCAACGTGAGCGCATGGTCACTCTCGCTGACACAGAGTGACCAATCTCAATCACCGCGCCCGCCGCGCCCTCGCTCCCGCGAACCGAACTCACGCGAGTCCCTAACCCGCGAACGAGTTTGTGCTTCGTACTCCCTGACCTGCTCCGGCGTCAGCTTCCCGAAGGGCGAGGCGTCTCCATAGGTCACCCCCATCAGGTATCGCACTTGCTCGATGTTCTGTTCGCGGGCCTCCCGGTCCCGCTGCTCCCTTTCCCGCTGGGCCCGCTCCCTTTCCTGCGCTCGCGTTTCCTTCACGGGCTGCGGCGGCGTGTAGCTGCCGAACGCTTTCCACACCTCGTCCAGCTGTCTGCCGTACGAGATCATGGACTGAGCCAGATCGATGGCGGTCCGGCCGTCCCCGAAGACCCGGCTCCCCAGGCCGACCAGTCGCTGGACACTGCCTTTGCCCAGCTGGTTCGGGCCGTTCTTGATGCGGTCCTCGAGTGCTCGGCCCAGCTCCCTGCCGATCCGGCCTTCCCGTTCCTCGATCCTCCGCCGGGCCTCCGCGAGATGCTGGTGCTGCTCCGGGGCCGTCTTCTCGCGCGCGATGGTCTCGGCCCGGTCGAGCGCCTGCGTCTCGCGCGCGCGTTGTTTCGCCTGCGCCTTCTTCCTCGCCTCGCGTTCCAGCCTGGCTCTCCGCTGGTAGTCACTTTCAGGGCTCACGCTTGAACAAACCTCCCTGGCCCGGCGTCTTGAGGTTCGACGGTGGCGCCACGGGAACCCTTCGCGGGCCTGGCTGGCCTGGTCCGGCCATACGTTGACAGCATGGAGGCAACAGGCCTGTGGATATGGTCAAGTGGCAGTCCGAACGCTGGTACTCTTTTTGGTGTGGCCCGGTCCATCGACCGGGCTCGTTGCTTGGCGTCGGCGGCAAGTGCCGGTGTCGAGCGTCCGCATCGCCCTCCTGCCACGGAGAGACCGTGGCCGCCAAGTCCGAAGGAGGTGGAGTTCGCGCATGCGTCGTTATGAAGTCATGGTGATCCTCGACCCTGAGCTCGATGAGCGCACCGTAGAGCCGTCCATCGACCAGTACCTGAACATCGTCCGCAAGGAAGGTGGCACGGTCGAGAAGCTCGACATCTGGGGTCGTCGCAAGCTTGCTTATGACGTGAAGAAGAAGTCCGAAGGCATCTATGCCGTCGTCGACCTGACCGCCGAGCCGGCGGTGGTGAAGGAGCTCGACCGTCAGCTCACGCTGAACGAGTCGATCCTGCGCACCAAGGTCATCCGCCCGGACCAGCACTGAACCTGGGGTCGTCAGCAGCCATCGGTACTGTCGGCACCGGCCGGTACCAATAGCTGTAGACACAGCCACACCCGATAGCAGGAGGAACGGCAATGGCAGGCGAACCACCCATCACCCTGATCGGAAACCTGACGGGTGACCCGGAGCTGCGATTCACGCCCTCGGGCGCCGCGGTGGCGAATTTCACCATCGCGTCAACCCCGCGGACCTTGGATCGGCAGAGCAACGAGTGGAAGGACGGGGAAACCCTCTTCATCTCGTGTGCGGTGTGGCGTCAAGTGGCCGAGAACGTGGCCGAGTCCCTGACCCGAGGTTCTCGTGTTGTCGTCCACGGTCGTCTGAAGGCACGAAGCTACGACGACCGCGATGGGAACAAGCGCACCGTTTTCGAGTGCGACGTCGAGGAGATCGGCGCGAGCATGCGCTACGCGACGCTGAAGATCTCCAAGACCTCGCGCTCCGACGGCGGCGGTTTCGGTGGTGGTGGCGGCAACTCCGGTGGTGGCAACCAAGGCGGTGGCAACCAAGGCGGTGGCAACCAAGGCGGTGGCAACCAGGGTGGCTACGGCGGCGGCCAGGGTGGCGCCCCGCAGAACGACCCCTGGGCAACCCCGCAAGGTGGCGGCAACCAGGGCGGTGGCGGCCAGTCCGCCCCGCAGAACGACCCCTGGGCCAGCCAGGGCGGCGGCTCGATGGAGGAGCCTCCGTTCTGATCGGCCCGCAATTCCGTTAGCGACCATTCCGGCATTCGTGCCGGGCTCTGGAAGTAGGAAGAGAGCACCACAATGGCCAAGATCATTCGGAAGCCCAAGAAGAAGGTTTGCGGCTTCTGCAAGGACAAGGCAACGTACGTCGATTACAAGGACACCGCGCTGCTGCGCAAGTTCATCTCGGACCGCGGCAAGATCCGCGCCCGCCGGGTGACCGGGAACTGCGTGCAGCACCAGCGCGACGTGGCCACCGCTATCAAGAACGCTCGTGAGGTGGCGCTGCTGCCGTACACGAGCACGGCACGCTGAGGGAGGCGCGGACCATGAAGCTCATCCTGTCTCAGGAGGTCGAGGGCCTCGGAGCCCCCGGCGACATCGTCGAGGTCAAGGACGGCTACGGCCGGAACTACCTCGTTCCGCGCGGCCTGGCCATCGGCTGGACCCGCGGTGCCGAGAAGCAGATCCAGACGATCAAGCGGGCGCGTGACGCCCGGGCGATCCAGGGCAAGGAGCACGCGAGCGAGGTCAAGAACCAGCTCGAGCAACTTGCCGTGACGCTGGCGGTCAAGGCGGGTGACACCGGCCGGCTGTTCGGTTCGGTCACCCCGTCCGACATCGCCGGTGCGATCAAGGCCGCCGGCGGCCCGCTGGTCGAGAAGCGGGCGATCGCGATCGGCTCGCCGATCAAGACCACCGGCAAGCACCAGGTCGCCGTCCAGCTGCACCCGGAGGTGGCCGCCACAGTCCGCCTCGAGGTCGCAGCCGGCTGACGTCCCGCCGTACGCACAAGGCCCGCGTCCCCACTGGGGGCGCGGGCCTTCGTCGCTGGAGGTGTATCAGCTTGGCTGTTTCGGGGTCGGCCAGTCGACGGGCTGCGGCTCGGATCCGCTGCCCCGGTCGATGACGGCAACTGTCGGCCAGTCGGTAGGTGACGGCTGATCGTTGTCGGCGAGCGCACGCCCGGTCGGCGGCAGCAGCAGCAGTGCTGCCACCACCACACTCGTGAACCGCGCCGCCCGGCGCCCGTAGCCCCTCATTTCTGCGGATCCAGTGCGTAGAGGACCGAGCTGTACGCCAGGATCGCGTGGTTGGCCGCGATGGCCCACGGCCGAGTCATACCGTCAGGCATCGGGTAGAGCTTTCCGATCGCCGTCGCCGCGTACAACTTGGTCGCCAGGGTGCCGTAGACGAACGAGCCGCTGATCGACAACGGCTGGAAGTCCTTGATCGTCCTGGTCTGGCCTGCGGTCAGGTTGATCAGACACTCGCCCCACGCGGCGAACTTGCGGTTCGGGTCCGGAACCCAGGCCCAGTGCTCGGGGTCTGTGGACGAGGCGTCCCCGCAGACCGCGACGACCTTCCCGCTCGCCGTCGAATGCACCACCGGGATGACCTTTCCGGGCTGTTTCGGGTCCGCCCACAGCACGAGTGCATAGTCGGAGCTCGCGGTGACCACTTCCTGCAGGTTCCCCGCGGGCACGCCTTTCGGCGGCACCGGATTGAGCGGCACCAGGTCCTTGCCCGGCTGCGTCCAGCCGAGCGGACCCTTGGGCAGGGCGTACAAGGTCCGATCGCCCTCGGCCAGCAGCGGAGTGGAGAACCGTTGTCCTTGCGGCGAGGCGGTGAGCTTGCCACCCGACACCACCATCGAGCCTCCGTCGCTGCCCAGCAAGATCAGCGGGGACTTGCCGAAGAACGTCACCTTGGCGCTGTCCGGCAACGGGAGCTTCGACGGCAGAGCGCCGTCGCCGGCCCAGTACGACAAGGTGTCCGGCGACGCGACAGCGAGCACCAGCTTGGAGTCGATCGTGGTGTAGACCGGGCTCAGCGAGTCCTTCGTTACTTTGTCCTGCCACAGCAGCTTGCCGCTGCTGGTGAAGACCGCGACCTTCTGATCGGTTGTCAGGATGGCGACCTCGGTGCCGTCCGGCCTGATCGCCGGCGTGCTGTTCGGGGCCATGTCGACGGTCCAGCTGGCGTGCGTCGACCAGCCCGGCGGCTGGGTCCGGGGCGGGAACTCGTCCGGCCCGACGCTCGGGCCGGGCAGCACCGGCAGCTTGGGCGACGCGGTGACCACGGGCTTGTGGTTGCCGAGCTTGCTGAAGACGGTGATGTACAGCGCCGTACCGGCGATCAGTACGACGGCAACCGCCATCGCCACGAAGATCGGCCAGACCGGCTTCTTGTTCCGTCGGGTGTCGGTGTCGATCGCGTCCACCTGGCCGTCCGGGTGGATGACCAGCGGCCATGAGGCGCCGTCCGCCTCGACGGCGGTCACCTTCACCGCGCGGCCTAGTTGTGCGGCCCGCTCCGCGACCAGCTGGATCGCAGCGGCCCGCGGGTCGGAGTTGTTGAGTGGATGACTACGGCCCGCGATCTTGACCTCGGCGTTGTGGTCGTCGTAGAGCCGAATCGTGACCTTCGGCCAGGAAGGGATCTTCTCAGCCACGATGGCCTCTCATTCCCGCCACAGGTCTCCCTCGTTCATCCGGTTCCGACATCCTCGTTCTAGCATGTCCCCCGCACGAGGCATGCCAGGGATTCCGGGCACGCAGAAACCACGCGGGCCCGGCGGCTCGACTGACCCCGACAAGGGGGTAGAAACATCCTCGCCTGTGGATGGGTCATGAAAGTACACCCGGAAAGCGAGAGAATACGGTGGGCGACTGCCTGTGACGGAACGCGAGAGGAGGGGCCATGACGCAGAACCCGTGGACACGAGAGCAGTCTCCGGGTCCACAACAGCAGGCGTCGGTGGCCCCGGGACCTCAGCCGGACATCACCCCGCGGGGGCCGTCCGCCCCGCAGCACGGGGTGCCGGCGCCCGCGGAGGATCAGCGCTTGCCCAAGTTCGCGATTCCGGCTGCGGACACGTTGTGGTGGGTCGGAGTGCACGGCGGCGCCGGCGAGACCACGATGTCCGTGCTGCTTCCGGGGACCCGGGCGGCCAGCCACCGTTGGCCGATCCCGCCACCGCCGGTGCCGACACCGGTGATCCTGGTGGCCCGGACCCACGGGTCCGGTCTGCGAGCCGCGCAGCGAGCCGCGATCGAGTGGGCCTCGGGAGTCGTTCAGGGCGTCGCCGTGCTCGGCCTCGTGCTGATCGCGGACGCCCCGGGCCGGCTGCCCCGAGTGCTCGACGACTTCGCCGACATCGTCGGCGGAGGTGTCCCGAGGGTCTGGGACATTCCTTGGATCGAGGAGTGGCGTCGAGGGGAGGGTCCCACGCCTGACAACACCCCCGACGAGGTCTTCGAAGTACTTGAATCCATCTACGCACTTCGCGCGTCAAACCCAGCGGACTACCCCGCCCCGTACTGAAAGGTAAGAGAACCATGATGTTGGCACACCACCTGATCACGGAGCTCCCGAACGTGCTCCCCCAGGATGCGCCGCCCGGAGTCGAGGGACCCCTGAAGCAGGTTCTGGGCTGGGTGAAGTGGCTCGCGTACGGCGTCTGCACGCTCGGCATCCTGATCGCCGGCGGCATGATGGCCGTCGGTCAGCGCCGCGGTGAGGGTGGCGAGCACGCCGCCCGGCTCGGATGGGTGCTGGCCGCCTGCATCGTCATCGGCGCTGCCACCGCCCTGACCCAGGCCCTGGGAGGCTGGTAGTAGGTGGGGCTGTTCAGCAGGGGCACGGACTCCGATGGTGATTCCGACGGCGAACAGACCAGCTTCTTCGAGGAGCGTGGTTTCATCGCGTCGGCAATCGTCATCGGAGCGGTGCTTATCTGCCTGGTCGTCTGGTTCATGGCGCGGGGCTCGAACAGCCCGACCGCCGGTCCGAGCCAGTCGCCGAGCACTCTTGCTCCTACCGGACAGCCCACCGAAGTAGAACCCACCGGGGCGCCTGCGACGCCGATCAACACGCCGACCCCGACGCGGACGGCCCCGCCGCCGCCGAACAGCGGTACCGGCGGCTGCCACAACCGGATCCCGAGCCAGACGATTCCGCGGGCCGCGGCACCGCCTGCCGTCAGCTGGCAGTTCGAGGGCAAGATGCTGGTCCCGCTGCAGGCAGAGAACGGGCCGGCCGCCACCAGTCCGGACGGTGTGCGCTCGTGCTTCTCGCACTCGCCGACCGGCGCCGTGCTCGCGGCGATGGTCCTGCTCGGCCAGGTCCAGAACCCGGCGGTCAACGTCGCCGCTCTGCGCACCCGGGTGCTGGACGGCCCCGGTAAGGCCGCAGCGATCGCCGCGGCCGAGCAGGAGAACAAGACTCCGCCGACCGACGCGGGCGGCGAGCTGCAGTTCTCCGGTTTCAAGGTTGTCTACTATCCGCCGAACGCCACCCAGACGGTGATCCAGGTCGCCGCCAACTTCAACAACAAGGCGTACGGCGCGCTGCCGATCACCATGCAGTGGTCCCACGGCGACTGGTACGCCGTACTGCAGGAAGACGGCTCCTTCAACGGTTCCGTCGAGCCGGACATCCTGTCCGGCCTCGACGGCTATGTGAGGTTCAGTGGTGCGTCGTGATCGCGCTCGGATGTTCGTGGTGGCCCTCCGACTGGAAGGACTGCGTCACCGAAGGCCTGAAGACGGCGGTCGAGTGGGCGTTCGGCAAGTTCTTCGACTTCATCTTCCAGGCGATCGCGAAGGTCGTGGTGGCCGCGGTCGAGGCGGTCATGCAGGCCGTCGGCCTGCTCTGGATCAAGATCGGTACCCCGGACATCGCCGCGAACACGCCGGCCCTCTGGATCCAGGGACACACCAAGTTCATCATGGTGTTCGTCGCCTCGCTCGCGGTGATCTACGGCGCGATGCAGATGGCGTTCTCGCACCGCGGTGAGCCGGCCCGCGACATTCTTCGTTCGCTGCTCACCTTGGTCGTGGTGTCGGTGAGTGCGACGACATTCGCCGGCACGCTGATCGCGTACGCGGACGACTTCTCCTCCAACATCATCGATGCGTCGCTGCACGCGCACCACGACAACTTCGCCGGCAAACTCGCCGAGACGATGACGAATCCGCTGAAGAGTCCGGCCGAGCAGTTCGGCTGGCTGCTGGTGATCTTCGTCGGCATCCTGATGGTGATCACCTCGATCATCCAGCTGGGCCTGATGCTCGTGCGGTACGCGATGCTGATCCTGCTGGTCGGTGTGCTACCGATCACCGCCGCGGCGACCAACACCGAGATGGGGATGGCGTGGTTCAAGAAGGCCGTCTCCTGGCTGGTCGCGTTCATCATCTACAAACCGGTCGCGGCGCTGATCTACGCCACCGCGTTCTACCTGATGGGCGCGCCCGATGTGCCCAATGCGGGGCCGGGAACATCGCAGACCCTGAAGATCATCATGGGCATCACGATGATGATCGTGGCAGTCGTCGCACTGCCGGCCCTGCTCCGATTCGTCTCGCCGAAGGCGTCCTGAGATGTTGTTGATTCCGCTCAACTGGGCCACGAATCTGCTGAAGGACATTGTCAGCAGCGTCCTGGCTCCGGTCATGGAAGTGGTGATGAAATTCGTGTTCGAACCGATCCTGCAAGCCATCGGCGGTGCGGTCGGGACGCTGATGAGCACGATTGCGACGTTCTGGATCTATGTCCCGACGCCGGCCGTCGCGAACAAGGACGGCAGCCCCTCCAACGACACGGTGAGCTGGATCTGGGGACACACCCACGAGATCGCGCTCTTCGCGGCGGCCCTCGGTGTGATCGTCGGCGCGATGCAGATGGCCTGGACACAGCGCGGCGAGGCTGCTCGCGAGATCCTCAGATCGCTGCTCACGCTGGCGGTCGCGGCGCTGTTCTCGCTCGCGGTAGCGCAGGTACTGATCACCGCGGGCGATATGTTCTCCAGTTGCATCGTCAGTAGCGCGCTGGACTCGCACAGCACGAACGCTTCCTGGGTCACCGGCTGCCAGAACATCAATTCGGCGGACAACGTGGCCTTCGGCGAGACGATGGCGGCGGTGCTCGGCTTCGGCGCGATCGTCGGGATCGCCGGGTCTCCGATACTGATCGGCATCATGATCGCGGTCGGCGTCCTCACCGTGATCGCCAGCCTGATCCAGATCGTGCTGATGGTCGTCCGGAGCGCGATGCTGATCCTGCTGCTCGGCGTACTGCCGATCGCTGCTGCGGCGACGAACACCGAGATGGGCAGGAACTGGTTCCGGAAGATCGTCAGCTGGCTGCTCGCCTTCATCCTGTACAAGCCGGTGGCGGCGATCGTCTACGCGACCGCGATCCGGCTGGTCTCGAACAACGGCGACCCGCTGCACTTCGACATCACGGATCCGAAGAACACCGGCAGCCTGGTGATGAACGTGATCACCGGTCTCACGATGCTGGTGCTCGCGCTGTTCGCGATGCCGGCCTTGATGCGGTTCATCGTGCCGATGGTCGGCGCGACCGCCGGCGGGGCAGGTGCCGGCATGATCGCGGCCAAGATGGCAGGCATGGACAAGCTCGGCGACATGGCGAACAAGGGAGCCGAGCAGAGCAGCAGCGAGGGCAGTGGCGGCGGCGAGGGGCAAGGGCCGACCGGTGCTCAGAACGTCGGCAACGCACCACAGCAGGCGCCCAGTGGTAGCGGCGCTGCCAGCGGCAGCGGTGAAGGCGCGGCTGCCGCAGGTGGCGAAGGCGGTGCCGCCGCCGGCGCAGCAGGTGGTGGCGGCGCGGCAGCGGGTGGCGGGGCCGCCGGAGGTGGAGCCGCCGCTGCTGGTGGTGGGGCTGCGGCTGCTGCCGGACCGGCCGCGGTCGCGGTTGTCGCGGTGAAGGCCGGAGTGGACGCCACCAAGGCCTTCGGCCAGATGGCTGCTTCCGAGACACTGGGCGATGACGCCGGGGGCGGCGGCGGTGGTGGCGGAGGCGGTGGAGGCGGTGGCGGCCCGACCGGCAGCACCCGCAACACTGCGCAGGGACCAAACGACAGCGGTGGCGACCAGCCACCACCTCCAGCACCGGACGGACCAAGTGGCAGCGGCTGAGAACGTACGACGCGCACCTCGCACCTACGGCAACTGGCGGCAGCCCGCTTCGGCGGGTATCGCCGGTTTGGGCATGCTCGGCACCGGCCTCCTGATGGGTGGCCTGCTGGCGGTGGTCTTCGCGACGATGGCCGGCGGTATCCAGGCCGCCCTCGTCACGTTGCTGATCGTCGGCGTGGGGCTCGGGCTCCTGGTCACCAAGGACAAGCACGGGCAGTCCACGCTGCAACGGCTTTCGACCTACATTGGATGGCAACGAGCAAAGATGGCTAAGCACAACCTTTACCGCTCCGGCCCGCTCGGCCGGACCGCCTGGGGCAAGTTCCAGCTCCCCGGCCTCGCCGCGGCCTCCCAATTGAGTGAGTACCAGGACTCGTACGGCCGGCCGTTCGCGCTGCTGTACTACCCGAGCACTCGGCACTTCACTGTCGTCATCAACGCCGAACCCGACGGTGCCTCGCTCGTCGACGAGGAGCAGGTCGACATCTGGGTGGCGCACTGGGGCCAGTGGCTGGCCTCCCTCGGCCACGAGCCGGGCATCGTCGCCGCGTCGGTGACGGTGGAGAGCGCGCCGGACACCGGCATCCGGCTTCGTCGCGAGGTCGGAAGCAACATGATGGACGGCACGCCACCGATCGCCCGCGCCATGCTCACCGAGGTCGTGCAGACGTACCCGGAGGGCTCCGCGCTGGTCTCGGCCCGGGTCGCACTGACCTTCAAGGGCACCGACCGGAGCGGCAAGCGCCGCAAGGAAGACGACATGGGCCGCGAGCTGGCGGCCCGGCTGCCCGCGCTCACCCAGAGCCTGAACGCCACCGGTGCGGGCGCCGCCCGGCCGGTCAGCGCCCAGGAGCTGTGCGAGGCGATCCGGATCGCGTACGACCCGGCGTCCGCCTCGCTGATCGACGAGGCCCGCGGGCAGGGTATGCCGCCCGAACTGCAATGGACCGACGTCGGCCCCGCCGCCGCGCAGGCGTTCTGGGACAAGTACCGGCACGACTCGGCCTGGTCCGTGACCTGGCAGATGTCGCAGGCGCCGCGTGGCGAGGTCTTCTCGTCGGTGCTGTCGCAGCTGGTCGCACCGCACGCGGACATCGACCGCAAGCGCGTCACGCTGCTCTACCGCCCGCTGGACGCCGGTACGGCGGCCCGGATGGTGGAGGCCGACAAGCGCAACGCGTCGTTCCGCGCTACCGCGTCCTCGCGGCCGTCGGCCCGTAACCTGGCCGAGGCCCGGGCCGCCGACCGGTCGGCGCAGGAGGAGGCCCGCGGTGCGGGTCTGGTGAACTTCGGCATGGTGGTGACCGGGACCGTGATGACCGCGGAGCAGATCCCGGACATGGTCGCCGCGGTCGACAACCTCGGCGCCACCGCTCGCGTCCTGCTGCGTACGGCGTACGGCTCGCAGGACTCCGCTTTCATCGCCGGGCTGCCGCTGGGTGTCGTGATCCAGAGCCACCTCGCGGTTCCGGCCGGGCTCCGGGAATCCCTATGATTGAACTCCACACAGTGGCACCTGGGGAGTCACAGTGAGCGAAAAGAAGCAGAAGAAGCCGGTCGACCCGACCCGCCGGGGCCGGCGGCCGATGCCGCGCGGCTGGCCGGGCCCGGGCGGCGGCTACTCGACGTACCTGCAGGCTCCGCAGGAGTGGCGTGGTACGACGGTCCAGGTCTGCGGGATGTGGCCGTTCGGGGCCGGCACCGGCAGCCCGATGGTCGGCGTACCGATCGGGCGGAACATCCTCTCCGGCGCGACCATGTGCTGCGACCCGATCAGCTGGTTCATGCGGGCCAAGCTGATCTCGAACCCGTCGATGTTCGTGCTCGGCAAGCCGGGCCTGGGCAAGGCGCTCGACGTCGACACACCGATCCCGACGCCCGACGGGACACGCCGGATGGCCGACCTGCAACCAGGCGACTTCGTGTTTGGTGCCGATGGTCTGCCGACGGCGATTGTCGCGGTGTCCGAAGTGATGACCGATCGCGAGTGCTGGGAGCTGACCTTCTCCAGCGGAGAGACGATCGTCGCCGATGCCGAACACCTGTGGGTGACTGAGACCGTCGAGGACCGCCGGCGAGCCTGGGTGGAGCGCAACGTGCCACGCAAGCGGTTGCCGGCGGGCACTGATCTGGAACTGTCCGCCGTCGATGCCGCCCGGGCGAGTCTCGGCGCCGAACCGGTCTCGGTCCGGGATCTGACCCGGACTCTCGGTTGGAACGGCACCACCCGCGAGAGCTCGGTCTACCGCTGGGCGGGTGCTCTGGCTCCGGTCCGGAGTCGAGGCAGCCGGGACTGGTACGACCCGGCGGCCCTGGTCGCCGTAGTGTCGGCGGCTCTCCGCAGGACGAAGAACGATCAGCGCAATCGCACGCCGGAGAAGGAACCCCTGACGACTGCGGAGGTCGCGGAGACCCTGGTTGCAGGTGGCAAGGCCAACCACGCGGTCCGAGTGATGCCGGGCCTCGTACTTTCCGAGGCAAGTCTTCCGCTTGCGCCGTATGTCCTTGGTGCTTGGCTCGGAGATGGACACAGTGCGGCACCACGGCTGACGACGGTCGATCAGGGCATCGTCGACCGGATCCGGGCCGCTGGTATCGAGTGCGAGCCGAATGGTCCGATGGTCTACCGGCTGACGATCCCGGGCACCTATCGGCAGAAGGGCACCGGTCTGACCGAGGTCCTGCGCCGGCTCGGCGTACTGGGTGACAAGCACATCCCGACGTCCTACCTGCGCGCATCGGACGGGCAGCGACGAGAGTTGCTCGCCGGTCTGCTTGACACAGACGGCACAGTCTCCCCGGCCGGCGGTCAGGTGCAATACACCTCGACCTGCCGGTGGCTGGCTGAGGATGTACTCGAGCTCATCGCGAGCCTGGGCTACCGGCCGACCCTTCGAGAGTCCCGGGCAATGCTGAATGGCAAGGACTGCGGCCCGAAGTGGACCGTCGGCTTCACGACGACGGACGAGGTGTTCGGCCTTCGTCGCAAGCATGAAGTGCACGCGGAGCGAACGGTCGGGCAGCCGGCTCGAACCTCACGGCGCTACATCGTGTCGGCC
This sequence comes from Kribbella aluminosa, assembly GCF_017876295.1. Taxonomy (NCBI): domain Bacteria; kingdom Bacillati; phylum Actinomycetota; class Actinomycetes; order Propionibacteriales; family Kribbellaceae; genus Kribbella; species Kribbella aluminosa. Next base: position 447,107 of record NZ_JAGINT010000002.1, on the reverse strand, counting down.
CGCCGGGTTGCCTCCCGGCCGGTCCGCTGCGTCCAGGTCGCCAACCCCGACGGCCTGTATCTGGCCGGGCGTACCTTCATCACCACCCACAATTCCACGATCACCCGGCGGATGGCGCTCGGCCTCGCCGGGTACGGCGTGCAGCCGCTGGTGCTCGGCGACCTGAAGCCGGACTACAAGGACCTGATCCAGGCCCTCGGTGGGCAGGTCATCCAGCTCGGCCGTGGCCGCGGCCACCTGAACGTGCTGGACCCGGGCGAGTCCCGGCAGGCCGCGCTCCGGCTGACCGGCAAGGCCCGGGAGGCGATCCAGGCCGACGCGCACGGCCGCCGGCAGACGATGGTCTCGGCGCTGATCGCGATCATGCGTAACCAGAACCCGAACGACCGCGAGGAGACCATCCTCGACGAGGCGCTCAAGGTCCTCGACGAGCGGTTCCAAGGTACGCCGGTGCTCCGCGACCTGCTGCAGGTCATCCAGGACGCCCCGGACCGGGTCCGCAACGTGGCCCTGGACCGCGGCAGCCTCGACCGCTACCGGCAGATCACCGAAGGCCTCGAGGCCTCGCTGATCGGTCTGGTCGGCGGTGGCCGGCTGGGCGAGATCTTCTCCGAGCAGACCGACAACCCGATGCAGATGGACCGTCCGGTGGTGTTCGACGTGTCCAACGTCGACGACTCCGAGACCAGCCTGCAGGCCGCCGTACTGCTGGCCTGCTGGTCGTACGGGTTCGGCGCGGTCGCGGTCTCGCAGGCGCTCGCCGACGCCGGGCTGGAGCCGCGGCGGCACTACTTCGTCATCCTCGACGAGCTGTGGCGGGTACTGCGGGCCGGCAGCGGCCTGGTCGACCGGGTCGACGCGCTGACCCGTCTGAACCGGCAGCGCGGTGTCGGGATGGCGATGATCTCGCACACCATGTCCGACCTGCTGGCCCTGCAGAACCCCGAGGACCGGATGAAGGCGAAGGGCTTCGTCGAGCGTTCCGGCATGGTGGTCCTCGGCGGTCTGCCGCGGGCCGAGATGGACAACCTGACCGAGGTCGTGGCGATGTCCCAGGAGGAGCAGAACATGCTCATCGGCTGGCAGGACCCGCCGGCCTGGGACCCCGCGACCGGCAAGGAGGCCGCACCTCCCGGCCGAGGCAACTTCCTGGTCAAGGTCGGTGGCCGCCCGGGCATCCCGGTGCACGTCGGTCTGACCACGGTCGAGCGCGAGATCAACGACACCAACAAGCTGTGGACGACCGGTCAGAGCGGCGTGCCGCAGGTGGTCGAGGTCGCACCGGACGGTACCCAGGAGGTCGTCGGGGAGTACCGGATGGACGATCCGTCGATGCTGCCGCCGCCGGACCCGACCACCCGGGTGAACGCCCGGACGGGAGTTGACGAGTAATGGCCGACGGCAAGCGGAGCACCGGCCCGGGCGGGATCTCGCCCGAGGCGATCTTCATCTTCGTGGGCCTGGGCGCGCTCGCGGTCGTGGTGTTCGTGGTGTGGATCGCGCTGAAGGTGGCGTCGCTGGTCAACGGCACGCTGCCGGCGAACAACCCGTTCAACGCGATCGTCGACCTTGCCAAGGGCAACCTGTCCTGGTCCGGCGCGGCGACCGGCGTCCTCCTGGTCGAGGTCGTGGTGCTGCTCGGCCTGGCCGGTGGCGCCTGGTGGTACTTCCGGAACCGGCAGCAGTCGGTCGGCCGGGTCGACCGGCAGGCGTCGCTGATGGCGAAGCGGTCGGAAATCTACAAGCTCACCCGCGAAGGCGCGCAGGAGAAGGCGAACCAGCTCGGCATCGCCGACTCGGGTCCGGGCATCCTGATCGGCCGGACCGTGCAGGACAACCTCGAGGTCTTCGGCAACTGGGAAGACATGCACGTCGACATCTGGGGTCCCCGTACCGGTAAGACCACGTCGCGCGCGGTGCCGGCCATCCTGGACGCGCCCGGCTGCGTGATCGCCACCTCCAACAAGCGGGACATCGTCGACGCCACCCGCGGCCCCCGGTCGGAGAAGGGCCCGCTGTGGGTGTTCGACCCGCAGGAGGTCTGCGAGGAGCCGCCGAACTGGTGGTGGAACCCGCTGACGTACATCACCGACGAGACCAAGGCGCGCGAGCTCGCCGAGCACTTCGTCGCCTCGCAGCGCACGATCGGCGCGCAGACCGACGCGTTCTTCGACGCCGCCGGTACCGACCTGCTGGCCGGCCTGCTGCTCGCCGCCGCGGTGGCGAAGCGGCCGATCACCCAGGTCTACAGCTGGCTGGCCGACCAGCGGAACGACGAGCCCGAGCGGATCCTGCGCAACACCCCGGGCCTGCAGCTGTCCGCGGACGCGCTGGCCGGTGTCATCAACGCGCCGGACAAGCAGCGCGCCGGTGTCTACGGTACGGCGCAGCAGAGCGCCCAGTTCCTGGTCAACCGCAAGGTCACTCGCTGGGTGGTCCCGAACGGCCCGAACGACAACCGCCCCCAGTTCAACCCGCACGAGTTCGTCCGCAAGGGCGGCACGCTGTACAGCCTCTCCAAGGAAGGCGCCGGTACGGCGGGCCCGCTGGTCACCGCGCTGACCGTCGCCGTCGCCGAGGCCGCCGAGCAGTTCGCCCGCGGCTGCCCGCTGGGGCGGATGCCGAAGCCGCTGGTCGGCGTACTGGACGAGGCCGCGAACGTCTGCCGCTGGAAGAACCTCCCGGACCTGTACTCGCACTTCGGCTCCCGCGGCATCGTGCTGATGACGATCCTGCAGTCCTGGGCGCAGGGCCAGGAGTGCTGGGGCGACCACGGCATGGAGAAGCTCTGGGGCTCGGCCAACATCCGTGTGTACGGCGGTGGCGGCGCGGACCCGAACTTCCTCGACCGGCTGAGCAAGATGGTCGGCGAGTACGACATCCAGTCCAACTCGGTGTCGTACAACGAGGGCAAGCGCGGTACCAGCCAGCAGACCCAGCGGCACAACATCTTCGACGTGTCCGCGCTCGCCGCACTGCCGGCCGGGCGGGCCGTCGTCCTGTCGTCGGGTCAGCCGGCCACGCTGGTGAAGACCGTCCCGTGGTTCACCCGGCCGGACGCCGGCGCGGTGAAGGCGTCGCTGGCGAAGTACGATCCCGGAGCGGCGACGAACATCCCGGCGAGCAACAACCCGTGGGTGGCGTCGCAGCAGCCGGCGCTCCAGCAGCGCGGCCCGGAGCGCCCGGTCTGGGAGCAGAACGAGGGGAACACCGGTGGATGGTGAGCAGGAGCTGTTCTATCCGCACGTCGCGGAGTTCGTCGAAGACCGGCTGATCTACCTCTACACGCGGCGGCTCGGGCAGCAGTTCGTCTGGTGCCCCGAGTGGTACCGGCACGCGGAGGCGCTGAGCCGGCTGGACTCGATCTGGCGTGCCTGGGAGCACCTGCGGCTGGACCCGGCGACCGGTATGTCGGTCTGGTGGCGCGACCACGCGGACCCGCACATGATGGCGTTGCTGGACCCGGACGGCCCGTTCGCCGCCTGCCGGAACAACCAGCACACCGACTATCCGATCCCGCCGCTGCCGGTGCAGGAGCCACCGGCCGGCCTGTTCTTCGACCAGCGCCAGCCGAACATCCGCGGCGTCTGAGATGTGGAAGGCAGCGAACCTGCTGCTCGCCTTCCTCGTCGAAATCCTCGCCCTGGGCGTCTTCGCCCGCTGGGGCTGGGACACCGGCGGTACGACGGTGACGCGCGTGCTGCTCGCCGTCGGGCTGCCGCTCGTGGCCGCCGTCCTCTGGGGCCTGTTCGCGGCACCGACGGCAGCTCGCGGACAGGTGCCGCGATGGATCGTGAAGGTGCTCGTCTTCGGACTCGCGGGTGCCGCCCTGTGGAGCATGGGCCACCCGCTGCTCGGCATCGTCTTCGTGGTGGTGGTCGCGGCGAACCTCGCGATCATCCACACCCAGAAGCTGCAGCCCTAGTCAGCGGTCCCGGCGGCGGTCGATGTTGAGGTCGGGCGTGCCGGCTCGGCTCGGGTTCGGCTTCAGGGCTTTGCCCTGCTTGTCCCGGACCTGGCCGTGGCCGCGAACGTGCAGGCGGTCCTGGGGGAGCTGGGCCTCGGGGGCTTCCTCGGGCGGGTTGCGGACGGCGCCGGACGCGTGCGGCTGGGCGTCGCGGGCCTCTTCGCGGTGCTCCCGCGCGGAGGCGTCGTAGTCGTCGGCGATCTCGTCCTCGGCGGTGGACCGGCGCTCCTCGATGGTGGCCAGGTTCTGGAACCGCCGGCCTTCCGCGGCGAGTCCCGCCGACCCGAGATCGTCGGGACGGGCGGCCGCCTCGTCGAGTTCGTGCCGTCCATGGGCGCGGTCGCCGACCCCGCGCTGCTTGTCGTTGGCGGCGTACTGCCGGCGTACGTCGCGGGCCTGCTCGTCGGCGTGCGCGAGCTCCATCGCCCGGGTGGTCTCCGCGGTGGCGTCGAGCACCTCGTCGCGGAGGCGGTGCTCCTCGAGCGCCTGCTCGTCCTTGGTGGCGAGCTCGATCTCCTCGGTGCGGGCGTCCGCGTCCACCTCGTCCAGGCGGGCCTGCTCGTCCGCCTCGTCGAGGTCTTTCCGGGCCTCGTCCTCGAGGTCGTGCGTCGGGAACTTGTCGGCCTCGGCCCGAGCCTTGGCGGCGCGCCGCTCGCGGGCGGCCTCGGTGTCGTCGTCGCCCTGCTCCCGCTGAACGGGATCGAGGTCGACGGACAGGTCGTCGTCGGTGTCGGGCATGCCGCTCCTTTCCTTCTGCTCAACGATGCCGTACCGCGGGGTCAGCGGACAGCTCCCGTGACCAGCCAGCTCTCCCGGCGCTCCCGCGTCGTCAGAGTGAGGAACCGGAGCAACATGTACCCGCCGAACGCCCACCACAGCGCGACGATCCCACCGCCCGCCCAGAGCACCGCCAGCGCCAGCGGTACGTACAGCACGAGCGCCACCACGCCTGCCATCGCCAGGTAGCGCCCGTCCCCGGCACCGATCAGTACGCCGTCCAGCACGAACACGACCCCGTTCACCGGCTGCCACAGCGCGGCCACGATCAGGACGGCCGCCAGCGTCCGGCGTACGTCGGGATCCGAGGTGAACCACGGGACGTAGACGGCCCGCAGCCCCCAGAGCGCAAGGCCGCCGATCAGCCCGGAGAACAGGCCCCACCACATCATCCGGCGGGTGATCGCCCGGGTCCCGGCGACGTCGCCGGCGCCGAGCGCACGGCCGGTGAGCGCCTGCGCGGCGATCGCGATCGCGTCCAGGGCGAGCGCGAGGAACGACCAGAGCGTGAACGCCACCTGATGCGCCGCGACGGACGTCGTACCGAGGGCGGTCGCGACGAACGTGAGCAGGATGATCGCCGCCCGGAGCGTGAGCGTCCGGACGATCAGCGGTACGCCCATCTGCGCCGAGGCCAGGATGCCGGGGCGGTCCGGCCGGAGCTTGGCGCCGTCCCGCCGGGCGCCGCGGACCACGACGACGGCCAGCGCGATCCCGGCGCCGGTCTGCGCGAGCGCCGTACCGAGGGCGGAGCCGGCGATGTTCAGGTGTACGCCGTACACGAGGAGGACGTTCAGCCCGATGTTCGCGAGGTTGGCCGTGATCGCCACGACCATCGGAGTCCTGGTGTCCTGCAGACCACGCAGTACGCCGGTGGCGGCGAGCAGGAGCAGCATCGACGGGATGCCGAAGCAGGAGATCCGCAGGTACGTCACCGCGTAGCCGGCGACCTCGGGCGACGGGTCGAACGCGCCGATGGCCTGCGGTGCGAGCGCCGTACCGAGCAACGCGAGTACGACGCCGAGCAGCAACGCCAGCCAGAGCCCGTCGATGCCCTGGGCGAGCGCGCCCTTGTGATCGCCGGCGCCGATCCGCCGCGCGACCGCGGACGTGGTGCCGTACGCGAGGAAGACGCAGACCCCGACCAGGGTCTGCAGGATCGTCCCGGCGACCCCGAGCGCGGCGAGCTGCGGCGTACCGAGATGGCCGACGATCGCCGAGTCGGCGAGCAGCATCAGCGGCTCGGACACCAGCGCGAAGAACGCCGGGACCGCGAGGCGCAGGATCTCCTGGTCCTGATCGCCGAACAGACTCCGCCGCGGCCTCACCGGGTGCGCACAAGCGTCAGGGGCATGACGGCTATTGTGCCTGGCCCGGCCTGTGGACAACCTGCTCCGTCCCGGACTCCGGAAGATCTTCGGAAGTTTTTCTCCTCCACAGCTGTGCACTGGAGAAATCGCAGGTCAGAGCGCATTTGCGGGTTCCCTGTCCGCAGATATCCACAGGCTTGTGCCCAACCTGTGCACACGACTTCGGTGAGTTACCCACAGTTCTTCCCCACCCCCTGTGGACGGCCAGGTGGCTTTGGGTGACGGGACCGGCGTACGGTCGCGAGGCCGATGCCGTCCGGCGTACAGAAACTGTCCGTCGGGCTGGCTATGGTTCGATCAGGTGTTCGAATCCGGCACCGATGATCGGCAGGGCTGGCGAGGAGGTCGGGCGAAGTGAGCGTGGCGGAGTTCCGCGGGGGCCAGGACGGCGGCCACGAAGAGCGCAGGCCGGAGATGGGCTTCGACCGCACCCCTCCCCAGGATCTGGCCGCCGAGCAGTGTGTGCTCGGCGCGATGATGCTGAGCAAGGACGCGATCGCGGACGTGATCGAGAACCTGCGCAGTACGGACTTCTACCGGCCGGCGCACGAGGTCGTCTTCGACGCGATCACCGACCTCTATGCCCGGGGTGAGCCGGCCGACGCGATCACGGTCGCCGCCGAGCTCAACAAGCGCGGCGAGATGACCCGGATCGGCGGCGCGCCGTACGTGCACACGCTGGTCGCGTCCGTCCCGCTCGCCGCGAACGCGTCGTACTACGCGCACATCGTCCGGGAGAAGGCGATCCTCCGCCGCCTGGTCGAGGCGGGTACGAAGATCGTCCAGCTCGGATATGCCGGCGAGGGCGAGGTCGACGACGTCGTCGACGAGGCGCAGGCGGAGATCTACTCGGTCACCGAGAAGCGCACCGCCGAGGACTACGCCCCGCTGAAGGACATTATGGAGGGCACCCTCGACGAGATCGAGGCGATCGACTCCCGCGGTGACGCGATGGTCGGCGTGCCGACCGGGTTCACCGACCTCGACGAGCTGACCAACGGGCTGCACCCCGGCCAGATGATCATCGTCGCCGCCCGGCCCGCGATGGGTAAGGCGCTCGCGCTCGACACCCCGCTGCCGACGCCGACCGGCTGGACCACGATGGCCGAGGTCGCGGTCGGCGACCAGTTGCTGGGCGCCGACGGGCTGCCGACCACGGTGGTCGCGGCGACCGAGGTGCTGGTGGACCGGCCGTGCTTCCGGCTGTCGTTCTCGGACGGCAGCACGATCGTTGCCGACGCGGAGCACCAGTGGCGCGTCGAGGACGGCGGCCGCCCGGTGATCTGCACGACCGAAGACCTCTACACGGCGATGTCGGCGAGTCCCGGACTGACGCCGTCGATCCCGGGGTCGGCGCCGCGGCAGATCACCGGGCACGGCTACCCGGCCGCGCTGACCGGGGAGGGGGACCGGCGGCTGGAGTGGGTGGACCCGGTCGACAGCGTCCCGGTGCGCTGCGTCGAGGTCGACAACGCCGACCATCTGTACCTGGCCGGCAAGACGATGGTCCCGACCCACAACTCCACGCTGGGCCTGGACTTCGCCCGCTCCTGCTCGATCAAGCACGGCCTGACCTCGTGCATCTTCTCGCTGGAGATGAGCCGCAACGAGATCACCATGCGGCTGCTCTCCGCCGAGGCCAAGGTGCCGCTGCACCACATGCGCAACGGCAAGATGACCGACGAGGACTGGGCCCGGCTGGCCCGCAAGATGGGCGAGGTCTCCGAGGCCCCGCTGTTCATCGACGACTCGCCGAACCTGACGATGATGGAGATCCGCGCCAAGGCCCGCCGCCTCAAACAGCGCCACGACCTGAAGCTGATCATCATCGACTACCTGCAGCTGATGACGTCCGGCAAGAAGGTCGAGTCCCGCCAGCTCGAAGTCTCCGAGTTCTCCCGCTCGATCAAACTCCTCGCCAAGGAGCTCGAGCTACCGGTGGTCGCCATCTGCCAGCTGAACCGAGGCTCCGAACAACGCTCCGACAAACGCCCCATGGCCTCCGACCTCCGCGAATCGGGATCGCTCGAACAGGATGCCGACGTTGTCATCCTGTTGCATCGCGAAGATGCCTACGAGCGGGAGTCGACCCGGCCGGGTGAGGCGGACTTTATCGTGGCCAAGCATCGGAACGGGCCGACTGCGGATGTGGTGGTGGCGTTCCAGGGGCATTACTCGCGGTTTGTGGACATGGCCCACGACGGGTGACGGAGTCAGAAGCGTTGGGTGGCGACGAAGACTGCTAGGGCGAGCAGTACGACGTTGACTGCGACGCTCTGGAACTCGGAGCGGCGGGCGTGGGTGATGATCGCGCCGAGCATGATGGCGGCCAGGCCGATGGCTGCGGTTGGGGTGAGCCAGGGGGCGAGGTTGAGGGCGCGGGGGAGGATCAGGCCGATCGCGCCGGCGATCTCGGCGAGGCCGATGAACTTGATCAGGCCGATCGGGAACGGGGCCGCCCAGCCCATCCGCGGGTTCGCGGCGAGGGCTGCCTTGGTGGCGGGGACCTTCATGACGCCGGACATCAGGAAGAGTGCGGCGAGTACGCCGGAGACGATCCAGGCGGCGACGTTCATGCTGCCACCGGCTGACCGGCGCGGACCTGCTGGAGTGCCGCCGCCCAGGACTCGAGCTGGTCGAAGAGCACCGCGGCCTGCTCGGCGTACTGCGGCCCGGGCTTGAACGTGCTGAAGTTCTCGAAGTCGGTGAACAGCGAGAACGACAGCTGCTGACGTACGTCGGCGATCTGCAGTTCGGCGCTGATCGCGCGCAGGTGCTCGATCGCCCGCGCCCCGCCGAGCGAGCCGTACGACACGAAGCCGGCGGCCTTGTTGTTCCACTCGGCGTACAGGTAGTCGATCGCGTTCTTCAGTACGCCGGACGTCGAGTGGTTGTACTCCGGCGTGACGAACACGAACCCGTCGTACGCCGCGATCGTCGCCGCCCACGCCTTCGTGTGCTCCCCGGCGTACTGCCCGGCCGCGGGCGGGACCGCCTCGTCCAGATGCGGCAGCGGATAGTCGAGCAGGTCGATCAGTTCATAGGTCGCGCCGCTCCGCTGCTGCGCCTGGGTGAGGATCCAGTCGGCGACCGCCTTGCCGTTGCGGCCGGGGCGGGTGCTGCCGAGGATGACCGCGATCTTCAGGTCGCTCATCGCGACGACTCCTTCAAGGAAGAGGATGACTTGAAACTTCAAGTACGACCATAAGGCGATTGACATGAACATTCAAGTCATCGGCGAGCTGGCTATGCTGCAGGCATGGGGAGCGACGCAGCGCGGGAGGCGGCCGAGCCGCGCTGGCTGAAGGCTGACGAGCTCGACACCTGGAAGACCCTCCAGCTCACGATGGCACTGCTCACGAGCGCCCTCGGCGAGCAGCTCCAGCGTGATTCCAACCTGAGCTTCCTGGAGTACTACGTCCTCGCCGGCCTCTCGGACCAACCCGAGCACACGATGCGGCTGAGCAACCTCGCGGTGCTGGCGAACTCCGAGCTGTCCCGCCTGTCACACCTGATCCGCCGCCTGGAGAACCGCGGCCTGGTACGTCGTGAGCCCGATCCGAACGACGGCCGCTTCACGAACGCGATCCTCACGCCCGACGGCTACGAGGAGCTGGCGAAGGCCGCGCCGGGCCATGTCGAACTGGTCCGCAAACTGGTCTTCGACCCGCTGACCGAAGCCGAGGGGCGCGCGCTGCAGAAGGCGATGTCGAAGCTGCTGCCGGGACTGCTCGGCGACTGCTAACGGTTCTTCCAGCGCTCGGCCGAGATCGACTCCTGGGCGAGCAGCCGGAGCGAGGCGATCAGTGTCTCGCCGAGGATCGTCCCGATCACGACCGACTCGGCCAACTGGTCGCGGGTCGGGTTGCTGGTGACCGCGTCGATCTCGAGCTGGGTGAAGCGCTCGACGGAATCCGCATAGGTGTCGAGATGTGCGACGAGGTTGTCCTGGCCGAGGCTGCGGAGGGCGGCGATGGTGTCGATCAACGTGGCCAGAGCGGGCGCCTCGGGGTCGACGGACCAGCCGCGGTCGTGGATCAGCTCGGTGACCTGGGCGGTCGCGGCGGTGCGGGCTTCGTCGGTCGCGGACAGTCGCCGCGTCGGCGTGAGGGCTCGGTGCGCGCGCCCGATCTGCTCGTGCAGGGGCTCGGTGTCCGCGTCGAGCGATTCGAGGATCTCTTTCACGGTGGCCACCGGTACCTGTGCCAGCTCGATGAGTGCGCGGATCAGGCGCAGCCGGCGGACATGCGTCTCGCCGTACGACGCCTGGTTCGGGCTGCTGAGTTCCCCGGCCGGCAGCAGGCCCTCGCGCAGGTAGTACTTGATCGTCGGCACCGGGACGTCGGTGGCCTTGCTGAGTTCCCCGATTCGCATCGCTTGCCTTCCTGTCGTCTGTGATGGATAGTATCAGTATCCATAAGCGGATACCTGAACTATCCATAAGGAGGCGAGTCGGATGATCCCGCTCGTACTGATCCTGGGTGCCGTCGGCTTCCGGGCGCTGGGTGCGCTCGGCGTCCGCCGGTTCGCGACCTGGCCGGCCGCCGCGGCGCACGCGATGGCCGTGATGCTGGTGCTGACCGCGAGCGCGCACTTCGTCCCGGCGAGCGTGACCGTGATGCCCAACCACGCCGACATGGTGCGGATGGTCCCGCCGTTCCTGCCGTACGCCGACGCGCTCGTCTACGGCACCGGCGTCCTCGAGCTGCTCGGCGCTGCCGGTCTGGTGATCACCGCGACCCGCAAGCCGGCCGGCTATGCCCTGGCCGCGTTGTTCGTCGGCCTGCTGCCGGCCAACATCCACGCCGCCGTCGCGCACGTACCGTTCGCGGGCGGCGAGGCGACGCCGTTGTGGCAGCGCATCCCCGAGCAGATCCTCTACCTCGCCGTCGCGCTCTGGGTGGCGCGCGCCGCAACCACCAAAGCCCCTGTCAGAGAAGAGGCCCGAGTATGACCGACGCTTCCCGTACCATCGCCGGTGTCATCCTGCTCACGATCGTGACGATCCAGTTCGGCGGCTACTTCATGACCCGGATCGTCCGCGGTCAGGTGCCGATGACCGACTTCCAGAAGTCCTTCGCCCGCGCGGGCCATGCCCACGCCGGCGTGCTCGTGATCCTCAGCCTCGTCGGCCTGCTGTACGTCGACCAGACCGGGCTCACCGGGTTCTGGCTGTGGGTCGGGCGGCTCGCGATCCCGGTCGCGGCGATCCTGATGTCCGGCGGCTTCTTCGCCTCGTCGGCCGGCAAGGACCGGACCGGCCCGAACCAGTTCCTCTGGATCCTCTGGCTCGGCGCGGCGTCACTGGCGGTCGGGGTCCTGACCCTTGGTATCGGCCTGATCGTTGCCTAGAGCAAATGCGCGCGCGAGCCGTTCGCCCGCTCCGGTGATCAGCGCGGCCGTCTCCGGTGTCGCCTGGTCGACGGTGAAGGATCCGAGCGCCGCGATCGCGGCCACCTGGGTGAGCAGCATGCCCGGCGTGTCCGCGCTGAACCGGACCTTGCAGGACGTCTCGCCGAGCGGCGTGACGATACCCCGGACGACCCCCTCGAACGTCGAGGTCACCTCCGAGGCCGGCACCGAGACCGTCAACTCGACCGTGTGCTGGTACTGCGCCGACACGAAGGACTCCACCAGGTACGTCGGCCCGTCCACCACCCGCGGCGTGAACCGGTGCAGTACCGACGCCACCGAGGAGATCCGGTCGACGCGGAAGATCCGCCAGTCGTCGCGGTCCGGATCGAACGCGAGCAGGTACCACCGCCAGGCCAGCGTCAGCAGTTGATGCGGCTCCACCCGCCGCCGCGTCGTACCCCGGCTGCGCCCGTTGTAGTCGAAGGCCACCACCTCGTGGTTCCGGCAGCAGCGGGCGAGTACGGCGAGCACACCCGGATCGACCTGTGGAAGACCGGGGCGCGGGATCGCCTCCGCAGCCGACCCGACCGCCGCGAGCTGCGGCCGCAGCCGTGCCGGCAGGACCTGCTCCAGCTTGGCCAGCGCGCTCATCGAACTGTCCGCCATCCCGCTCACGCCGCCGCCGGCCGCGCTGACCAGGCTCACCGCGACGGCGATCGCCTCGTCGTCGTCCAGCTGCAGCGGCGGCAGGTGTGTACCGGAGCCGAGGCGGTACCCGCCCGCGGTCCCGGTCGTGCCGGTCACCGGGTAGTCGAGCGCACGCAGCCGCTCGACGTCCCGCCGTACTGTGCGCTCGGTGACGCCGAGGCGGTCGGCGAGCTCGTGGCCCGACCACTCGCGGCGGCTCTGCAGCAGTGACAGCAACCGCAGCAGCCGGCCGGGCATCTCTTTCCTGGCACTCATCCGTCCATGATCCCTTGCGGACAAGATGTGTCCGCAAGGGCCTCTAGCGTGAGCTTCATGATGCTGACGACGACAAGCACGGGGTACGACGAGGCGCGGCTCGGGTTCCAGCGGCGCGACCCGCACCGGCCGGCGGTGATCTTCCCGGTCACGAGCGTGGAGGAGGTACAGCAGGCGGTCCGGTACGCGATCGACCACGATCTGCGGATCGCGGTGCAGGCGGCCGGGCACGGGCTGATCGAGGGGATCGACGGCGGCGTGCTGATCGCGACCGCCGGTTTCAACGGCGTCACGGTGGATGCCGAGCGGCGGACCGCGTGGATCGAGGCGGGGGCGACCTGGCGGGACGTGCTGGCCGCGACCGCGCCGTACGGGCTCGCCCCGCTGTCCGGCAGTGCGCCCGGTGTCGGCGCGATCTCGTACACGCTCGGCGGGGGACTGGGGCTGATGGCCCGGCGGTTCGGGTACGCCGCGGATCACGTCCGGCGGATCGAAGTGGTGACCGCGGACGGCGTACGACGGAACGCGGAGGACGACCCGGACCTGTTCTGGGCGCTCCGGGGCGGCGGCGGGAACTTCGGTGTCGTGACGGGGATCGAGATCGACCTGTTCGAGGTACCGACAATCTTCGGCGGCAGCCTGTCCTTCGACCTCGCCGAGTACCCGGATGCACCCGAGGTGTGGCGGGAGTGGACGCGGACCGTGCCGGAGGAGGTGACGTCGGCGATCGCGATCCTGCCGATCCCGGACCTCCCGCAGGTGCCGGCGCCGTTGCGTAGGAAGTACATCGGCAGGATCCAGGTCGCGATCCTCGGCGACCGCGGTGCCGAGCTGATCGCACCGCTGCGGGCGATCGGGACGCCCGTGATCGACACAGTCGGCGAGCTGCCGTACGTCGAGTCCGGGAAGATCTTCGCGGAGCCGGAGCATCCCGACAGCTACAGCTCGTGCAACGCGCTGGTCGACAACCTTGATGCACTGAAGACCTTGCCCGGTCCGGAAGCGTCGCGGATGCACGTGATCGGCATCCGGCACCTCGGCGGCGCGCTCGCCCGGCAGCCCGAGGTCCCGAACGCGGTCGGCCGTCGCGAGGCGGCGTACTCGCTGACCGTGCTCACCCCGGGCGACGGCGAGGCTGCGAGCGAGGTGCTCGAACCGTGGCGGGAGGCAACTATTGGCCGCGCCCTCAACTTCAGCTTCGCCAAGCTCGCACCGGAGGAGATCGCCGAGGCGTACGACGACTACGACCGGCTCGTCGAGCTCAGGCGCCGGTACGACCCGAACCGTCGCCTGTGGGCGAACCACCAGCTCGAGTGTCCAGTAAGCGATGCAACTGGACACTAGCGATCAGCTCTTCGACCATGGCACCTTTACCGGAGACGTATGCGCTGCGGTCGGTGGTGAGCAGGTGCGCCAGCTCGCGCTTGCGAGCGGCGTACCGCTCCCGATCGGCGGCGTCCACGCGCAGATGATCGCGGAGCAGCACGTGGTCCCGGTGTGCTTTGTTGCCGTCGACAACGACGTACAGATGGTGGTAGTGGACCGCGTTGGGCGGCAGTGCGAACGCCTCGCGACCCGCGATCCCCTGGTCCCCCTCGTGGACGTACCCCGCCGCGGCCAGGCGCGAGATCGCGGCCGGGACCAGGTCGGCCGACGGTACGACGACGTCCACGTCGATGATCGGCTTCGCCGCCAGACCGGGTACGGCGGTACTGCCGACGTGCTCGATCCGGTGCGGGAGCTCGGCCAGGTACGGCGTCAACCGCGCGCGGATCTCCGCGAACCACAACGGCCAGCGCGGGTCGTAGTCGATCACCTCGGCTGGGACGATCACAGAGCCGCCGTGACGTCGACCTCGACCAGCTGCCCCGGGAACCCGAGCTGGGCGACGCCGAGCAGTGTGCTCGCCGTGGTGAACGCCGCCGCGATCGGCGAGGCGTTCAGCTGGTCCCAGACCGCGCTGAGCTCGGCCCGGTCGGAGCTGGCGACGTAGATCACCGTGCGGACGACCTGGTCAGGTGTCGCGCCGGCGGCCGTCAGAGCGGTGAGGATGTTCGTGATCACCTGCGCGGTCTGCCCTTCGAGGCCGCCCGCGGCCAACTCACCGGAGGGCTGCAACGGGCACTGCCCGGCGAGGTACAGCAGGGTGTCCGCCTGGACCCGCGTCACATGGTGATACCCAGGCGTGGCATGCAGCCCCTCGGGGTTGTTCCGTTCGATCGTCACGCCTCGACCCAACGTGATCCCTCACGCCCCGGTCAAGAGATTTAGCACGTACCGCTTCTGCCAGGGCGTTTCCACCGCGTGCTTGTCGTAGTGCTGCCTGACGTAGTCGACCGCCTGATCAGCCGGCACACCATCGAGTACGGCGAGGCACGCGAGCGCCGTACCGGTCCGTCCGCGACCGCCCCCGCAGACCAGCTCGACCCGTCCGGTCGCGGTCCGCTCCAGGGCCTCGCGGAACGCTGCCAGCGCCTGTGGACGATCGACGGGCAGCCGGAAGTCCGGCCACTTCACCCAGTACGCCTCCCACGGCACGTCGGGCGGTTCCTTGCCGAGCAGATACACGCCGTACGTCGGGAACGGCGCTGCCGCCGGGCCGTGCCGCAGACCACGTCCGCGCACGAGCCGACCCGACGGCAGCTCCATCACACCTGGTGCGTCCTTGATCCAAAGGCCCACAGGGTCAAACTACACAAGCCGATCCTCGGTCGAGGTCGAGAACAGGTGCAGCTTCTCCGGGTCCGGTGCCAGGTGGATCACGGTGCCCTTGTCGTTGTGCAGGCGGGTACCGATCCGGGCGATGATCTGGTCGCTGGTGTGCTCCGCGGTCCCGTACAGGAACGCGTCCGACCCCAGCTCCTCGATCACCGACACCTTCACCGGCAGACCGTCGTCGGCGAGGTGCAAGGCCTCCGGGCGAACCCCGAGCGTCAGCGTCTTGTCGGCACCGGCCTTCGCCAGTACGTCGCGCGCGATCGGGACCACGTAGTCGCCGATCTTCGCGCCGCCGTCGACGATCTCGGCCTCGATCAGGTTCATCGCCGGCGAGCCGATGAAGCCCGCGACGAACTTGTTCCGCGGGCCGTCGTACAGGTTCAGCGGGGTGTCCACCTGCTGCAGTACGCCGTCCTTCAACACAGCCACCCGGTCGCCCATGGTCATGGCCTCGACCTGGTCGTGGGTGACGTAGACGGTGGTGACACCGAGCCTGTGCTGCAGTTCGGCGATCTGGGTACGGGTCTGTACGCGGAGTTTGGCGTCCAGGTTCGACAGCGGCTCGTCCATCAGGAAGACCTGCGGGTTACGGACGATCGCGCGGCCCATGGCGACGCGCTGACGCTGACCACCGGACAACGCCTTCGGCTTCCGGTCGAGGTACTCCTCCAGCCCGAGCAGCTTGGCCGCATCCTGCACGCGCTGGGCGCGCTCGTCCTTGTGGATGCCCTGCATCTTCAGGGCGAAGCCCATGTTGTCGGCCACCGACATGTGTGGGTACAGCGCATAGTTCTGGAACACCATCGCGATGTCGCGTTCCTTCGGCGGGGCGTTGGTGACGTCCCGGTCGCCGATGAAGATCGCTCCCTCGTTCACCTCTTCGAGCCCGGCCAGCATCCGCAGCGCGGTCGACTTACCGGAACCCGACGGCCCGACGAGCACCATGAACTCGCCGTCCTCGATGTCCAGATCCAGCTTGTCCACCGCGGCGATGTCGGTGCCCGGGTACACCCGGGTGGCTCCCTTGAACGACACAGTAGCCATGTCGCGCTTCCTCTCCTTCGCCGGCAGGAACGTGCCGGACGATCCGTAGCAAAGGCCCCCAGGTCTTGGGTGTCTACTTGCCACAACCGTCGCTGGCCGACTTACATTCCGGCGTGAAACAAGGCCTCAGAAGTACCGGCCGTCCGGACCGACGAGCTCGAGCAGGGCTGTCACCGCTCGGCTCGGTCGGCGTCCGGCGAGGGTGGCCACCGACAACGTCCAGGTCAGGTCGACGCCCTTCAGCGGGATCTTGGCCACGCCGGGCTCGCCGGTCAGGTCCGGCTCGGGGACGACGGCGACACCGAGTCCGGCCCGGACGTAGTCCGGAATGCTGGTCAGCTCGGGGACCTCGACCTGGATCCGCCGCGGTCGTCCGATCGCCTCGAAGGCCCGGTCGACCATCTTCCGGTTCCCGAAGCCGCCCGGCATGTCGACGAAGCGTTCGCCGGCGATGTCCTCGAGGTGCAGGGCTTCCCGCCGCGCAAGGTCGTGCCCGGTGGGTAGCAGTACGACGAAGGGAACTGTGGCGATCTCGCGGACGTCGAGTCCGCTGAGTTCGGGTTTGGGCAGGCCGAGCAGCGCGACGTCGAGCCGGCCGTGCCGTACGTCGTCCGCGAGGCCGGTCGACCCGGTCGGTGAGGTGGCGACCTGCACCTCGACCAGCGGGTACTTGCGGTGAAAGGCGCCGAGCAGCTCGGCCATGTTGACCAGGCTGAGCCGTGCGAGGGTGCCGATCCGGAGGTTGCCGCGCAGGCCGGTGGACGCCTCCTCGACCACGGCGCGCGCCCGGTCCAGCGCCTCGAGTGCGGCCTTCGCCTCGGGCAGCAGCGCCTGCCCGGCGGCCGACAGCACGACCCGCCGCGTGGACCGGTCGAAGAGCGTCGTCTTCAGGTCGGTCTCCAGCGCGCGTACGGCGGCCGACACCGTGGACTGGACCGTGAACATCCGCTGTGCCGCCCGGGTGAAGCTCAGCTCCTCGGCGACCGCGACGAAGTACTCCAACTGCCGACTGTCCACAGGCACAATTATCGGAGTTGCCGATAAGAGCATGCAAGAACTTTCGTTGGACTCGATAGATCCGGCGCGGCAACCTGGAACCATGTCAACCATGACGTCTTCGCGGACCGGCGCACGGATCCGGTTCGCTCATGCTCCGGGGTTCTGGGTGATCGCGGCGGCCTTCCTCACCACGATGGCCTTCTCGACGATCCCGACGCCGCTCTATGCGATCTACCAGCACCGCGACGGCTTCCCGACGTACGTGATCACGGTGATCTTCGCCAGCTACGCGATCGGCGTGATGGCCTCGCTGTACCTGGCCGGGCACGTCAGCGACTGGCTCGGGCGGCGGCGGGTCGCGCTGCTCGCCGTACTCGCGGAGGCCGTGTCCGCGGCGATCTTCCTGATCTGGCCGGCCGTCCCCGGGCTGCTGCTCGCGCGGTTCGTCTGCGGCGTCGGCGTCGGCGTACTGACCGCGACCGCCACCGCGCACCTGTCCGAGCTGCGGCAGATCGCGCGGCCGGGGGAGGACCCGAGCCGGTCCGCGTTGATCTCGAGCATGGTGAACCTCGGCGGCCTGGCGTTCGGTCCGCTCGTGGGCGGTCTGCTGGCGCAGTACGTCGACGCCCCGCTGCAGCGCCCGTACGAGATCTTCCTGGTGTTGCTGCTGCTCAGTGCGGTCGGGATCGCCTTGGTGCCGGAAACCGTGGAGCGGCTGGAGGAGCGTCCGGCGTACCGGCCGCAGCGGGTCGCGCTGCCGTCGTCGGCGCGGCCGTTGTTCTTCGCGTCCGCGATCGGGGCGTTCGCGGCGTTCGCGATCTTCGGGTTGTTCACGTCTCTCGCGCCGACGTTCCTGGCCGGCGTGCTGCACCACACGTCGCGGGTGCTGGCCGGGGTGGTCACGTTCGCGGTCTTCATCGCGGGTGCGGGGAGCCAGGTCGCGTTCGTGCGGATGTCCCGCCCGCGTCAGCTTCGGCTCGGACTGGTCGCGATGAGCGTCGGCCTGGTCGGCGTCGCGGTCGGCGGGCTGGTCCCGAACCTCTGGCTGTTCGTCATCGGCGGGGTCGTCGCCGGTGCCGGCGTCGGCCTGGTGTTCCGCGGGGCGGTCGCCACGGCCGCCGCGCTCGCGGACCCGTCGTCGCGCGGCGAGGTGCTCGCGGCACTGTTCCTGATCGCGTACGCCGGACTCGCGATCCCGGTGCTCGCGATCGGCCTGGGAATCGCGCTGCTTCCGGCCCAGGTCGCGCTGCTGATCTTCTCGGCGCTGATCCTGGTCCTGGTGAACGCCGCGGTATTACGGATGCTGGCCGCCCAGGGCAAGTGATCTGATGCGGGGATGGACCTCGAACGTGACTACGGGCTGACCGTCGCCGAGCTCGCACCGCACTCCGGCGGCTTCGCCACCGAGGGCTGGGTCGCCGACGGCCGGTGGTTCGTGAAGCGGTGGAAGCCCGACGAACAACCGTTGGGCCTGGAGCAGTTGGGGGAGTTGCATGCGCTCGGGCTCCCGGTAGTGGAGCCGTTGCGGACCGTCCGCGGCGAGCTGTCCGGGATGAGCGGGTCGCAAGCGTACGCTGTCTTTCCTTACATAGAAGGACGGACGGCGACCTGGGGTGACTGGTCGGCGGTGGCGCGCGCGTTGCGCCAGGTGCACGAGGCTCCGCTGCAGATGACGCTTCCGCCCGCGGATGTCAGAGAGCCGCACATCCGTAACCTGGAGCGGTACCTGCAGCACCCGTGGATCGTGGATCGCGCGGAGGTGGTGCGGACGGCGATCGCGCGGCTGGACGACGTACGGGCCCGACTGAAGCCGGTGCGGGAAGTCCTGTGCCACACCGATTTCCACGGGCTGAACGTGCTGATCGACGGACGCGGAGAGGTGGCGGCGATCCTCGACTGGGAGAGCGCGGTGATCGGGCCGCGCGAGTGATGAACGACGTGGACCGGCCTGGCGTCGACACCTGGGGCTTCGACCGGATCGCCCGCGTGGACAGCGACCTCGAGATCTTCAGGCGGTACTGCGGTTAGCGCCGGGGCCCGGGAGTACGTCGACGTCGTCCGCGTGCATCGGGTTGCCGCAGTGTGCGCAGACCAGGTCGACGTGGCTGATCTCGCCGCACGCGTGATGCCGGTACAGCACCGGCGGGCCTGCCGTACCGGCCAGCCATTTGTCGCCCCAGGCAACCATCACCATCAGGACGTCGACCAGCTCGCGGCCCTTGTCCGTCAGCACGTACTCGTACCGCGGCCGCTGGTCGTACGGCCGGCGCTCGATGACACCGCGGTCGACCAGGTGGTTGAGCCGCTCGGTGAGCACTTTGCGGGAGATCCCGAGGTCCGCCTGGAGCTCCTCGAACCGCGCGAAGCCGACCCAGATGTCGCGCAGGATCAGCGGCGACCACGGCTCGCCGATCACGTCCAGCGTGCGCGCGATCGAGCACGCCATCTCACCGAAGTCCGTTCGCTGCATGGAATCAGTCTAGCGCCTGGGGTTCCCTAAAGGAACTCCAGTGTGTTAGCGTTCCTTCAAGGAACTCCAACCGGAAGGCATCATGATGAGCAAGGTCTTCGCCGCCCTGGCGGTCTCGGTCGACGGGTACATCAGCGGCCGCGACTCCGGGCCGGACCACGGCCTCGGCGACGCGCCGATGCTGTTCGACTGGTACTTCGACGGCGACATCCCGAGTCAGGCGTTCGACGGC
Source organism: Kribbella aluminosa (assembly GCF_017876295.1). NCBI lineage: Bacteria > Bacillati > Actinomycetota > Actinomycetes > Propionibacteriales > Kribbellaceae > Kribbella > Kribbella aluminosa. The sequence goes on along the minus strand of NZ_JAGINT010000002.1, from coordinate 427,212 downwards.
TTCAAGCTCAGCGAGCCGAGTGCGCGGGTGTTCGACTCCGCGGCCACCCGAGTCGGTGCGGTCATCGCCGGCCACAAGACGTACGACGACTCCGGTCACTTCGGCGGCAACAGTCCGCACCCGAACGCGTCGCTGGTCGTGCTGAGCCACGGACCGGTGGCGGAGGTCAGCGAGCGGCAGACCCTCGCGCACACCATCGAGGACGCGGTCGCCGCTGCCTGTGACCTGGCCGGCGGCAAGGATGTCGGCCTGATGGGCGGCGGCGTGGTCACCGCGGCGCTCCGGGCCGGACTGGTCGACGAGCTGATCCTGCACCAGGTCCCGATCCTGCTCGGCGGCGGTCGCCCGTTCTTCCAGGAGTTGCCGGACCACATCCGCCTGAACCTCGTCGAGGCCGTGCCCGCGCCCGGCGTCACCCACCTGCACTACGAGATCGTTCGCTGAAGGAGCACAGCCATGTTGAAGCCCGCCGTACGCAGCGCCGTCGAGAGCACCTCGATCGCCCACCTGGCCACCGTCCTCCCGGACGGCTCGCCGCACTCGATCCCGCTCTGGGTCAGCACCCTCGGCGACAAGATCATCTTCCTCACCGGCCCGAACTCCCAGAAGGCCCACAACCTGCGCCGCGACCCCCGGGTCGCGCTGTCCCTCGCCCCGGTCGACAACCCGTACGAGCCGGTCATCGTCCGCGGCCGCGTCACGTCCTGGATCGACGGCGACGAGGGATGGGCACTGGTCGACCAGATCGCCCAGAAGTACATCGGCCAGCCCTACAGCCGGGACCTCGACCGAGTCGTCGGCGTCATCGAGGTCGATCACCAGACCGTCGGCGTCAGCTGACCACCTAGGATGCGCGCATGGGTGTGACGGTGACAGTTGGGGAGCAGGACGCGTATCTGGCGCGGGTCGGGCGGGCCGGGATGTTGATGCTGCCGATGATCACCGGGATCGGTGAGCAGGTTCGGGAGTGGGCCGACGAACTGGCCGGCGAAGGGATCACCGCGCTGTCGTGGGATCCGTTCAAGGGGCGGAGCACGGACAACGCCACCCGCGAAGAGCTCAGCGGAATGTTGCGGGAGATGGACGACGACGCCGCGCTGGCCGAGCAGTCCGCGTTGCTGGACCACCTGTTCGGCGAGCTCGGGTGCAGCAAGGTCGGGGTGATCGGCTGGTGCCTGGGCGGGCGGTTCGCGTTCCTGCTCGGAGCGCGTGACCAGCGGGTGGCGAACGTCGTCGCGTTCCACCCGACCGTGCCGTCGGACCGGCCGCCGCACCACACGTACGACGCGCTCGCCGAGGCGGCCGGGATCACCGCGCCGGTGCTGGTGAGCTACCCGAGCGCGGACGCCGCCGTACCGAATGCGGACTTCGAGACGCTGCAGACCGTGCTCCAGGCGCGGACCGTCGGCGCGACGTTCGCGCAGTACTTCCCGGGCGCGGACCACGGCTTCTCCGACAAGTCGCGGCATGGCAAGGACGTGAACGCGGACGCGTTCCGGCTGGCATGGCCGCAGGCGCTCGCGTTCATGAAGTCGACCGTCGCCTGAGCCCGGCCTCGACCTGCCGGTGCAACTCACCCAGCCGGCTCCGACCGGGCGTGCCGTCGGGGTAGCGCGCCAGTACGTCGCACACCACGTCCGGCACCCGCTCGATCGCCCACCGGACCACGGCGTCGCCCGCCGCCGGATCCCCGGTCGCCAGTTCCTCGGCGTACGCCGCGTACTGCGCAGCCGCCACGATGTGCTTCACCTGTGTAAAGAGTTTCACGCCGCCCGGCGGTGGTCGGTCGGGGTGATGCCGCGGACGCGCTTGAACGCGACGCTCAACGCGAACGCGTTCGCGTACCCGACACGACGGGCGATCGTCTCCACGGTGTCGCGGGTAGCACGCAGCTGGTCGGCGGCAAGCGTGATGCGCCAACCGGTCAGGTAGCTCATCGGCGCCTCGCCGACGACAGCCGTGAACCGACGAGCCAGCGACGCCCGCGACACCCCGACCCGATCCGCCAGCTCGGTGACGTTCCACGGATGTGCCGGATCCTCGTGCAGCAGGCGCAACGCCGAACCGGCCACCGGATCCGTCTGCGCCTGGTACCACCCGGGCGCATGCGACTCCGGCCGGGCGAACCACGCGCGCAACGTGGTGATCAGCGCGAGGTCGAGCCACCGGTCGAGCACCGTCTGCTGCCCCGGCACATCCCGCTGGATCTCGCTGGTGATCATCTCCATCACCGACCCCGCCACCTCGGCCGCCGGTACGACGAGCACCGAGGGGAGCGCGGTGACCAGCCGCCGGCTGACGTCGCCCGCGACCTGATAGGTGCCGCTGGCAACCATGATCTCGCCGGTCTTCCGGCCACCGAAGGTCCGGACGCCGAGCTGGGCGGAGTAGTCGATCGGTGCCCCGGGCAACCGTTCGCAGAGGCCGCCGGGGTGGATCCGCAGCACCGGCGCGGTGGCGGTCGAGTCGGCGACGACGTACGGCTCCGGGCCGGTGACGATCGCGACGTCGCCCTGCTCCATCCGCTGCGGCTCGATCCCGGCGCGGGTCAGCCAGCCGGAGCCGCGGACGATGGTGGCGAGCGCGAGCGGGGCCTCGTCGCGGATCTCCAGCGCCCACGGCAGATCCAGGATCGTCATATTGAACACCCCGTCCTGCGCGCGGGTCCCGGTGAGCAGCTCGTCGAGTACGTCCATACCCCGAGCCTAGGCCAGATTGAGCGTCCGGAACATCCAATTGCGGCGTACGGCCATGGTTTGTCTCAGCAACTGCCGGTGGACTGGAGCCATGACACCGATTCTGATCCTCAGCGGCAAAGGCAAGACCGGCCGTCGCGTCGCGGCCCAGCTCGACGCGCGCGGCGTCCCGTACCGGCTGGCGTCGCGGTCCAGCGAGCAGCCGTTCGACTGGTACGACGAGAGCACCTGGGCGGACGCGGTCCGCGGTACCACGACGGCGTACCTCGCGCCGCCGGTCGGGCCGACCGGGCTCGCGCAGGCCGGCCGGTTCATCCAGCAGGCGGACGGGTTGCGGCGCGTGGTGCTGCTGTCCGGCCGCGGCGTCGGCAGCTCGGGGCGGGACTTCGCCGTGTACGACGGGCAGCTCGAGCTGGAGAGCGTCGTACAGGCGAGCGGGCTGGACTGGACGATCGTGCAGCCGGCCTGGTTCGCGCAGGGGTTCAGTGAGGACTTCCTGCGGTACGACGTACTCGCCGGCCAGATCCGGCTGTCCGCGGGCGCGGGCGGTGAGGCCTGGATCGACACCGACGACGTCGGCGACGTGATGACCACGGCGCTGCTCGACGAGACGTACGCCGGCCAGGTGCTCGCGATCTCCGGTCCGCGCGTCCTCACGATGACCGAGATCGCCGGCGAACTGACCGCGGCGACCGGCCGGCCGATCGAGTACGTCGACCTGGACCCGTCGACGCATGTGGCCGAACTACGGGAACAGGGCCTGCCGCCGGAGGACGCCGAGGCGGTCCGCGACCTGTTCACGGTGATCCGCAACCACCGCTCCGAGTACGTCTCCGACGGGGTCGAACGCGTCCTCGGCCGGCCGGCCCGCGACTTCACCGACTGGGCCCGCGAAACCGCCAAAACCGGAGTGTGGGACGTCTGACCGTGTCCGTCCAACACTCCGCCACAGTGGCGGACAGAACCTGACCGCTACCCATGGCACGCTGAGTCCATGGCCGAAACCTCCGCCCGCCTCCTCGCGCTGCTGTCGCTGCTGCAGGCCCGGCGCGACTGGCCCGGCGCCCTGCTCGCCTCGCGGCTCGAAGTGAGCCCGCGGACGGTACGCCGGGACGTCGATCGGCTGCGCGACCTCGGCTACCCGGTTCGCGCGACCAAGGGTCCCGACGGCGGGTACCGCCTGGACGCGGGCGCCGAGCTGCCGCCGCTGCTGTTCGACGACGACCAGGCGATCGCGGTCGCGGTCGCGCTGCAGACGGCGACGACCACGGTCACCGGGATCGAGGAGGGCGCGCTGCGGGCACTGGCGACGGTTCGACAGGTGATGCCCGCGCGGTTGCGGCAGCGGGTCGACGCCCTGCAGGTCACCACCGTCGACCGGTACGCACACCGCCGTACGACGGTCGACTCGGACCAGCTGATCGCGATCGGGATGGCGGTCCGCGCGCAGGAGGTGCTGCGGTTCGACTACGCCGCGCCCGGTGCGCCGGAGGACGAGTGGACACCGCCGCGCAAGGTGGAGCCGCACCACCTGGTGACCTGGGGCGGACGCTGGTACCTCGTCGGATGGGATCTGGATCGGCAGGACTGGCGGACGTTCCGCGTCGACCGGATGACGCCGAAGACGCCGACCGGTCCGCGGTTCACGCCGCGCGAACTGCCCGCGCCGGACATCGCGACGTACATCTCCAGCCGCTTCCGCGGACAGGACAAGAACCCGTGCCGGGGCGAGGCGATCCTGCAGGCGAAGGCGTCGGACATCGCGCAGTGGGCCGGGTACGGCGCGGTCGTCGAGGAGCTGTCGCCGACGAGTTGCCGGCTCGCGCTCACCGGCTGGTCGTGGACCGGGCTGGCCGCGACGTTCGGGATGTTCGAGTGCGAGCTGGAGTTCATCGGACCGCAGGAGTTGAAGGATGCCGCGGTCCAGCTCGCCGCTCGTTACCAGGAGGCGTCATCGTGAGTGCGGAACTGATCGTCGTGGATGCCGCTGCGTGGCACACGTGGCTGCGGACGAACCATGCGGAGTCGGACGGCGTCTGGCTCGTGCTCGCGAAGAAGGGCGTGACGAGACCGACGAGCCTCACGTACGACGAAGCGCTGGACGAAGCCTTGTGTCACGGCTGGATCGACGGGCAGCGACGCGGTCGTGACGAGCAGACGTTCATCCAGCGGTACACCCCCCGCCGCAAGCAGAGCATGTGGTCGAAGCGGAACGTGGACCTGGTCGCCCGGCTGGAACAGGACGGCCGGATGCACCCGGCCGGACATGCTGAGGTCGAGCGGGCGAAAGCCGACGGCCGCTGGGACAAGGCGTACGGCGGGGCGAGTACACGCGAGGTCCCGGACGATCTGGCGGCGGCGCTGGCCACGGAGCCCGAGGCGCAGGCGATGTTCGAGATCCTGACCAGCGCCAACCGCTTCGGCGTCATCTTCCGGGTCACCGGCGCCAAACGCCCGGAGACCCGGGCGAAACGGATCGCGCAGTTCGTCGAGCAGCTCGCGCGCGGCGAGACGATCTATCCGCAGAAGCGGACGCTGGACCGCTAGGCAGGCAAAACCCGCCCTTTACCGCCTGATCCGGGCCGAAACAGCGGGTTTTGCCTGCGTGCAGGTCCTATTCGCCGACGAGGTCGAGCGTCGCCTCCTGCCCCGCGGTGAGCGGGAAGTAGGCGAGGAACGTGACGGCCTCGTCCGCGGTGTCGAAGCGGCTGATCCGGTCGACGGCCGGCTCGTAGAACACGTCGCCCGGATGCAGGACCTGAGGTTCGTCGTCGCCGCCCTGCTGGTAGATCGCCGACCCCGACACGATGTTCCCGAACACCGGGCCGTTGTGGATGTGCGCACCGAACGCGGTGTGTGGCTCGATGGTGATCCGCCGTACCTCGACGCGCTGCACCGGGAGGGCCGCGGGCAGTTGCTGATCGAGGACGACGACACGCCTGATCGCTGGGTTCATGCCGTACATACTAATAGGTACAGAGATCGTTCGGGCCGTGCAGGTCCCGGGGGAGCGGGTGATTCAGTAGAGGGTCGGGTTGAGCGGGGAGGAGATGGTCTCGCCGGGCTGGTTGCCGGGCATCCAGGTGGCCAGGTCGGCGACCTGGTTCGCGTTCACCGGTTCGGAGATCTCCATCGCGGCGTCGACGTAGATGACCGTCATCACCCGGCGCGGGATGTCGGTGGTGTTCGGCGGCGCGTGGTGGAAGGTCCAGCCGCGGTGGTAGCTGACCTCGCCGAGCTCGTACGGGTCCGAGACCTCGGTGAAGTTCTGCTGGGCGAGCGCCTCCTGCAGGACCCGCTCGGACTCGTCGCTGATCGGCAGGTCGCGCCCGAACTCGAACGTCTGACTGCCGGCCGCGAACGACAGCGGCCCCATCTCCATCGGGGTGTCCTGCAGCGGTACCCAGATCGTCACGCACCGGTCGGTCGTGAACGGCCAGTAGTACTGGTCCGCGTGCCACGGGGTGACGCCGCCGCCGGACTCCTTGTAGAGCGCCTGGTCGTGGTACAGCCGCACCGACTGCACCCCGAGCAACTGCGCCGCGATCCGCGCCAGCCGGGGCGACGACACGAACTCCAGCACCCGCTCGCTGTCCTGCCAGAGGTTCGACACCTGCAGGAACGCCTTCCCGTAGGTGTCGCGCTCGTCCAGCGGCAGGTGCTGCGTGTTCAGCTCGATCACCTTGCCGGTGATCTCCGGCTCGTACTCCGCGATCGTCTCGGCGCTGAGCACGTTCTTCAGCTTCACGAATCCGTGCTCGGCGAAGTGCGCGATGTCGGACCGGCTGAGGGCGTAGTCGGTCTCGAGCTCCGGGCGGGTCAGAGTCATGAGAGACAAGGCTCCCTGCAGGTTCCATCGCTGTAAAGATCAGTGATCAAATCTTTGCCCTACGTGCACGTGCAGCAGAAAGCGTTAGGACGGAAAAGCGAACCGGTCCAGCGCCTCGAGGATCAGCTCCTGCGTGGTGCTGCCGCCCGCTCCGTGGCCCTCCTGCTCGACCAGATGCAACTCCGCACCCGGCCACGCCTGAGCCACCCGCCAGGCGACATCCGCCGGGCTGCTGATGTCGAGCCGGCCGTGGATCAGCACCCCCGGGATCCCCGCGAGCTTGCCGGCGTCGCGCACCAGCACGTCCTCGTCCAGCCACGCCGCATGACCCCAGTAGTGCGTGACGAGCCGCGCCAGCCGGAGCCGCAACACCGGATCGTCGTACCGCGAGTCCGGCCGCCAGTTCGGGTGGGTGCGCACGTGGGTGTCCTCCCAGGCGCACCAGTCCCTGGCCGCCCGATCCCGGACTGCCGGATCCGGATCGTCCAGCAGCCGGCTGTAGGCGAGAGCCAGATTCCCGTCCCGCTCCTCCTCCGGTACGCCGTCCCGGAACCGGGCCCACTCCTCCGGAAAGATCCGGCCCATGTCGCGGGTGATCCACGCGACCTCGCGCCGAGTCGTGTTGGTGACGCTGAACAGCACGACCTCCGACACCGCCGCCGGGTGCTGCTCGGCGTACGCGAGCCCGAGCGTCGCGCCCCAGGACGCCCCCAGCAGCAACCACCGCTCGATCCCGAGCACCCGCCGGAGTTGCTCGAAGTCCGCGATCAGGTGCGCGGTCGTGTTGGTCCGCAGCTCCACGTCCGGTTCGGCGGCGTCCGGCGTACTGCGCCCGCAGTTCCGCTGATCGACCAGAACCACCCGATACCTCGCAGGATCGAAGTACCTCCGCCACCACGCCCCGGCCCCGGAACCTGGTCCACCGTGTACGACGAGCGCCGGCTTTCCGGCCGGGTTCCCGCAGACCTCCCAGTACACGCGGTGCCCGTCGCCGACGTCGAGCAGGCCGTGGTCGTAGGGCTCGATCTCGGGATACATGCTCAGAGGACTCCGGTGTAGGTGAGGGCGAAGGCGGCGCAGGGGAAGAGGAACAGGGTGGCGAGGACGATGATGCCTTTGAAGGATTGACGGGGGCCAATGAGTTTGGGGTACGCCGCGACCAGGACGGGAACCATCACGACCTCGAGGGGGAGCATGCCGCGGGGGATGATCGTGCCGGTGGCGGCGAGGATGACCGACAGTGCGGCGGCGGCGATCCAGGCCGTGTAGCCGAGGCGGTACGTCGTTCGGGCGCCGAAGCGGACGGCGATCGTGTGGTAGCCGGCGGCGCGGTCCGCGTCGAGGTCGGCAATGGTCGTGGGGAGGTAGAGGCCGACGGCGGCGAGGGTGCCCTGGAGGCCCATCAGCCAGGGGAAGTCGCTGAGGTCGGGGTTGATCGCGGCCCAGCCGGCCAGCGGTCCGAAAGCGCCCAGCGCGAGAGCGTTCACGGCGACGTCGAAGCCGGCGCGGGTCTTCAGGCGGACCGGAGGGACGGAGTACGCGTACCCGAGCAGTACGGCGAGCAGCACGCCCAGCGCGAACACGACGCCGACGAGCAGGCTCAACCCGACCGCCGCGACCGCCGCCGCGAAGGCCAGCCGCAACGCCGCCCGGAGCGTGACCCGCCCGTCGAGCAACGGCGACTTGGCCTTTCGCGGGTTGAGCCGATCGCTCGGCAGGTCGTACGCGTCGTTGACGCCCAGTACGGCGAGCCACACCAGTGGACCCATCACGACCGCGCCCACGATCAGCCGCGGCCACTCCTCGACCGGCGGGATCAGCCGGTGCGTCGCGAGCAGGATCCCTGTGTAATAAGGGACGATCGACACCACCCAGAACGCGGGCCGACCGACCGCGACCACATCACGAACCCGCGGCCCCCGTACCTGCACGTCCGTGCTCACACCACCACTGTCCACCTCCGCGGTGCATCCCGTCCTCCCTCCACCGAGTGAACCTGCTCACCCGTGCGGCTGGATGTGAGCCACGGAACCCTTCTCGAGCGCGACCCAGATCGTGCCGTCGGCCGACAGCCCGTGCGGCTCGGCCCCGTCGCCGAACCCGAACCGTTGGGTGATGTTGCCCTCGGCATCGACCTGGACCAGCTCGGCCGCCGCCCACAACGTGATCCAGCAACCGTCCGGCGTCGCCGCCACGGCATGCGGCTTCGACCCGCCCGGCAGCGCGAACTCCTCGATCGTCCCGTCGACGTCGATCCGGCCCACCCGGTCCGCCAGCAGCTCGGTGAACCAGACGCCGTCGGGTCCCGCGCTGATCCCGACCGGGCCGGTGGCGTCGGTCGGCAGGGGATAGGTGGTGACGTCCCCGGCCACGGTCATCCGCCCGATCGCGTTCGCCTGGTTGAGCGTGAACCACAGGTCCCCGGCGTACGTCGTGATCATCGCCGGGAACGCTCCCGTCGTACCGATCGGGTACGTCGTGACCTCGCCGTCCGTCGTGATCCGGCCGATCGCGTCGTTGCTCATCAACGTGCACCACAACGCGCCGTCCGGTCCGACGCACAGCCCGTACGGCGCGCCCGCGATCTGCACCGCCGACGCGACGCCGTCGTACCCGATCCGCCCGACCCGGTCGTCGCCGTTGCGGGTGAACCAGACCGCGGCGTCCGGCCCGTCGACGATCACGCTCGGCCGCGACTCCGGCGCCTCCAGGTCGAACACCCGCCCCGACACGGTCGCGACCCGGCCGGTGTGGACCAACGTCGTCCACACCTCGCCGCCTGCTGCAACCACGCCGTACGGCGCACCCTCGACCGCGATTTCCCTAACTGACATGACTGCTCTCCTCCAGGTCGATGACCGCGACTCCGTCGCGGGGGTGGTGGGAAAATCGATCACGGTTCCGCGCCAGCGGGATGCGAAGCGGCGGTCGTGGCTGACGACGACGAGGGCGCCCGCGTAGGGGTCCAGCGCCGCCTCCAATTCCTCCACCAGGACCAGCGACAGGTGGTTCGTCGGCCGTCCGTACGCGACCCGGTCGGCCGTGGTCCGGACGAGCATCCGCAGCTCCGCGACGTCGTCCTCCCACTGCTGCCAGGCCTGTTCGAGCCGCGCCCGCTCGGCCGCCTTCTCGTGCAGGGACAGCTGGGTAGACATGAGGATCCTCCTGACCTCTCGCGGGTTCGTGGTTGGCGAACGGCGGGTCAGAAGATCACTGGCTACTCCCTAAATGCGACGTAGGTTGCGTTAAGATGATGCCATGACCGATCGCGTTCGCGCAAGCAGGCCGGGAGGACGGACCGCCCGGGTCCGCTCCGACGTACTCGCGGCGGTGGAGACCGAGCTGGCCGAGCACGAGTACGACGGGCTCACGATCGACGCCGTCGCCGTACGCTCGGGCGTCCACCGCACGACGATCTACCGGCGCTGGAAGACCGTCGCCGGTCTGCTCGTCGACCTGCTCGAAGCCGGCGCCGACGACGCGTGGGAGCCGGCCGACACCGGCTCGCTCGAGGGCGACCTGATCGCTGTCAACCGCGAGATCCACGCCGCGCTGACCGCCCGCCCGTCGGTCACCCAGGCGGTGATCGCTGCTTCGTTCCGTACGACGGAAGCGGCCGAAGCGCTCACCCGCTTCTGGGACGACCGCTACAAACGCACCGCCCTGCTCGTCTCCCGGGCCGTCGAACGCGGCGAGCTTCCGGCCGACGTGGACGCCCATCAACTCCTCCTCACCGCGACCGCCCCGATCTACCATCAGCTCGTCCTCCTCCGGCATCCGATGACCCGCGCGCAGGCGGACCACCACGCCCGCGTCGCCGCTAAAGCCTTTGCGACCTCCCGCGCCGCGGACCTACCGTGACGGCATGAGCACCTCTCTCTACGCGCTGTCGTACGACGCAAACGATCCGGCCGGGCTCGCGCGGTTCTGGGCCGGCGTACTCCGGTTCGAGCCGGCTGAGGGGAACGAGTTGGTGCCGAAGGACAACACCGGGTTCCGGCTGCGGTTCCTGCCGAGCGACGTCGCGAAGGACCGGCCGAACCAGATCCACTTCGACCTGACCAGCCAGACGCCGGAGCAGCAGCAGGAGACCGTCGCCCGGGCGCTCGAGCTCGGAGGCCGGCACATCGACATCGGCCAGAAGCCCGAGGAGGGTCACGTCGTACTCGCGGACCCGGAGGGCAACGAGTTCTGCGTGATCGGGGCCGGGAACAACTTCCTCAAGGACACCGCGTTCATCGGCGCGCTGTCGTCGGACGGCTCGCAGGCGGTCGGGTACTTCTGGAGCAAGGCGCTGGACTGGCCGCTGGTCTGGGACCAGGACGAGGAGACCGCGATCCAGGCGCCGTCCGGCGGACCGAAGATCACCTGGGGCGGCCCGCCGGTGAACCCGAAGCCCCCGAAGAACCGGCTGCACCTGGACCTGGTCGCGGACGGCGACGTCGATGCCGAGGTCGAGCGGCTGGTGGCGCTCGGTGCGACCCGCCTGGAGAGCGGCCAGGAGGGCGCCGCCGCGATCCCGCTCGCCGACCCGGACGGCAACGAGTTCTGCATCCTGATCACCCGACCGGCCTGATTCCCGCCCCGACTAGGGTCGTACCCGACGCCTAGGTTGAGGGAGACGTTGTGACTGGTCGGTTGGCGAACGAGGTTGTGCTGGTGACGGGGGCCGCGCGCGGGATCGGCCGGGCGGTCGCGGTGAAGGCCGCCGCGGAGGGGGCGGCGGTCGGGCTCGTCGACATCCTCGCGGACGAGCTGACCGCGACCACCGCGGAGCTCGCCGAGACCGGCGCGAAGGTGGCCGCGGCGGTCGGCGACATCACCGACGAGGTGTCGGTCCGGCAGGCGGTCGGCAAGCTCATCGACGACCTCGGCGGCCCGGTCACCGTGCTGGTCAACAACGCCGGTAAGAACTCGTACGCCGACCCGGCCCGGATGTCGGTGTCCGAATGGGACGACGTGTTCGACGTCGACCTGAAGGGCGCCTTCCTGATGTCCCGCCAGGTGCTGCAGCCGATGATCGACGCCAAGCGCGGCTCGATCGTGAACATCGCCTCGATCCACTCGAAGCTCACCCAGGCCGGCATGTTCCCGTACGCCGCCGCGAAGTCCGGCCTGGTCGGGATGACCCGCTCGCTCGCGCTCGACGTCGCGCAGTACGACATCCGGGTGAACGCGGTCAGCCCCGGCTACATCGCCACCGACCTGCTCGAGGAGTTCTTCGACACCATCCCCGGCGAACGCGAGAAGGCCCTCGGCGTGCACCCGCTCGGCCGGATCGGCACCCCGGAGAACGTCGCCGAGGTGGTCTGCTTCCTCGCCTCCGAGGCCGCCGCCTTCGTCACCGGCGCGAACTGGGCGGTCGACGGCGGCCTGGGCATCCGGTACGCCTAGCCGGTCGCACCAGGGTTGTACGCGCAGGCCGAGGTCAGGTCGCTGCCGTCCGTCGACGTGGGGCTCTGGTCGGGGCCGTAACCCTTCGATTCACTGACTCGGCAAAAAGTTGGCATGATCGACGAAGTGACCGACAGCCAGATACGACAGACGCTGGTACGGCGGGCCGGGGCGGACGATGCGGAGTCGCTGGTCCAGTTACGCGCGCTGATGCTCGCCGCGATGGGCAACGACGTCGGCGGGCCGGACGCACCGTGGCGGGCCGGTGCGCGCGAGTGGTTCGCCGGGCAGCTGGCGTCGCCGGACACGTTCGCGGCGTACGTCGTCGAGGACCCGAGCGCCGGCGTCGTCGCCGGTGCCGCCGGCAACGTGTACGCGCATCCGCCGGGTCCGCGCGACTCGTCGACCGTTCGCGGGCACCTCTACAACGTCAGCACACACCCGGACTTCCGGCGCCGCGGTCTGGCCAAGGCGTGCGTGGTGGCGCTGGTGGACTGGTTCCGGGACGAGACCGCCGTCGGCCAGATCGAGCTGCACGCAACCGACGAAGGCGTCGACCTCTACCGGGGCCTCGGCTTCATCGAGTCGGCGTACCCGACGCTGCGCTTCCGGACCACCAAGGCGTAGCCCGGCTGGTCAGGCGCTGTCGGTCTGGATGATCGACAGGGCGTTGCCCGCCGGGTCCTTGAACCAGGCGATCAGCGGTCCCTGGCCGCGGTAGATCCCGAGCTCGTCCTGGTCGTCGTTGTACTTCTCGAACGTGACACCCGACTCGGCCAGCGCCCGTGCCGTCGCCTCGATGTCGTCGACCGGGAAGTTGAGCACGGTGTACTCCGCCGGCACGTGGTTGTCCTTCGGGTACACGAACACGGTGTTGCCGCCTGCGGTGCGCAGCTGCAGCGTCCCGTGCTCGTCACCGACGTCGAGACCCAACGTCTTCGCGTAGAACTCCTTGGCCCGCGGCACGTCGTCCACCGAGAACCCACTGAACGCCTTGCTGTCGTGAAGCATCTGATGTCCTCCTAGTCACTCGACACCAGCTACGTCGATACCACCAACACGTTCTCGACACTAGTTGTGCGAAACCACCTGATGCGACGGATTCACGGCGGCGGCGACCGAGGCGGACTCGAGGCCGTCGGCGACCGTGTGCAGGAGGCGGACCAGGTGCGCGGCGTCGGTCGGGCCGAGGATGCCGGTGATGACGTCGAGGACGCGGACGGTGAGGCCGTCGAGCTGCGACAGCCGGGCCTGGCCCATGCCGGTGACGGTCAGCGTCGGGGTGGTCCGGACCATGCCGAGGGCTTCCAGGTCGGCGATCGCCAGCTCTGCCTCGCCCGGCGTGATGCCGACCTGCTTGGCGACCTGGTGTGCGGTCGTCCGGCCGTTCGCGATCGCGCTCAGCACCATCGCGGCCGGCATCTTGATCCCGACCGCCTCCTGCAGGCCGATGATCAACGGATGCGCATGCCCGCGGACGCGTTCGACCGCGTCCAGCAGCCGCAGTGCGTCGCCGACGTCACTGATCAGATGCTCCGTCTGGACGGCCGCGATGCCCGCCGGACCTGGCTGGACGGGAGACGGTACGACGCCGCCGATCACCCGTTCGGGGACGACGAGAGTGTTTGCCACGACGGGCTCCTCGACAGCTCCGGATCTGTTCGTCAGCGGCCTGATACCAGCGTCTTCGATGGTCACGCCTCCAGCGTACGGAGCGGTTCCGACAGCTTCGGCGTGTCTTTCCTGAGGAAACACTGTGAATCTCATGACGTTGCCGTGGCGAGATGCCTGTTCGCGGAGGTGCTCCAGTAATCGAACATATGCACGAAACAATGGGGTCCTGAGCGGTCCGAAAAAGTTTTGGCGATTGCCCAGAATTTCCGGAATCGAGCGTGACCTCGGCTCTCCGTACTCCGTTGGAAGTGACGTGACGGTGAACACAACACGGCGCACCGGCACCGCGCTCGCCCGCGTTTTCCAGGCCGACCACCCCTCGAAGTAACAGCCAGGAGGACCAGTGACAACCGCCACCGCCACCCAGACCGTTCAGCGCCGACGCGTGCGTGTCTGGTTCGGTGAGCACGTCATCGCCGACTACAACGCCGAGCCGGCATTGGCCGAGCGTTATGCAGACGCCATGAGCCGCCGGTTCGCTGGTCTTCGGGTCACGAACGACCCGATGCCGATGATCGACAAGCTCCCCGACCCCCTGCCCGGCGAGCGCATGTGGGACGTAGCGCCCCGCTGAGAAGAGTCTCCGGTACCTTTCGCGTTCCGTATCTCACCAGACAACCCACTCGGAACGACGCCAGGTCGAGCGCCTCACCTCGACCACCAAAGGGCCGGTATCGGGCGGCAGGCAAGTGTGGGCGTTCTGCCCCTCGCCTGCCGCCCTTTTTCTCCCCTGTGAAATGCGCCTGACAGCAAATCCCGTTCGCACCGGATCCCCCAGGTCCGGTGCGAATGTTTTTCATTTCTTCATGTAGTACTCGGGTTTCAGCTGGATCAGCTGGACGTAATTCCCGTCCGGGTCGATCACGGTCGCGAACCAGCCGAGCCCGCGGTCCTCCGGGTGCACCAGCCACTCGACGTCCAGGGTCCGCAGGTGCGCGGCCGCCGCCTCGATGTCGTCGACCGCGAAGTTCACGATGTGCCGCCCGGGCTCCGGGTTCTTGGCCGCGACATCGTCGCGCTGCTCGATCACCAGCCCGAAGCCGCCGAGGTCCAGGTTCCCGTACCCGTCGACCTCCGCCCGGAACCCGTCCCGGTACCACGCCTGCAACCGCTCGGGGTCCACGCTCCCGAGCAACATGCTGTTCAGAATCACGCTCATTCCTTCCGTTGGCGCTGACCCTCGGTACGTCGGAGCGGCCGCCCAACTCTCGACATGACCCGCTCGGTTCACCCGGCGCACATCTCGTGGTCATGGAAAACGGCGATGATCCCGCCGATTCCGCCATGAGAGGAAACCCGATGGGGCACTCGCACGACCACCCGCACAGTCATGACCACGATCACGGCCACAGCCACGACCACGGCCATGGGCACGACCACCACCACCCGAACACCGAGCTGGACCAGGCGACCCTGGCCGCGCTGGACACCTCCGTGCCGGACAGCGACCTGTCCCCGACCGAGGTGACCCGTCGCGGACTGCTGCGATCGGCCGGCATTCTCGGTGGTACTGCGGCGCTCGCGGTGACCGGTGCGCAGTTCGCGGCGGCGGCCGCGCCGAAGGACGGGTGGGTGTTCCAGCAGGGCAACCACCCCAAGGTCTGGCTGGCCGGCGACCACCACATCCACACCCAGCTCAGCTCGGACGGCATGTACCGCGTCATCGACCAGGCCCGGCACGCCACGGCGTACGGCCTGGACTGGCTGGTGATCACCGACCACGGCGGGGCGACGCACGCGCGGATCGGCGTCGACCTGGTCAACCCGCAGATCAAGGCGGCCCGTGCCGAGCTGCGCGACACGCTGATCTTCCAGGGCCTGGAGTGGAACATCCCGGCCGCCGAGCACGGCACGGTCTTCGTCGCGCCGGGCAACCGTGAGGTCGACGTACTGAAGCAGTTCGAGAACAGCTACGACGGCAGCGTGAAGAACGCGAGCTCGAACTCGCCCGCCAACGAGGCGCTTGCGGTGTCCGGCATCCAGTGGCTCGGCCAGCAGGTCGACAAGCGCCGGGTCGCGGACGCGCTGTTCCTCGCCAACCACCCGGCCCGGAACGGTATCGACAGCCCGCACGAGATCCGCAACTGGCGCGACGCCGACCCGCGGATCGCGGTCGGCTTCGAGGGCGCACCCGGGCACCAGGCGGCCGGCCTGCCCACCCCGCTCGGCGGCGGCAGCGCCCGCGGGTACTACGGCAACTCGCCGAACGCGAACTCGTTCCCCGGCTACCCGGCCGAGAGCTACCGCACCTGGGGCGGCTTCGACTGGATGACCGCGACCGTCGGCGGGCTCTGGGACAGCCTGCTCGCCGAGGGCAAGCCGTGGTGGATCTCCGCGAACTCCGACTCGCACGTCAACTGGAACGAGACCGCCCGCCGCCCCGACGGCTCCAGCCAGGCGCAGTTCGACCGCGACGGCCGGTACATGGACCCGGTCTACGGCAACGCGATCAACACCACCGCCGGTGACTTCTGGCCGGGCTACTACAGCCGTACGCACGTCGGCGCCGACCGTCGCGACTACCTCGCGGTGATGGAGGGCCTGCGCAACGGCCGCGTCTGGGTCGACCACGGCGGACTGGTCAAGGGCGTCGAGGTCGAGGTCCGCGAGGTCGGCAAGAAGTACGGCGAACCACTCGGCGGCGCGCTGCTGGTGAAGAAGGGCCGCGCGATCGAGCTGGTCGTCCGGATCACCACGCAGACGATGCCGAACTGGTCGAACTTCGTCCCGGCGCTGAACCGGGTCGACGTGATCCAGGGCTCGGTCACCGGGCCGGTCGCCGACAAGGACACGATGACCGCGCCGAACACCAAGGTCGTCAAGCAGTGGGACACCTCGGGCAAGCGCGGCACCTTCGAACTGATCTACCCGCTCGGCCGCGCCGACGAGGCGCAGTACGTCCGGGTCCGTGGTACCGACGGGAACCGCAGCCAGCCGGGGTACCGCGGCGCGGCGGTGGACCCGGCCGGGCCCAAGCTGGACGTGGTCGGCGACGCGGACCCGTGGGTCGACCTGTGGTTCTACACCAACCCGATCTGGGTGCTCCCCAAGTAAGGACACAACGTTGTGATCATCGCGATCGATGCCGACAGTGCGGACACGGCGGCGGCCGACCACCTGCTGTACGACTTGATCGACGGCCTCGAGCAGCCGGTCCTCGCCCTCACCCACATGGTGTCGGGCGCCGACCGGCCGCACGTCGCGGTCTCGTTGACCAGCACCGCCGACCTCGCCGACCCGATCCGCGCGATGGTTGCCGAACGCAACGTCGGGCTGGCGGTCACCCGGCCCGGCGCGTCCGAGCCGGAGCTCGCCGGGCCGAGCCGGCTGGTCCGCGGCGCGTACGTGGCCGCGGTCGAGGCGGCCCTCGGTACGACCGGACGCGTGGTGCGCTGGCCTGGTCACGAGCAGGCGCACGGCGTACTGCCCGCGGCCGAGCTGCGGACCCGCTGCGGCATCGATCACCTGGAGGGCATCGGCGGCGTGCCGGTCGAGGACGACACCTTGATCGACACCCTCGACTTCCTCCGCCCGGTCCGTCGCGACGGCCGGCTGGTCCTCCAGGTCCAGCCGGCCGCCGGCGACGTCCTGATCCCCTTCGAACTCCAGCACCAACAGAAGTGCTGCGCGGATCACTGATCCCAGGCAGCTGATTCCTGCAGTACGTCGGGGAGTTCGCCGATGACGCCGAGGCGTTGGGTGCAGCGGGTGAGGGCGACGTACAGGTCGCGCAGGCCGCGGGGTGACTCGATCACGATGCCGTCCGGGTCGACGACCAGCACCGAGTCGAACTCGAGGCCCTTCGCCTCGCGGGCGGTCAGGACCGTGACGCCGCTCAGCCCGTCGACCGCCTCCTGGATCAGCTCGAGCCGGCGGCGGGACGTGATCACCCCGACCTCGCCGTGCGCCGTCTCCTCGGCCGCCATCTTGTCGACGTACAGCGCCTGCTCGGCCGCCGGTACGTCGAGCTGCCACGGCCGCACGCCCGTCGACCGGACCGACCGCGGAGCCTTCGCGGACGGGTCGACCGCGCGCAGTACGGCGTTCGCCAGCTCCATCGCCTCGGCCGGGGTGCGGTAGTTCAACGTCAGCTCGGCCAGCCGCCACCGGTCGCCGAACGTCTCGCCGAGCGCGCTCGACCACGACGTACCGCCGCCGACCGAACTCGTCTGTGCCACGTCACCGACCACCGTCATCGACCGCAGTGGGCAGCGCCTGGCGATCGCCCGCCACGCCATCGGCGACAGCTCCTGCGCCTCGTCGACGATCACATGCCCGTACGTCCATCGGCGGTCCGCGGCGGCCCGGTCGGCCAGCGTCCGGTCGTCGTCGGCCTCGTACCGCTCGGCGAACGCCTCGGCATCCAGGATGTCCTTCGCGGTCAGGATCTCGGCCTCGTCGTCCTCGTCGAAGTCCGTCGACCCGGACCCGGAGAGTACGTCCAGAGCCCCTTGTGCATAAGCGATCGCGCGCGCCCGGGCGGCCCGCTCCCGCGCCGCCTCGGATCCGTCGTCGCCGAGCAGCTCCGCGGCCTCGTCGAGCAGTGGTACGTCGGCCGGGCTCCAGTCGGCGCCGTACCGCAGGAGGTGCTCGCGATCCAGCGCGGACAACTGCGGCGCGGCGGCCGCCAGCCGGTCCTCGTCGCCGTACAGCTCCTCCAGAAGCTTCTGTGGACTGAGCAGCGGCCAGAGTTGCTCGAGCAGGGCCTGTACTGCGGGCTCCGCGAGCACCTCGTTGCGCAGGTCGGCCAGGTCGTACTCGTCGAGCAGTTGCTCACCGTCGAGCGGGTCGGTGCCGATCAGCTCGGCGTACTGGTTCGTCAGGTGGTCGGTGATCTCGTTCAGGACGAACGGGCGCGCCTGATTGTGGGTGAGGTTGCGGTTCCGGACCCTGGCGTGGGTGGCACCAACGACCTCCGGGTCGAGGGTCAGCTCGGTGCGCTCGACGGTCACGTGCACCGGGCGGTCCGGGAGCCACTGCCGGTCGGCGACCGCCTGCGCTATCACGTCGGCCAGCACCGTCCGCCCCTTCACCTCGGCGCTCTCCGCCGACTCCGGGCGGGTGGCGTCGATCCCCGGGTACAGCTCGGCGATCGTGACCAGCCGGACGCCGTCCTCACCGAGTGACGGCAGCACCTGGCCGATGAACCGCAGGAACGCCGCATTCGGGCCGACGACGAGAATTCCACGCTTTTCCAGTTGCTCGCGGTACGTGTACAGCAGAAATGCCGCACGGTGCAGGGCGATCGCCGTCTTACCGGTCCCCGGACCGCCCTGGACGACCAGGATTCCAGGCAGCTCGGAGCGGATGATCCGGTCCTGGTCGGCCTGGATCGTCTGCACAATCGACTCCATCCGGCCGGTCCGGCGGGCCTCCAGCGCCTTCATCAGCACCGCTTCGCCGATCACTCCGGTCCCGGGTTTCGACGGGTCGGCGGCCTCCCGGCCGAGGTTGAGCTGCTCGTCCTGGACGTCGAGCACCCGGCGCAACCGGGTCTGTACGTGCCGGCGGCGGACGACACCGTGGTTCGCCACCGCGGTCGCGATGTAGAACGGCCGCGCCGCGGGAGCCCGCCAGTCGACGAGCAGCGGTTCGTACTCGTCGTCGTGCAGCCCGATCCGGCCGAGGTGCAGCACCTCGCCGTCGGCCGTGTCCAGGCGACCGAAGTACAGCCCCTCCTCGGCGGCGTTCAGCCGGGCCTGGCGGAGCTTGAGGTCCCGGATCCGCCCGTCCCGCTGGTGCAGTGCCTGGGCGTTGCTGGTGTGCACCAGTTCCTCGTCGTCGGTGCGTGCGTCGGTACGCTCGCGCTCGGCGTCGAGCGCGGCATAGAACGTTGTCAGGTGGTCCTGTTCAGACTCGACAGGATTCGGCAATTGCAACCCCTTGTGTTAAAATGCGAGCCGATGGTTTTCGGGCCGCATTTCCAAAACTCGCTTCGCGGCAGCCACAAATGCTTGAGTTTATCCGCTGACAGGGTTTTCCTGTAGTCGTGATTCACTCGATCGTCCCGCCGTACCTGCTCGAGCAACTCGAGCGGTCCGCGGGTGACCCCAGCGTCCGTGCCCGGATCCGGCAGTCCTTGCAGCACGACGCCGTACTGCGAACCCGGCCCGCGGCGGGCCGTGAGACCGCGACTGCGACGGGCGGTCGGCAGCGCAAGGTGTACGACGCCCAGAACGGCACGGACCTGCCCGGCACACTGGTTCGCTCCGAGGGGCAGGACCCTGTCCAGGACCAGCCGGTCAACCAGGCGTACGACGGCACCGGCGCGACCTGGACGCTGTACAAGGAGTGCTTCGGGCGGGACTCGATCGACGGGAACGGCCTGCTGCTGGTCTCGACCGTGCACTACGACCGCGGGTACGCGAACGCGTTCTGGGACGGCTCGCAGATGGTGTTCGGCGACGGGGACGGCGTGATCTTCGGCAACTTCACGTCGTCGATCGACGTCACCGGTCACGAGCTGACCCACGGCGTCACGCAGTACACCGCGAACCTCGACTACCAGGGCCAGTCCGGCGCGCTGAACGAGAGCATCTCCGACGTGTTCGGCTCGCTCGCGAAGCAGTACGCGAACCACCAGAGCGCGGCCGACGCCGACTGGCTGATCGGCGCGGGGCTGTTCCTGCCCGGCGTCCAAGGCCTCGCACTGCGGTCGATGAAGGCTCCCGGGACGGCGTACGACGATCCCCGCCTGGGTAAGGACCCGCAGCCCGCCGAGATGTCCGGGTACGTCGACACCCAGGACGACAACGGCGGCGTACACATCAACTCCGGCATCCCGAACCACGCGTTCTACCTGGTCGCCGCCGCGATCGGCGGCAACGCGTACGACGACGCCGGCAAGATCTGGTACAGCACCCTGACCGGCGGCAATCTCGCCTCCGCCGCCACCTTCAAGGACTTCGCCGAAGCCACCCAAGCCACCACCAGAACCCTCTTCGGCGACACCTCCACCCAGCTGGCCGCAGTCACCAAGTCCTGGCAGACCGTAGGCGTCCTCGACGACCGAACTCCCCTCATGAACGCCGCCCAAACCAACCTCCACACCACCACCCCGCCGGCCCGCGCCCGGGGAACCGCCGAGTGAGACGGTTTGACCTCAAGGCTTGTTGAGGTATTAGCGTCTTTCGGGTGACAGTTCATCCGCTCCGGCTCCTCGTGCTGACGCGCAATGTGGAGGCGGGGCGGTTCGGGACTGCGGTGACTGGGTGGTTTGTGGGAGAGATCGAGCGGGCGGACGAGTTCAAGCTCGAGCTGATCGATCTCAGCCGGACGCCGCTGGAGGAGTTGCCGGGGCGGGTCGAGGACGCGGATGCGGTGATGATCGTCACGGCGGAGTACAACCACGCGTACCCGGGTGATGTGAAGACGGCGATCGACGCGGTACGGCGGCCCTGGTACGCGAAGCCGGTCGGGTTCGTGGTGTACGGCGGGCGGTCCGGCGGGCTGCGGGCGGCGGAGCAGCTGCGGCTGGTCTTCGGTGAGCTGCACGCGGTGACGATCCGCGACAGCCTCGGCTTCCGCGAGGAGGACTTCGAGGACGGCGAACCGGTCGACCCGACCACCTCGACCGCTGCCGCGGCGCTGCTCCGGCAGCTCGCCTGGTGGGCGCGCTCGCTCCGCGACGCCCGGGCGAGCACGCCGTACCCCGGGTAGCGCGGCCAGCCCATCACCATCGCGGGCCTGCCCGACCGCCGTGCCCCGGACCGCCAGGCCATCACAATCGCGGCCCGCCCGACCGCGCCACGCTCAGCCGGCCCACGACCGGCCGATTGTGATGGCCTGGAGATCCGGAATACCTCCCGGCCCCCGCGCGTTGACACTCAGTCGTGAGCGCCGAAGCGATGCCCCTGTCCGTGCTCGACCTCTCCCCTGTGCCGACGGGCACGCGGCCGTCGGAGGCATTGCACGAGACGCTCGAGCTCGCCCGCACCGCCGAGGCGGCGGGGTATCACCGGTTCTGGCTCGCGGAGCATCACAACATCCCCAGCGTGGCGAGCTCGACGCCCGAGGTGATGATCGCGGCGGTCGCCGCGGCCACCTCGACGATCCGCGTGGGCTCCGGCGGGATCATGCTGCCGAACCACTCCCCGCTGAAGGTCGCCGAGACGTTCCGGGTGCTCGGCGGCCTCTACCCGGACCGCATCGACCTCGGCCTCGGCCGCGCCCCCGGCACCGACCAGCGCACCGCGCTCGCATTGCGCCGCAGCCGGGAGGCGCTCGGCGCGGACGACTTCACCGAGCAGTACGCCGAACTCCGCGCGTACGTCGACGGCTTCCCCGCGGGACACCCGTTCGAGCCGATCACCGCGCAACCGTCCGACGTACCGCTGCCGCCGATCTGGATCCTCGGCTCCAGCACGTACGGCGGTCAAGCGGCTGCCGCGCTCGGCACCGGGTTCGCGTACGCCGGGCACTTCGGGACGCTCGACCCGGCCGGCGTGATCTCGGCGTACAAGACGAACTACCGGCGCTTCGAGCACGACGGCGAACCGCAGGCGATCCTCGCGCTGGCCGCGATCGTCGCCGAGACCGAGGAGCGCGCCGCTCAGCTCGCCCGCGCGAACGCGCTCTCCATGCTCCGGCTCCGCTCCGGCCGTCCGGGCCCGCTTCCGTCCCCGGAGGAGGCGGAGGCCTACCCGTGGTCCGACGCAGAAGAGGCCGCTGTCGAGGAGTGGGCGAGTCTGGTCTCAGTCGGTACGCCGGACCAGGTCGCCGCCGACCTGCGCCGCCGGGCCAACACCGCCGGCGCCGACGAACTCATCATCACCACGAACATCCACAACCCGGCCGAACGCCGGCACTCGTTCGAGCTGCTCGCCAACGCCTGGGGCCTGAAGCCGCGCTGATTCGCGGACCTGCGCCACTCACCAACCGGCCGCCGGGCGGTGCGCTCCAGCCTTACCTGCCTGGTGTGCCCGAGGTTGATCAGTGCCGCACGTCCGGCGTCGCCCGGACGTGCTCGAAGATCAGGCTCGTTTCGGCGTGCGTGACCGCGGGATCCGCGGTCAGGTGGTTGAGGACGAACTCGCGGAGCGCGTCGGGCGTGCTCGCGGACACGTGCAGCAGGTAGTCGTTCGCGCCGCTGACATGGAACAGCGAGAGCACCCCGGGCAGCCGGGGCACCTTGGTGCGGAACCGGTCGATCTCGTCGCGGGAGTGCGCGCCGATCCGGATCGCGATCAGCGCCTGGAGCGGCTGGCCGAGCGCGGCCAGATCCACGTCGGCGTGGAAGCCACGGATCACCCCGCGTTCGCGTAACGAGCGGACCCGGGTCAGGCAGGTCGACGGCGCGAGGCCGACTGCCTCGGCGAGCGCGTTGTTCGGCATCCGGCCGTCGGCCGTGAGCAGCTGGACCAGCTGCCGGTCCACGTCGTCGAGCCCGTCCGGGACCGGCCGCGGAGCCGGCCCCGGGCTCCGACGATCCTTCGGCATGCCACCTACTGTAGGGCCATCCACAGAATCCACAGCATGTGGACGACCCTGTGGACGAATTTTCTTCGGAACTATTGCGCCTGTCCCGCAGAAGATTCCACAGTCACCTCAGTTATCCACAGGCGGAGGAGGCTCTCATGTTGGACACCCGGGCGGTACACGCCGGCCGCGACGACCTGACCGCGCGCGGCGTCCACGTCCCGCCGATCGACCTGTCCACGACCTATCCGCTGCCCGACGTCGACACCGGCGGCGCGTCGTACGACGAACTCACGCAGGGCCGCGCCCCGGACGGCGGAAGCCTCGTCTACCAGCGCCTGTGGAACCCGAACGTCGCCCGCTTCGAGGACGCGCTGGCCGAGCTCGAGCACACCGACGGCGCGGTCGCCTTCGGCTCCGGCATGGCCGCGCTGACCGCCTGCCTGCTCGCCACCGTGGCCGCGGGCCGTCCGCACGTGGTCGCCGTACGACCGCTGTACGGCGGCACCGACCACCTGTTATCCACAGGTCTCCTGGGGACAACTGTCAGCTATGCACAACCCGATGAGGTCGCGGCCGCGATCCGCCCGGACACCGGCCTGGTGATCGTCGAGACGCCGGCCAACCCGACGGTGGACCTCGTCGACCTCCGGTACGTCGTGACCGCGGCCGGCGACGTACCGCTGCTGGTGGACAACACCTTCGCGACGCCGGTGCTGCAGCAGCCGGCCCGGCACGGGGCGAGCCTGGTGCTGCACTCGGCAACGAAGTACCTCGGCGGTCACGGCGACGTGATGGGTGGCGTCGTCGCGGCCGGTGTCGAGTGGGTTGGCCGGCTCCGGCAGATCCGCGCCGTGACCGGTGGCCTGCTGCACCCGCTGGCGGCGTACGAACTGCATCGGGGACTGCAGACGCTGCCGGTGCGAGTCCGGGCGCAACAAGCGACCGCGATCAAGGTCGCGGACTGGCTGTCCGCGCAGCCGTCGGTCGAGCGGGTCTACTACCCGGGCCTGAACGATCCGTCCGGCCTGATCGGACGGCAGCAGTCGGGGCCCGGTGCGGTGCTCGCGTTCACGGTCAGCGGCGGGTACACGGCGGCGTCCCGGGTGGCGAGCCGGCTGAAGCTGATCACGCACGCGGTGTCGCTCGGCGGCGTGGACACGCTCATCCAGCACCCGGCGGCCCTGACCCACCGCCTGGTCACCCCGGAGGCCAAGCCGGGCGACGGCCTCCTCCGCCTGAGCCTAGGCCTCGAGGACCCCGAAGACCTCACCACTGACCTCGCCACCGCACTCGCCACCCTCACCGAGCAACTTTGAGAACGCACCGACCACTTTCGCGCGCCGCGCGTGGTCGGTGGCTTCTCAAAGTTGATTTTGCGCAGAGCAGAAAGTCTGCTCAGGGCAGATCTGGGGCGGGCGGACTGTCGGGGATGGCACACTCGGTACAGGACATCCGGAGGCGAGGAGGGCCAGACGTGTTGCTACGCCAGGTGATCGGAAGCGTTTTCCGCCGGCTGCGGCGCGAGCGGGGCATCACCTTGCGTGAGCTCGCCGAGTCGGCCCAGGTGTCGGTGCCGTACCTGTCCGAGATCGAGCGCGGCCGCAAGGAGCCGTCCTCGGAGATCCTCGCGGCGATCTGCCGGGCCCTCGAGCTCGAGCTCACCGACCTGCTGGCCGAGGTGCAGTTCGACCTGACCACCGCGGTCCGCTCGACGCTCCCCGTCCACCTCCAGACCGCCGCCATCCGCGTCGAGGACCGCACCACCCACCGAATCCCATCCGGCCCCCGTACCTACTCGTCGATCCCGACGGCCTACACCCTCGTCGCGTAGAACCGATGTATCTAGCCTGACCGGGTGACTCACACGAAGTACGTCGTACGGTTCACAGTCGACGACCAGGAGTTGTCCGCCCTGCATGCGGCCGCTTTCGACGGTGGGCTTGACGTTCAGCCCTGGGGCGAGCGGCTGGATCGGTGGGCGCTGAGCTGGGTGGGTGCCTTCAGCGACGATCAGCTGGTTGGGTTTGTGCAGGTGTGCTGGGACGGCGGGGCCCACGCGTTCGTGCTGGACACCGCCGTACACCCGGACCACGGCCGGCGTGGCATCGGCAAGCAGCTCGTGCTGTCCGCGGCCGAGGAGGCGCGCAACGCCGGCTGCGAGTGGTTGCACGTGGACTTCGAGCCGCACTTGACCGCGTTCTACCTCGACGCCTGCGGCTTTCGCCCGACCGACGCCGGCCTGCTCAAGCTTCGATAGCGGTCAGGAATTCGGTCGACACGCACGACGTCAGACAGCGCTCCTTAGCGTCGCCGAGGAGGTCCGCGGTCCAGGTGGTGAACCCGCCGTCGCCGATCTCGTTGCCGGCGACGCCGATCCCGAGCGCGGTACCGGCGTAGTAGTTCGCGCTCTTCGTCCGCTCGGCGTCCTCGGTGAACGGCACCCCGAGCGCCGGACGGACCGTGTCGTCGATCCGGTCCCGCAGCCCGGACTCCTTGAACGCGGTGAAGCGCAGCTCGGCCTTCTCACCCAGTACGGCGTGCCAGAAGTCCAGGTGGTCGATCAGCATCTCCGCCTCGGTCCGGAACGACCCGGTGTCCCGCGCGCTCGACACCAGCACGAACAGCTCGAAGTGCGCCGCGAACCCCGGCGTGTCGAACGGTTGCGCGCGAACCACCCGCTGGCAGGCGGCCAGATGCACCCGCTCCTCCCCGGCGCGCCGACGTACGGCGGCCTCGATCGCCAGCTCGTTGGTCGGATCGCTCGCCACCTCGGTACCGCGGATCGTGCTGACGATCTGGTGCTGGTTGATCGTCGCGACCGCGGAGCACGTCCCGAGCGGCGCGAGCGGCGACAGCTGTACGCCGGCGAACTTCTCCGGCAGCAGCTCCCACAGCCGCTGCTGCGTCTTCACCAGCTGCCGCGGGTCGGCCGTCGACGGCCAGACGAACCGGTCCTGCTTCCAGCGTTGCAGCAGCCGCGCCGGCTTCACGTTGGCGGCCCGCTCGCGGGTCACGTCGAGCAGGACGGACTGCAGCTCGGACTGACTCAACCCGCTCACCAAGGCGTCCCGGCTGCCGTCCGGCAATTTCGCCCAGAACCGTCCGCTGACGTCTCCCATCGCTCTACTCTGACGGATGTTCCCCGGGTGCCGCGCGTCATTTACCGGTATCGTCGACGACATGAGCCCTCCGCATCGTTGACCTTCTGACCGAGCGCTGTCGGCCCGCATCGTCGCGGTCAACGCGCTGCACGACTTCATCCCGCTCTACCCGCTGTACCAGCTGCTCTTCAAGGACCACGGGCTGTCGCCTGCCCAGATCTCGCTGCTGTTCGTGATCTGGTCCGCGACCGGATTCGTGCTCGAGATCCCGTCGGGCGCCTGGGCGGACACGTACTCGCGACGCAAGCTGCTGATCCTCGGCGCCTTGATCAGCGGGCTCGGGTACGCCGTCTGGATCGCGCTGCCCTCGTTCGCCGGTTTCGCGGCGGGATTCGTGCTGTGGGGCGCGTCGTCGGCGCTGATCTCCGGTACGTACGAAGCCTTCGTGTACGACGAACTCACCGCGCGAGGCCGTGCCGAGTACTACCCGACCCTGCTGGGCCGTGCCCGCTCCGCCGCCTTCGTGGCGAACCTGGCGGCGACGCTCCTCGCCGCGCCACTGTTCGACCTCGGCGGCTACGTTCTCGCCGGAGTGGTGAGTGTGCTGAGCTGTCTGGTCGAGGCCGCGGTCGCCTGGTCGTTGCCCGAAGCCCGCCCGGTCGACAACGCCCGCGAGTCCACGCAGGCCGCCTTCACGAACTACTTCCACATGCTGCGGACGGGTGTATCCGAAGTACTGACCAGTCGCGTCGTACGACGGGCTGTGCTGCTGGTCGCGCTGCTAGGCGGGTTCCTGGCGTTCGACGAGTACTTCCCGTTGTTCGCCCGCGAGACCGGCGCGGCGAACGGGGCGATCCCGTTGCTGATCGCGGGAACCGTTGCCGCGCAGGCGATCGGCGGTGCGCTCGCGGGACCGGCGTACAAGTTGCCAGTAGCAACGTTCACGATCGGGCTGGTGGCGACCGCGGTACTGATCGGGACTGGCGCGCTCGGGCGCTCCCTGTGGGGCTTCCTGCCGATCGCGATCGGGTACGGCGTACTGCAACTGGTGATCGTGGTGTCCGAGGCGCGGCTGCAGGACGCGATCAGCGGTCCGGCGCGGGCGACCGTGACGTCCGTGTCCGGTCTGTTCGCCGAGGTGTCGGCGATCGCCGTGTACGGCGGCTTCGCGCTCGGGTCGATCTGGTTCCCGATCTCGGTCCTGATCGCGGCGTTGACGGTGCCGGTCCTGCTGACCGCGTTCGTCGTACCGCTCGCGCTGGCGGCGCCGCGTAGTTCGTCGGGTGCCGAAGCAATCGACACCTAGCCTCACAGCATGAGCATCGAAAACGTTCTATGACCATGAGGAAACAGAGTGCGCTCGCAGCCGGTGCGGCCGCGGTGACGGTTGTGTTGTGGGCGTCGGCGTTCGTCGCGATCCGGCATGTCGGCGCGGACATCTCGGCGGGTGCGTTGTCGCTCGGCCGGTTGCTGGTGGGCAGCGTGGTGCTCGGGATCTTCGTGTTCATACGACCGCGGCGTTGGCCTGAGCGGGCGGACTGGAAGTTGCTGCTGGCGTGCGGGTTGCTGTGGTTCGGGGTCTACAACCTCGCGCTGAACGAAGCGGAGCGGCACCTCGACGCGGGGACGACCGCGATGCTGGTCAACATCGGGCCGCTGCTGATCGCCTTGCTGGCAGGTCTGTTTCTGCACGAGGGATTCCCGCGGCGGTTGGTGATCGGGAGTCTGGTCGCGTTCGGTGGTGTGGTGTTGATCGGGGTGTCGTCGTCGCACGGGAGCGCCGTGACATGGGGCGTGGTGCTGTGTCTGATCGCCGCGGCGGCGTACGCGATCGGCGTCGTGTCGCAGAAGCCGCTGCTCGCGCGCCTCCCCGCGTTGGAGGTCACGTGGTTGTCGTGCGTGATCGGCGCGATTGCGTGTCTGCCGTTCGGGCCGGCGTTGGTCCGGGAGGTACGGCCGTCGACCCTGTGGTGGGTGGTGTTCCTCGGCGCGTTCCCGACCGCGATCGCCTTTACCACTTGGGCTTATGCGTTGGCGCGGACGACCGCGGGCCGGATGGGCGCCACGACGTACCTGGTGCCGCCGCTCGCGATCTTCCTCGGGTGGCTGCTGCTGGGTGAGAGCCCGGCGCCGCTCGCGTACGCCGGTGGCGGGCTCTGCCTGGTCGGGGTCGCGATCTCGCGTTACCGGGCGAGGCCGGCAACCAGGGTGGAAAGGCCCGACTCGAAGCCGCTGTCGAAGTCGTAGGCGAGTCCCTCCGGGCCGAGCTCGGCGACGATTCGGGTCAGCGTCGGCGCCTTCTCGGGTGGCAGGTCGCGGACCCGCGCGAGCAGATCGGGGGCGAGCTCGAAGGTGTCTGCCTGTACGGACGTCTCGCCGAGCGTGAAGCCGTGGATGAAGTCGACCAGGGTGTTCGCGGCCTCGAAGATCTGCCGCGGCGCGAGGCCGGCGCGGTCGAGCGCGCGGTAGAACGGCTCCATCGTCACCACCACGACGCTCGAGACGGCGGAGGTGTCGGACAGGACCTGGAGCGCGAGGTTCGGGTGTGCGCGCAGCCCGTTCCGGTACGCCCGGGCGGCGTCCTTCAACTGCTCGTCCCACGGCACCGCGGGACCCGGGTCGGGTAGCTCCAGCTCGGCGAAGACCAGCTCCGCGAGGCCGGCCAGCACGGCGGCCTTGTTCGGCAGGTGGTGGTACAGCGACATCGGGTTGACGTGCAGCGTCGCCGCGAGCCGGCGCATCGTCAGCGCGTCGATGCCCTCGTCGTCGACGATCCGCAGCGCCGCGGTCAGGATCGCGAGCCGGCTCAGGCGCTCCTCCCCTGCCCGTGGCCGTCCGGAACGCTTGCCGACGTTAACCATACGCCGTATGATACATAATCATACGTTGTATGGATAAGGAGGACGGATGCAGCCGTTGACGGGGAAGGTGGCGCTGGTCGCCGGGGCGACCCGAGCGGCCGGGCGCGGGATCGCGGTCGAGCTCGGCGCGGCCGGTGCGACCGTGTACGTGACCGGTCGCAGCACGCGGGCGCGACGATCGGAGATGGACCGCCCGGAGACGATCGAGGACACCGCGGAGCTCGTCGACAAGGCCGGCGGGCGCGGCATCGCCGTACCGGTGGATCATCTGGATCCGGCGCAGGTGCGTGCGCTGGTCGAGCGGATCGAGCGCGAGCAGGGCGCGCTGCACATCCTCGTGAACGACATCTGGGGGCAGCACGGGGAGCCCGAGTGGGACAACACCGTCTGGGAGAGCGACCTCGCCGGAGGGCTCCGATTGCTCGAGCTGGGCATCAACACGCATGTGATCACCGCGCATTACGCGTTGCCGCTGCTGATCAGGTCACCTGGCGGGTTGGTGATCGAGATGACCGACGGCACCGCCGAGTACAACGCGGAGACCTATCGGGTGTCGTTCTTCTACGACCTGGCGAAGGGTGCGGTCGGGCGGATCGCGTTCGCGCTGGCGCACGAGCTGGACAAGTACGACGCGACCGCCGTGCTGCTGACGCCCGGGTGGTTGCGCTCCGAGGCGATGCTCGAAGGATTCGGCGTCCGCGAGGAAAACTGGCAGGACGCGACCGAACAGGTCCCGCACTTCGCGATCTCCGAGAGCCCGTCGTACGTCGGCCGCGCGGTGGCGGCACTCGCGGCCGACCCCGACGTACGCCGCTGGAACGGCAAGTCCACGTCGAGCGGCGAACTCGCCCAGCTCTACGACTTCACCGACCTGGACGGCAGCCGCCCCGACGCCTGGCGCTACATCGTCGAGGTAGAACACGCCGGCAAACCCGCCAACACGACGGGCTACCGCTAAGCCGGTGCCCGCAGGCGACTACCGCCAATCCGGTGCCGCGGGGGCTAGAGCCTGTACGGCGGGCAGACCTCGTCGCCGGTGCCTGCGGAGACGACTGGCTCGGCCGTGGACGACAGGGCAGCATGCGGATGCGCGGCCGCGATCGGGATCCCCATCGTGGCCGCCAACGCCAGCACCTCCCCCAGCCTCCTCGATCGGCCGGATCCGCCGCTCGTACGTCACCCCGCCCCGGACATGCTCCAACTCATCCCGCTGCACGACATACTCCGCCCGCGGAAACCCCGCCCGCACCCCGTCCGACGCCCACCCCACATGATCCAGATGCACATGCGTCAACACGACCGCATCCACATCCTCAACCCCCACCCCGACCTGCCCCAACAACCCCCGCAACCGCCCACTCACCCCCAACCACTCAGCCGCCTCCCCACCCGCCGGCCCAACCCCCGCATCCACCAACATCACACCGGAGTCCGCCACCACCAGATAACCATGAAAATGCATCAACCACCCACCCCCACGAACATTCCCGCCCACCCGCACTCCACCCAGCCTGCTCCAACCCCCAACCAGCCAGGGTCCCCGAAACCCCCTCAGGAAACACCGCCACCGCATCACACAACACCGTCACGTCCACGGCCAGCACTGCTCCCACCCCGCCGGAAACCCCATCTCCGACAAACTCCGCCCACAGGCTGACAGCTCGACGGTTATCAACTCGCGTACTTCCGAATCCCAGTCGTCTTGGCCGATCCGGTTCAGCAGGAACGCCAGGACGCACAGCGTCGAGTAGATCCGGTGGTGAGTTGCCCCGGGAAGACTCAGGTGATGCAGCTCCGGGATGGTTGCCAGCTGCCGGGAGCCGATCTTGTTGACCATGTGCCGATTCCACAGGCGCGAGTGATGGGCACAGATGTTGCGTACGTAGTTCAAGACCCGCAGCGGCCGTCGTACTTCGTCTGGAAGTGCACCACGAAGTCCTCTGAGGACCGGCGCTGACCGTCCTGTAGTTTGGCGATCCACTCGTCGTACTTGCTGCGGCGCCCGGCGGCGGCCTGGGTGAACTGCCCGTCGAGGTTCGTTCGATCCAGATGAGCGTAGGCACCGCGCTTGCCCAAGGTGAAGCCGATCATCACCCGGAGCGCGATCTCGACCCGTTCGATCGCGTCCAGAACGTGCAGCTTGAGCCGGCGGTCGGCGTCGTACAGCCGGACGACCGTCTTGAAGTTGGTACCCGCGACGAACTGATCGTCACGCTGCCTCGGTCCGGGCTGGCGACGGTACGGGTACCAGTAGCCGCTCAACCGGTAGTAGCCGATGACGCTGAGCAGCTCGGCTGCGGCGGCAGGGTCGTCGATCACCATGCCTCTGCTCTTCAGCAGCTGGACTTGGTCATCGAAGGACAGGTGTGGCTTGGAGTAGGAAGTCACTGGAAATCCCCCGGAAAAGACGACCAGCCCGTGCCCGAGTGGGCAGAGGGGCTGGTCTTGCTGTGTACATGATATCCGGGCACGCGGGTCGTTACCACCTGGATTCATGGCCTGTGGATATCAGGCGAGGAGCATCCAGGTGGCCAGGGTGGTCATGAGGAGGGCTATGGCGGTGTCCAGGAGTTGCCAGGCTCGGGGGCGGGTGAAGAAGGGGGTTAGTTTGCGGGAGAAGAAGCCCAGGGCGAAGAACCAGAGGAAGCTGGCGGTGACGGCGCCGAGGCCGTAGAGCCAACGGTCGTTGGTTCCTCGTTGGTTGGCCAGGGAGCCTAGGAGTACGACGGTGTCCAAGTAGACGTGCGGGTTGAGGTACGTGAAGCCCAGGCAGGCCAGTACGACGCTGTGGAGGGCGGCGGGGGCGTGGTCGGCGAGGGTGATGGCTCCGGGGTGGAAGGCTCGTTTCGCGGCCAGGAATGCGTACGTGTAGAGGAACGCGGCGCCGCCGAACTTCGCGATGTCCAAGGCGAGTTGGCTGCGGGTGAGGAGGGCGCCGAGGCCGAGGATCCCGCTGGAGATCAGCAGTGCGTCGGAGAGTGCGCAGGTCAGCACGACCGGGAGTACGTGTTCGCGGCGTAGGCCCTGGCGGAGGACGAAGGCGTTCTGGGCGCCGATCGCGACGATCAGCGACAACGACGTGACGAATCCGGCCAGGAGGGGCATGTCTCCGACGGTAAGCAGTGGACCGCCTTCAAACCAGCTAAAGATTCTGAAGCACCATTAGGATTGCTTCATCATGCAGTTCGACTCGGTGCAACTCGAGACGTTCGTGGCGGTCCTCGACGAGGGCAGCTTCGACGCGGCCGCGCGCCGGCTGAGCGTCACGCCGTCGGCGATCAGCCAGCGGATCAAGGCGCTGGAGAGCCGGCTCGGTCAGGTCGTCGTGATGCGCGGCAAGCCGGCCCGGGCGACCGCGGCGGGGGAGGCGCTGCTCCGGCTCGCGCGCCAGGTCGCATTGCTCGAGCTCGAGGCGATCGCCGCCGTCCGCGGCACGGTCGACACGCAGCGGATCCCGATCGCGGTGAACGCGGACTCGCTGAACAACTGGTTCCTGCCTGCGATGCTCGACCTGTCCCGGACCCACGACGCCCGGTTCCTTGTGCACCAGGAGGACGAGGAGCACTCGGCGGAGTACCTGCGCAACGGTACGGTCCTCGCCGCGGTCACCGCCGACCCGCGCCCGGTGCAGGGCTGCCGCGTCGTACCGCTGGGAAAGATGCGGTACCTCCCGCTCGCGACCCCGGAGTACGCCGAACGCTGGCTGGCCGGCAAACCGTTGCCCGAGGCCCTTGCCGAGGCGCCGATGGTGATCTTCAACGAGAAGGACGTCCTGCAGCACCGGCTGCTCCGCAAGGTCACCCGGCGGAAGCTGGACCCGCCGGCGCACGCGATCCCGGCGTCCGCGCCGTTCCACGAGGCGGTCCGGATCGGGCTCGGCTGGGGCATGATCGAGGACCAGTTGGCCGGACCCGAGCTGGCCGCCGGGCGGATGGTCGAAGTTGCCCCGGGCAAGTACATCGACGTACCGCTGTACTGGCAGCACTGGAAGCTCGAGTCCGGCATCCTCGACGCGCTCACGGACGCGGTACGGCGGGCTGCCGAGGCCGGCCTGCGAACGGTGACAGGTCAATCGCGTTCCCGACCTTGAGCGACATCTCCCGGATCAGGTTCCGCCACGGCAGGTACGGCATCATCCGGTACGACAGGTCGCGGACCCGCGTGAACCACTTCGTCGCCGGATGAACCAGCGCGCCCCGTCCACCGCCTGCTGCTGACACACCGCGACGAAACCCTTCATCCGTACGTCGTACTCCGCGAACGCCTGGGCATGATCGCCGCCGCTATAGCGCGATCCGGCCGCGGGAGTAGTTGTCGAGCTCGATCTGGCTGATCGAGTCCAAGTAGAAGTCCGGGGCGGGGGTGGGGCCTCATGAGCGGTTTGGGAGACCTGGGCGCAGATTGTCGACAATCTGCAGGGGCCGCTGTGGAGTGCGCAGTTCGAGGTGCTCAGTTTGGGCGGGAGCATGCCTGAGCTGGTTGCGGACCTGCTGAAGATGCAGGGGCAGGCCCGGGAAGGGCTGGCGGAGATGTTCGGTGGGGTGGAGGCGGGCCGGCCTCGGAGGAGGTGCAGGCGATCGGGCGGTTGTTGCAGGCGATGTTGCTCGGGGTGGTGGCGCAGAGCATGTTCGACCCGGCGAGTGCGCCGACCGGTGAGCAGTTGGCGCAGGCGCTACGGGTGCAGGCCGATCGGGTCAGTCCCAGCGCATAGCCATCGGGTTGTCGGCGGGGATCAGCCCGTCGGCCATCAGTACGGCGCTGAGCGGATGCACCAGGTCGTGCAACTCGACGGCCGACTCGTCCCCGAGCGCCCGCCACCCCTGATCCGCCAGCGCGTCCGTCGTCTCCTCGACCTGCTCGCGCAACGCCCGCCCGGTGTCCGTGAGAGCCCCGGCCGCGTCCAGCAGCCCGCGCGTCCGAAGATCCTCGGACGCCTCCGCCCACTCCTCGTCGCTCCACCGCCGGTTCGCCTGGAAGACCTCCTTGTCCGGACCGCCGGCCGCGGAGATCGTGACCAGCGCCTGACACGGACTGAGCCCGGCCGCGACCAGTGCCGCGATATGCCCGTCGCCGCGTGACTCCCGCAGGATCGTGGTCGCCTGCCAGAGCACCAGCGCCGGCTCCGTTGGCCATTCCAACGATGCATTCGCCGCGGCGATCGGCCGCCCCGCGACCGGCGCCAGCTCCGCCGCCCGCCGCGCGACCTCGGCCGCCCGGTCGAACGTCGCGTCCGGGAACAACCGTCGTACGGCGTTGTCCACTGCCGTCAGCCGCACCGCGAGGAGCTGCTCCGGCGTGGCGTAGCTCCACGCGTCCGGGAGTGACCGCGCGACCATCGCCGGGTGGAAGTTGTAGAACACCGCCGCCACGAACTCCGGACCGACCGCGCCGAGCGGCGCCGCGCGACAGCCGAAGTAGCTCATCCAACCGCCCTTGAGCCCGAGCGCAGCGGTCGCCCGCCGCGTCTCCGGGGCGAAGTACGTGATCGCGTGGAACGGCTCGAGCGCCTTCCACATCCGGCGAGCGCGATTCATGGCAAGGGACGGTACATGACATGTAGACCGACGTACCCGAGCTTCGGGTGGTCGAAGGTTTCCGGGACGGTGCCGGCGATCCGGAAGCCGAGGGCCTGCCAGAGGTGTACGGCGGGTTCGTTGGTCTCGACGACTGCGTTGAACTGGATCGAGCGGAACCCGGTCCGCCCGGCCCACGCGATCATGTCCTCGCCGAGCGCACGCCCGACACCGCGACCGCGCGCCTTCCCGTCCACCATGAAGCTCGCACTGGCCACATGCGCACCGGGACCGGGCCGGTTCGGGTACATGTTGGCGCTCCCGAGAACGGTGCCGTCGGCATCGACCGCGACCGTCGTCCGCGCCACCGGCGAGCTGGACGGCGACATCCAGAGCGCCCGCGCCTGTTCCTCGGTGAGCGCCGGGTCGTACGTGTAGGTCTCCCGCGCGCTGACGATCTCGTGGAAGAACGGCCAGATGGCCGGCCAGTCGTCGGCGGTCGCGTTCCTGATTTCCACAGACATAGTGGGAGAAGCATCACCCGCCGTTCACCGGAAGCCAAGCGGATTGCGGCTAGGCTTGCTGGGGATGAGTAGATCCGTGACCCAAGGGCTGCCACGTTGGACCCTCGTCGTGCCCGCGCTCGCCTTCCTGGACCTCGTGGCCTCCTGGCACCGGGACCTGGGCACCGTGCTGCTGCTCCTGGTCTGTATCGGTCTCGGTGCCGCCGTGTTCGCGGCCGTCCACCATGCCGAGGTCGTCGCGCACAAGGTCGGGGAGCCGTTCGGCACGTTGATCCTGGCGCTCGCGGTGACCGTCATCGAGGTCGCGCTGATCGTGACGCTGATGGCGTCCGGCGGCGACAAGGCCGCGTCGCTCGCCCGGGACACCGTGTTCGCCGCGGTGATGATCACCTGCAACGGAATCCTCGGCCTGGCGCTGGTCGTCGGCTCGCTGCGGCACCGCGTGCAGACGTTCCGGGTGCAGGCGTCGTACTCCGCTCTGACCGTGATGACCGCGCTGGTCACGTTGAGCCTCGTGCTGCCGACGTTCACCACGAGTGCGGAGGGACCGCGGTTCAGTGCCGCGCAGCTCGCGTTCGCCGGTGTCACGTCGCTGGTGCTGTACGGCGTGTTCGTGTTCATCCAGACGATCCGGCACCGCGACTACTTCCTCCCGGTCGGCGCGAACGGCGACGTCGACGAGGACGAGGACCATCACG
This sequence comes from Kribbella aluminosa, assembly GCF_017876295.1. NCBI lineage: Bacteria > Bacillati > Actinomycetota > Actinomycetes > Propionibacteriales > Kribbellaceae > Kribbella > Kribbella aluminosa. Next base: position 391,502 of record NZ_JAGINT010000002.1, on the reverse strand, counting down.
CCGACGCGCCGAGCGGAGCGACCGCACTGCTCAGCCTCGGTCTGCTGTTCGTCTGTCTGGTGTCGGTGGTCGGCCTCGCGAAGACCGTCTCGCCGAACCTCGAGCACGCCGTCCAGTCGGCCGGCCTGCCGCTGTCCGTCGTCGGTGTGGTGATCGCGCTGCTGGTGCTGCTGCCGGAGACGATCGCGGCAGTGCGGGCCGCGCTGCGCAACCGTCTCCAGACCAGCCTCAACCTGGCGCTCGGCTCGGCGCTGGCCAGTATCGGCCTGACCATCCCCGCGATCGCGGTCGCCTCGATCTGGCTGAGCGGTCCGCTCGTCCTCGGGCTCGACGGCAAGGAGATGGTGCTGTTCGCGCTGACCGTCGTGACCGCCATCATCACGCTGTCGACCGGCCGCGCCACGCTGTTGCAGGGCGCCGTTCACCTCGCGGTGTTCAGCGCGTTCCTGTTCCTTGCGGTAAGCCCCTGAGGTAGGCGACCACCGCGTCCTGGTGGTTGTGTTCCGCCCAACTCAACGCGTTCCCGTGGTAGTTGGGGTCGTGCAACTCCGGGTCGGCCCCGAGCTCGACCAGCCTCCGGACCGTGTCCAGGTGGCCGTTGAGCGCGGCACGGTGGATCGGCGCGGAGCCGCGCGAGATCTGGTTCAGGTCGTACCCGAGTCGCTGCAGCGGTTCCATCGCCTCGGCGCGCCCGACCTCGGCCGCCCGGACCGGAAGGTGCCGGTTGCGCGCGACCGCGCCGGCCGCCAGCGCGGCGTCGACGTTCGGAAACTCACCGCGCATCGCGGCGGCGTACACCTGGTGGATCTCGTCCAACGGCTCCGCACCCCGCGCGCGGAGCAGCTCGGCGATCTCCGTATGGCCCTGGACCGCGGCGAGCTCGTACGGGCGTTCGCCGCTGAACCCCGGGTGCCGGGTGCCGGTGCCCTCCGGATCGGTGCCTTGGGCAAGTACCAGTTCGGCGCGATGCAACAGGCCGGCCATCGACGCGAACACCAGCTCGTCCTCGAGCAGCTGCCGCGGGGTCGGATGCGCGGTCGTCATCCGCTCGTGCCACGGCCCGCCGTCACCACGGCCGAGCCCGTACTCCAGCAGCAGCTCCAGGTGTACGTCGTCGTACGGCGGGGGACAACCGGGACCGCAGTTGTACATCGTCTGGCTGTCGTTGGGGTCGGCGCCCGCGTCGAGCAGCAGCCGCGCCAGCTCGACCCGATCGCGGTGCGGCGGCTGGTCGCCCTCGCCGCGGCCGAACACGCCGGTGAGTGCGGTGAACGGCGACGGCATGCCCTGCCAGAGGTAACCGGCGTTCGGGTCGGCGCCGTTCTCCAGCAGCCTGCGGGCGATCTCCACCTGGTGCGGTGCCTCGAGGCGGCTGTACGTGAGGTAGAGCAGGGGCTCCCAGCGGTACGGTCCACCCTCGGTACTCGCCTGAGTGAAGTCGATCCCGTCCAGGTCGCCGGCCACGACCTGGGTGTAGATGTTGCTCTGGGCAATCTCCGGGAAGCGCTCCAGGAGCTCGCGCGCGGATCGTTGCCGGGCCGGATCGTCCTCCCCGTAGTGCAGGGTCGCGAGCCGGAGGAACTCGTCGGCACGGTGCTCCGGGGTGTCCAGCGGTCCTCCGACGGACTGCTGGTGCGGCGAGCGGCTGTAGCGGTCGACCAGCTCCAGGTGCCGGACGATCCGCGGCCAGCTGGGGAAGCCGTAGCTGCGAGCGATCACGAGTTGCGCGTCCGCGAGCGTTCGTACGGGGTGGAACTCGTCGGCCAGTGCGACGGCTGAGGGGTCACCCGCGCCCACGCTTTTGAGCAGGGCCTTCGCCTGGCCGCGCAGGTGATCGACATGCGGGTCGTTCGGAAGATTCCGGGTCGGCATCGCCGACCTCCTCTCTACGAGCCTGCTGTCCGCGTCGTCAGGCGAGAAAGGAGGTCAATCCATACTCGAACAAAAGCATCTCAGGTGGGCTGAGCCCTTCCCGCGGACCGGTGGCACCCTGAGCGCCTACGACCGAGAGTAGCTCACCGCGACTTCTCCATCCACCACTCGGTGAACTCGTGCGCGCGGTCCTTGTCCATCCGGATCACCCACAGGTTGCTGAACTCGCCCGGCGGATTCGTCAGGTACGTCGTCCAGCCGCGGACGAACGCCACGCCGTCACCGAACCCCAGCACCTCGTACTCGAACGTCGTCTCGCCCGGCGCGTCCGCGAGGTCGATCCAGGCGTCGACGATCGCCTCCTGGCCGACCACCGGCGGCTCGTCCGGGCGTCGGTACCAGGCGGCGTCCGCGGTCCAGAGCGCGGCGATGTCCTTCGGATCGTTGCTCTCCCACGCCTTCCGGTACTTCTGCACCCAGCGGTCGAGGTCCTTCTCCTTCACGCGATCCGTCGGCCGTTGAGGACGACCGCTGCCGGTCGCGCCAGTACGTCGGGGTGCTCGCGCGGGTCCGCGTCGTACGTGACTAGGTTGCCGGTGCCGCTCAGCCCGAGGAAGTCCTGCGCGCCGGTCGACGCCGCGGTGATGGCCTGCTCGACCGTCAGCCCGTGCTTGACGAGCATGTCGATCTCGGCGGCGACCGTGCCGACCACGTCGGATCCGGTCAGCACGTGGACGCCGTACCGCTCGGCCAGCGGGAGGACCGACGCGAGGTACGCCGACCGTTCCTCGCGACGGGCCCGGCGTTCGGGCGTCTCGTCCGGGCGCGGGCTGACCGAGGCAGACAGCGTCGGGGTCCACGCGCCGCCGCGTGCGCCGAGCGCCTCGAGGTCCTGCTCGGTCAGCGCCGTACCGTGTTCGACCGAGTCGATGCCGGCCTGGATCAGGCCCGTCACGTGGTCGGTGTCGACGTGGGCTGCGACTCGGGCGTTCCGGGAGTGCGCCAGCTCGACCATCGCCGCGACCAGCTCGAGGTCGTAGGTCGGGCGGGTCTTGCTGCCCCGGATCGGGCCGTCCGGGCCGACATCCGGGAAGTCGCCGACGAGCTTGAGCCAGGTCGCACCGTCGGCGATCTCGGCCTCGACCGCGGCCAGCAGGTCCTCCGGAGCGACCGGCTCGTACGCCCGCGGGAAGTACTGACCGGCCGGGGCGAGGAAGCGCCCGGCGGCGAGCACCAGCGGGCGGCCGTCGTCCGCGTCCCGCGCGAGCCGCAGCGTGACGTCGCGGTTGCCGCCGACGTCCCGAAGCGCGCTGACCCCGGCACCGGCCAGCTCCGCGAGCCGCTCGGCCGCGAAGTCCTCGCCGCGCAGCACCGGTCCGTCCGGGGTGGCGTCGAAGGTCAGGTGGCAGTGCGAGTCGACCAGACCCGGTACGGCGTACCGGCCGGGCAGCTGCTCGCCGGTGGGGTCCTGGCCGAACGTCAGGCGGGCGGTGCCCCCAGCGGGGAGGACGGTTCCTTCGAAGACCCAAGTCGTCATACCCCCATCGTGCCCTAGATCACGTTCAGGCCGACTTGAACATGTTCAAAAGATCGGCGTACGGTCAGGAACGACAGGATTTGAACGTGTTCAAGAAGTGGGGTGGATGATGGATCTGACAGTCACGACGTACCTGCTCTACCTGCTGATCGCGGTGCCGTTGACGATCTGGGTGGCCCGGACGCTGAGCCGGTACGGGCGGATCTTCCTGGTCGACGTGTTCGACGGGAACGAGGACATCGCGGACGCGGTGAACCGGCTGCTGGTGGTCGGGTTCTACCTGCTCAACCTCGGGTTCGTGACGCTGTTCCTGCGCAGCGGTACGCCGGTAGCGAACGCCAGCGGGATCTTCGAGCAGCTCAGCGTGAAGCTCGGGATCGTGATGCTGGTGCTCGGCGTGGTGCACCTGACGAACGTGTGGATCTTCAACAAGATCCGCAACCGCAGCAGGCTCGACACGATGACCCGCCCGCCGGTGCCGCCGAACGACACCGTCGCACCGGTGACGATGACCGAGCACGCCGCGCGGTACGGGTACTGAAGGCCGCCGGCCGTGCGTGAACTGACAGTGCTGTACGACGCCGGATGTCCGCTCTGCCGCCGGTTCAAGAACTGGCTGGCCGGGCAGAAACCGGCGTCGGACGGGTACGGCGGGGTGGTGCGCCTGCGGTTCGTCGCGGCAGGGTCGGCGAACGCGCGGGCGCGCTACCCCGCGCTCAACCACGCGGCGACCTTGCGCGACATCACGGTGATCGCGGACGACGGGTCGGTGTACGTCGGCGACCGCGCGTGGATCGTATGCCTGTGGGCAACGGGGGAGCACAGGCATACCGCGGTACTGCTCGCGAGTCCGGCGATGCGGCCGGTGGCGCGGGCGATGGTGCAGGCAGCGGCTGGGCTGCGGCAGTTGACGGGAGGTGATTACGCTGACGGGTGTGACGGACGGTGCGACCGCGAAGGGCGAGCAGACGCGTGAGCTGATCCTGACGACGGCGTTGCGGTTGTTCCGGGACCAGGGGTACGGGAAGACGACGATGCGCGCGATCGCCAACGAGGCGGGCGTTTCGGTCGGGAACGCGTACTACTACTACGGTTCCAAGGACCACCTGATGCAGGCGTACTACGACCTGCTCCAGGACCAGCACCGCGCCGCCGTCGAGCCGGTGCTCGCAACGGAGCAGGCGTTCGTACCGCGGATGACCGGCGTACTGCGGGCCTGGCTGGAGGTGGCCGCGCCGTACCACGAGTTCGCCGGCACGTTCTTCAAGACGGCGGCCGATCCGCGGAGCCCGCTGTCGCCGTTCAGCGAGGAGTCACGTCCGGCGCGGGACGCGAGCGTGGAGATCTTCCGTCGGGTCGTGGACGGCTCGGACCTGAAGCTCCCGCCCGACCTGAGGTCCGAGCTGCCCGAGCTGCTGTGGCTCTTCCAGATGGGGATCGTGCTGTTCTGGGTGCACGACCAGTCCGAGGACGTACGGCGTACCCGCACGCTGATCGACCGCGCCGTACCGCTGCTGGATCGGCTGCTCCGCCTGACCCGCATCCCCGGCGTCCGCGGCGTCACCAAGGACGTCGTCAGCCTGATCCACTCGATCAAGCCGTAGCGCACTACTCGCCCGTCTCGCCGTCGAGGCGTTCGCGGAGGAGGTCGGCGTGGCCGTTGTGGCGGGAGTACTCCTCGATCAGGTGGATGTAGAGGTAGCGGACGGAGTACGGCTCGTCGTGGCCGGGGCGGTGGAAGGTGTCGTCGAGGGAGTAGTTCGCGGCGAGTTCGTCGGAGCGGCGGACGATGGCGCGGTAGTCGGCGAGGTCCCGCTCGGCCTGCTCGGGCGTCACCAGGTCGAAGTCGCCGTCGGGGTGCTCGGCGGTCCAGTACTTCGGAGGCGAGTCGTGGCCGGCGAGCGCGCGGTGGAACCAGTACTGCTCGACCTCGCCGAGATGCCGGACCAGTCCGATCAGCGACATGCTCGACGGGTCGGCCGTACGGCGTACCAGCTGGTCGCCGCTCAGGCCGGAGACCTTCCACCGGAGGGTGCCGCGGTGGTAGTCGAGGAAACCCTGCAGGAGCGTTCGCTCGTCGGCAGCGGTGGGCGGATCCACCCGGAACTCGGTCACCAGCAGAAGGTAACCCGTGTGACGAGCATCCTGGGGACAATTCGACCAGCCACACCCATCGGTGCCGTAGACTGTCTGTGACGGCCCGCCCAGTTCTGCCTCGGGCCGGTGAGCGCAATTACCCTGCGCCAGCAGTCGACCACCACGCGCCGCGGCCCAACCGGCCGCGCCGGGCAGGACGACCCCCGAACTTTTGGAGTACTTCTATGGCGGCCCGCCGCCCCACGTCTACCACCACGCACAACCAATCCACCCCCCAGAACCGCAAGCCCGCCGCCGCGGCGGGTGACCCGCGACCGCGCCGTCGGCGCCGCTCCCGGCAGTCCGCCACGGCCGGCCCCGAGGTTGCTGAAAGCAACGATCTCGGGACGCTCGGCGACGACGTCGTCGAGACGGTTGCCGTTGACAACCGTACGTTCGCGGAGCTCGGCGTACCCGAGTCGCTGGTCGCCGCGCTGGCGACGGCCGGTGTCAGCACGCCGTTCCCGATCCAGGCGGCGACGCTGCCGGATTCGCTGGCCGGCAAGGATGTTCTCGGCCGCGGCCGGACCGGATCCGGCAAGACGTACGCGTTCGTGCTGCCGGTGCTGGCCAGGCTCGCCGCGAGCGGCACCAAGCGCCGGCCGAACCAGCCGCGCGCGCTGGTCCTCGCGCCGACCCGTGAGCTCGCGACCCAGATCCAGGCGTCGATCACGCCGCTCGCCGACAAGCTCGGGCTGCGCTCGATGACGATCTTCGGCGGCGTCGGCCACGGCCCGCAGATCACCGGCCTGCGGAAGGGCGCCGACATCGTCGTCGCCTGCCCGGGCCGGCTGGAGGACCACGTCCAAGCCGGGCACGCGAAGCTCGGCGCAGTGGAGATCACCGTGCTCGACGAGGCCGACCACATGGCGGACCTCGGCTTCCTGCCCGCCGTACGGCGGATCCTCGACCTGACTCCGGCCACCGCTCAGCGGTTGCTGTTCTCGGCGACGCTGGATGCCGGGGTCGACGTTCTGGTCCGGCGTTTCATGACCGATCCGGTCACGCACAGCGTCGACTCGGCGCGATCGCCGGTCGCGAAGATGACGCACCACGTGTTGCACGTGCGGCCGGACTCGCGGCTGCCGGTGCTGGTCGATCTGACGGCCGCGCCCGGTCGTTCGCTCGTGTTCACCAGGACGAAGTACGGCGCGAAGGCGCTGACGAAGAAGCTGATCGCCCAGGGCGTGCCCGCGGTCGAGCTGCACGGGAACCTGTCGCAGGGCGCCCGGACGCGGAACCTGGAGGCGTTCTCGGACGGTACGGCGCGGACGCTGGTCGCGACGGATATCGCGGCTCGCGGGATCCACGTCGACGGCGTCACACTGGTCATCCACGCCGACCCGCCGGTCGAACACAAGGCCTACCTGCACCGCTCCGGGCGTACGGCGCGGGCCGGCGCCGAGGGCACCGTCGTCACGCTGATGACCGACGACCAGGTCCGCGACGTCCGCGACCTGACCCGCAAGGCCGGCATCACCCCAACCACCACAAAACTCGACCCAGGCCACCCCCTCCTCACGGAACTGGCTCCGGGCGACCGCACGTACGTCACCCCCTCCCTCAAGGAAACCCCCACCAACCAGCCCTCCACCGGCCGCTCGTCGTCCAGGCGCTCCGGCGCCAACCGGAGTGGCGCCAACCGCGGCGGTGCCAACAGCGCCGGCACGTCCCGCTCCGGCGCCAACCGCTCCGCAGCCAACGGTGGAGCCGCCCGCGCCGGAGCACCCCGAGCCGAGACCGGCCGCCCAACCACCGGCCCAGCCGACAACGGCCGCCCTGAAACCGCCGGCCCCGGACGCCCCAACCGCCGCCGAGGCAACCGACGCCGCCGCGCGACCGGCCAGCAGGCCGCCTAACCCGGCCGACGCCGCCGTCCCACCGGCTCAGGGGTGACCCCTGAGCCGGTGGGTAGGCACGTGGCATGAAGGCGTGCAACCCACCAACTCAGGGGTCAACCCCTGACACATTCAGCCCGCTGACGCCCGAGCGGGCCTGTTGCCACCCGAACGTTCCTTGCGGCGGCGGCGGCGGCGGCCAGCCGGCCGACGGGCGGTGGTCTGGGGCGGGTTAGGTTTGGGCTGACGGAGAGGGTGATGATGCGGGTTCGTACGGTTTTGAATGATCTGGTGCCGGGGGCGCTGGGTGTTACCGACTCGCACGATCACCTGTTCTTTCGGTCAGCTGTACTGCCCGCGGAGCAGGTGCTTGACGACGGGGAGGCGGCGGCTGCCGAGGTGCGGGCGTTTGCGGATGCCGGCGGGCAGGCGATCGTGCAGTGGACGCCGCACGGGTTGAACCGGCGGGCTGACCTCCTGCCCGGGATCTCCAGCAGGACCGGTGTGGCGATTGTCGCCGCGACCGGCCTGCACCGGCGCGAGCACTACCCGGACGGGTACGTCGACAAGGTGCAGGACCAGCTTGCCGAGATCTTCGTCCGGGAGCTGACGACCGGGATCGCCGACACCCAGATCCGCGCCGGCCTCATCAAGGTCGCCGGCGGGTTCCACGTACTCGACGCCCACGCCGACCACGTCATGCGTGCCGCCGCCGAAGCCCACCACGCGACCAACGCCCCGATCGCCGTCCACCACGAGCTCGGCTCCGCCGCCGACGCCGTACTCGACCTGCTCGTCGACGAACTCGACGTCCACCCCGCCGCCGTCATCCTCGGGCACCTCAACCGCTTCCCGGACCACCGCGTGCACCTCGACCTGGCGCGTCGCGGCGCGTGGCTCGCGTTCGACGGCCCGTCGCGGGCCAACAACGCGACCGACCCGCGGTTGATGGACTGCCTCGGCGCGTTGATCGACGCCGGGTACGCCGACCGCCTGCTGCTCGGCGGGGACACCACCGCGGCCCGTGCCCGCGCCGCCACCGGTGAAGGCCCCGGCATGCCGTACCTGCTCACCCACCTCCGCCCGCGGATCACGCAGTACTTCGGTGCGGACGTCGCCGACGCCGTGTTCCGGGACAACCCAGCGCGTGCCTTCGCCACGGATTGGCGCGCGTAGCGGTACGTTCCCCGCATGAACGTGGTCGCACAGATCTTCGTCGTCGTCGCGGGGCTGTTCCATGTGGTCGTGTTCGCCATGGAGAGCCTGCTGTTCCGTAAGCCGAGTACGTACGGCCGGTTCCTGGTGAAGGAGAACGAGGTCGAGACCGCGCGCCCGTGGGCGTTCAACCAGGGGTTCTACAACCTGTTCCTGGCGCTCGGTGCGCTCGGCGGCCTGATCTGGGGCGGCAACAAGGGCCACGCGATCGCGCTCTTCGCGTGTGCCTGCATGGCCGGCGCCGGCCTCGTACTGATCGCCTCCGACCGCCGGATGGCCCGCGCCGCGGCAGCCCAGGCCATCCCGCCGATCGTCGCGCTGGTCCTCGCCGCCCTTCTCTAGTTGACTTAAAGTGCACTTGAGGACCGATGGTTCTCGGCATGACCACCGTCTCCGAGCCGGCCACCGAGACCGGCGGTGTCCTCTCCCCGCAGTACCGCGCACTGACCGTCGGGATGGTTGCGCTGATCACGCTGACCGCGTTCGAGTCGCTGGCGGTCGCGACTGCGATGCCGACCGTGGCGCAGGCGCTCGACGGGCTCAGCCTGTACGCGCTCGCGTTCGGCGGACCGCTCGCGTCCGGCGTCGTCGCGATGGTTGTCTCCGGCACCTGGTGTGACCTGAAGGGCCCGACGCGCCCGCTCTGGCACGGTACGGCGTGGTTCCTGGCCGGGCTGATCATCGCGGGCCTGGCGCCGTCGATGGAGGTCCTGGTCGTCGGCCGGGTCATCCAGGGGTTCGGCTCCGGCCTGTTGATGGTCGCGCTGTACGTCGTCGTGGGGCAGCTGTACCCGGCCGGCCTGCGCCCGCGGATCTTCGCCGCGTTCGCGACCGGCTGGGTCGTACCGTCGCTGGTCGGACCAACGATCGCCGGCCTGATCGTCGAGCACACCAACTGGCGGATCGTGTTCCTCGCGGTTCCGGCGATCGCGGTCCCGGCAGTGCTGGTGATGCGGCCGGGGCTGGCCCGGGGGAGCGTGTACGACGTACGTCCGGGCAAGCTGTGGGACAAGCGGGCGCTGTGGGCGGTCGCGGCGGCGGTCGGTGTCGGGCTGCTGCACTACGGCGGTCAGCAGCGCGGCGTACTGCAGATCGTGCTGCTCGCGATCGGTCTGGCCGGTGTCGTCGTGTTCGGCCCGCGGCTGCTGCCGTCCGGGACGTTCAGCTTCGGGCGCGGGCTGCCGTCGGTGATCGCGCTGCGTGGGCTGGTGGCCGCGGCCGGGTTCGGCGCGGAGGTGTTCCTGCCGCTGATGCTGACCCGGCAGCGCGGGCTGTCGCCGGCGCTCGCGGGTCTCGTACTGACGATCAGCGCGCTGAGCTGGTCGGCGGCGTCCTGGTACCGCGGGCGGCCGAAGCAGCCGTTCTCGCACGCGGTGTTCCTGCAGGCCGGGATGGTGGCGATCGTGCTCGGGATCGTCACGGCGGCGCTGACGCTCAGTCCGCAGGTGCCGATCCTGGTCGGCATCCTCGGCTGGAGCCTGACCGGGCTCGGCATGGGTACGGTGTTCCCGACGCTGTCGGTGCTGGTGCTGGAGTATTCCGAGCGCGACGAGCAGGGCGCCAACAGCTCCGCGGCGCAGCTCAGCGACTCGTTGGCGACAGCAACAATCCTGGCGATCGGCGGATCGTTGTTCGCGGCAATGGAACCGCACTCCGCCGTACTGGCGTACCTGGTCGCCTTCGGCCTGCCCGCAGCATTGGCCCTGCTCGGCGTACCGGCAGGACGTCGTACCTAGGTGGTGTCTGGCAATTCCCCGCCTACTGCGGGGCACTCGGCACGGCACCTCGCCGCACGGGTGCAAAGGCCACGATGCTCCGCATCGAGACCTTCGCCCCCGCGCGCCGAGCTACCGCACCGAGCACCTCCTCGCTACGGCGCGGAATTGCCAGACACCACCTAGTCCTTAGTGCCGGTCACCGCGATGCTGGCGCCGAGGCCGATGATCATCAGGCCGCCGGTGCCGCCGACGAGTTCGAGGCGGCGCGGGGAGCGGGCGAACCACTCCCGCGCCGTCCCGGCCACGAACGCCCAGATGCTGTCCGAGCAGAGCGCGATCAGGACGAAGATCGCGCCGAGGATCAGGATCTGCGCCCAGGCCGGGCTGCTCGCGCCCTTGTCGACGAACTGTGGCAGCACGGCCGCGAAGAACACCGCGGTCTTGGCGTTGGTCACCCCCACGAGGAACCCCTGCCGCACGGTCTTCCGCCCGCTGCTCGGCTTGACGCTGGTCGCGAGCGCCTCGGCCAGCGACTTCCGGCTCCGGAACGCGTGGACGCCGAGATAGATGAGGTACGCCGCGCCCCCGAGCTTCACCGCGGTCAGCGCGATCGCGCTCGCCGCGATCAACGTCCCGAGCCCGGCGGCGATCAGTACCAGCATCACCGCCGCGCCGAGGGTGTTGCCGACCATTGTCAGGACGGCTTCCCGGCGCCCGACCGCGAGCGCCCGTCCGACGATGAACAGCACGCTCGGCCCCGGGACGACGATGATGATGAACGCGGTGATCGCGAACGCGATCAGATGATGAGCGGACGGCATCTCCTCAGGGTAAGTGCGACGGCGTCGCGGTGCACGGGGGTATCCGGCGGGTGGTCACTGGTCAGCGGGACCCTTCGGCTGCCAGACTGCGGTGACCCGGTCCCCGCGCCCAGAGGGGCCGGTCGTCACGGGGAGTCACGATGGCGGTGTCCGAGCAGCTGGCCGAGCGGTTCCGCGCGAATCACGAGCTGCTCGTCGCCGCTCGCGACCGCCTGCAGGCGGCGGTCGACGCCGGTACGGCGAGTGCCGACCAGCGGAAGCGGCTGGACACCGTCAACGAGCTGCTCGTCCCGGTCAAGGACACCGCGGTCGATTCCGACGGCAACGTCGTCGAGATCGAGCGGCCGCGGCAGTTCCTGAAGGTCGATCCGGAGGGCAAGGGCCGCGCGATCGAGGTCCTCGGCGATCTCGGGCACGCGAAGCACCTCGCGGTCGTCGTCCCCGGGATGGGGAACAGCCTGGACACCTTCCGCGGACAGTCGGACCGTGGCGAGCTGATCCGGCAGGAGGCCGGGCCTGACACCGCCGCGGTGGTGTGGTTCGACTACGACTCGCCGCAGGGTCTGCTGGAGGCCGCCGGCAAGGAGGCGGCGATCGACGGTGGACCGCGGTTGGCGGAGTGCCTGGACGAGCTGGACGAGTTGAAGGACGAGGACGCCGACGTCACGGTCGTCGCGCACTCGTACGGCACCGACGTGGCGGCCGAGGCGGTGATGAAGGGCGGCGCCCGGCCGGCGCGGCTGGTGATGACGGGGTCGCCGGGGATCGAGAAGTACGTCGACGAGGCCGCCGACTTCGTCCAGCCGCCGACCCGGCTGTTCACCGAACGTGCGCCCGGGGACTACGTGGCGTACTCCGAGTGGCACGGGCCGGACCCGGCGACGTTCCCGGACGCGATCCGGATGGCGACCGCCGACCCGCACGGCCAGGACCCGGTGTCGGTGCACTGGCACAACGAGTACTACCGGCCGAACAGCGAGGCGCTGCGCAACGTCGGACGGGTGGTCCGCGGTGATCTGGATGCGATCACGACGACGGACACCGGCCGCGGCGAGGAGACCAAGCTCGCGTGGGGAGTCCCGCTGAACAAGGCGTCCCAGGTCGTGTCGGCGGTGTACAACGAGGTGACGGGCCTGCCGGATCGGGACGGAGCCGCCGCGGCGGCGTACGGCGGGGTCGTGGCTCCGTCCAGCCCGTCGATGGCGTCCGCGGCGTCGGCAGCCGTTCAGGTCAAGGCGAACATCCCGTTCCGACCTGGCAGCGGACAGGCTAAAGGTCCCAGGCAATGACGGCCGCTGAGCAGGTCCAGGCGAACGGGTCCGGTCCGTGGCGGTGTGGGATGGGAGAGCGGCGGCGATGACGGGCGAGCGTGAGTTCCTGCGGAGCGAACTGGTGGCGGTGGCGGAGGCCGTCGTACCTGATCAGCGTTCGGTTGTCACGGGGGACCCAGGGCCGGTGAATCCCGGCGTACTGTTCGATGGGCGCGGGCCGGCCACCGTGTCGCGGGTGACCGTGCAGACCGGCAATCCGCAGGCGCCGGATCCCGCGGCCGAGGTGGAGGCCGCGGCGGCGGCGTTGCGGGCCCGCGGGTGGCGTGCGGACGTCGTACCGCCGGAGAACGGGCACTATCGGGTCGCCGCCAGCCGAGACGGGTACGACGTGGCAGTGCACGCGTGGGCGACGGACTGGCGGATCACGTTCACGGGCCAGACGCCGAAGGTCGAGCGGTAGGTCACCGCGAAGCGCTCGCCGGCCGGCCCATCAGGAAGTGGCGGCGCGTTCGGATTCGCTGCGGAGGATGCAGAACTCGTTGCCTTCGGGGTCCTGGAGGACGACCCAGCCGGTGCCGTCGGGTTCGCGGCGGTCGTGGGCGATGGTGGCGCCGAGCGTGAGGAGCCAGGCGACCTCCTCGTCGCGGGTCGTGTCGGGGACCAGGTCGAGGTGGGCGCGGTTCTTGACGGCCTTCTCGTCGTTGTTCTGCTCGAACAGGACCGTGATGCCGTCGGCGGGGACCGCGGCGTACGGGTCGTCGGGATGGTCGTCGGCGGGGCGCTCCGCCTTCAGGACCTGGAGCCAGAAGCCGGCCAGTTCGTAGGGGTTGTGGGCATCGAACGTCACTGTCCGCACGCGAGAAGTCATGCGCAGAGAGTACGGGCGAAGCGCGGCCGGAGCCTCAGGAATTCTCCGTATCTACCGCGAAGAGCACCCGATCATCAGGCAGCTCCGCAGCGTACGGCGTGAAGCCCGCGGCGATTGCTATCTCGGTGAGCGCCTCGCCGGTCCAGCGATGGACGTGCACATTCATCGGATGACCGCCGTACCCGGACGTCTTGTGCGTCGACTCGGCGCCGACGTGGAACCCGATCAGCAGCACCCCGCCCGGTGCCAGCACCCGGCGGAACTCCGCGAACGCGGTCGGCACCAGCTCGCGCGGCAGGTGGATGATCGACCACCACGCCACAATCCCGCCGACCGACGCGTCCGGCAGGTCGAGCGCCGTCATCGACCCGACGCGGAAGTCCACCTCGGGATGCGCCGTGCGCGCGACCTCGACCATGCCCGGCGACACGTCGACGCCGACCACCGCCAGACCGCGGTCGTGCAGCGCCGCCGTGACCCGCCCCGGCCCGCACCCGACGTCCAGCACGGTCAGGCCCCGGGATGGCAGCAGACCGGCGAGGAGGTCGAGATCCTCGACCTCCCCGGGCGCCCCGTCCTGCACCATCTCGGCGTACGAAACGGCGACGTTGTCGTACGAACTGCTGATCTCGGCCAGTACGTCGTTCACGAGAAGGACCCTAGACGGGCGCTCCGACAGAAATCAGGCCTTGCCGAGCGACTGCGTCTGCCGCCCGAGCCCTTCGATCTCCAGCTCCATCGTGTCGCCCGGCGACAGGTACGGGAACCGGCCGGACAGCGCGACGCCCTCCGGCGTACCGGTGTTCACGATGTCGCCCGGGCTGAGCACCATGTACTGCGAGAGGTCGCGGATCAGCGCCGCCACCGAGAAGATCATGTCCCGCGTGTTGGAGTCCTGCCGCGGCTCACCGTTCACCCAGGACCTCAGCTGCAGGTTCTGCACGTCGTGGACCTCGGAGGCCGGGATCAGCGAGGGCCCGAGCGGGTTGAACGTCTCGCAGCACTTGCCCTTCGACCACTGCCCGCCCGAGACCTCGATCTGGAACGCGCGCTCGGACACGTCGTTCGAGACCGTGTACCCTGCGACGCAGGCAAGCGCCTCTTCGTCGGTCTCGACGTACCGCGTCTGCTTGCCGATCACGACCGCGAGCTCGACCTCCCAGTCGGTCTTCGCGGAGCCGCGCGGGACGAGGACGTCGTCGTTCGGGCCGACGACGGTGTTCGGGTGCTTGAAGAACACGATCGGCTGCTTCGGCGGCTCGGCGCCGCCCTCGGCCGCGTGGGCCGCGTAGTTCATGCCGATGCAGACCACCGCGCCAGGGCGGGCGATCGGTGCGCCGACCCGCAGCCCCTCGACGTCGGCCGCGGGCAGGTCGCCGGCGTCGAGCGCGGCTCGGGTCCGGGCGATGCCGTCAGCGGCCAGGAAGGCTCCGTCGATGTCGCCACCGGTTTCAAGAGTCAGCGGGGTCAGATCGTGAACGGTACCGTCGGCGGCGCGCACATACGGGCGCTCCTCACCGACCGCGCCCAGGCGGAGCAGTTCCACAGGTGTCTCCTAGGACTCTTTGTCGAAGATCGGCCGCAGCCGGCCGCGGGAGGCCTCGATGTGCGATCGCATCGCCGCAGCCGCCTCCTCCGCGTTGCCCTTGCGGACGGCAGTCACCACTGCCTTGTGCTCTCGCAACGCCTTCGTCGCGATGCCGCCACCGTAGTACAGCCGGAACAGGTGCAGGTGGCAGTGTGTCCGCTGGAAGGACAACCGGGCGGTCTCGTTGCCGGACAGCTCCAGCACCAGGTCGTGGAACCGCTGGTCGTGCGCCGCCATCGCCCGGTAGCTCTCGTACGACGGACGATCCGGTACGTCGGTGTAGCTGAGCATCTCCGCCTTGAGCCGGGCCAGGTCGTCGTCACCCGCCCGCTCCGCGGCCCGTCCGGCCGCCCACGGCTCGATGTGCAGGCGGTACTCGAAGAGGTCGTCGAACTCGTCGCGGGTCAGCCGCGACGACACCCGGTACCCGCGCAGCGGCTCCTTGATCACGAGGCCGTCGGACTCCAGCCGGGCCAGCGACTCCCGGATCGGGGTCTGGGAAATGCCCAGCTCACGGGTTAGTGCATCGATGTTCAACCGGGTGCCCGGCTCGACCACGCTGTCCATGATCAGGCCCTTGACGGTCTCGTAGACGTCGTCGCTCAGCACCTGCCGCTGGGGCAGCCGGGCGAGCTGACCCGCCAGGCCCACATGCGCATCAGTCACTGTCGCTCCTCCCGGGAGAGCCATTCTGCCCGACTCGCGGTCCGTCTTGACGCGTCCAGTGTGAAGCGGGAGCATCAGGATCGCAATATCCTATAGGATCTCGGGAGGAAACTGTGAGTACGGCGATCGTCCGGGCAGAGGCGTACCTGGTCGACCTCGAGGTCGAGACCGTTCGGACCGACGCCGTCCAGGCGTTCCTCAAACAGGAAACCGTGTTCGTCCAGCTCACGACGGCGGACGGGCTGACCGGCCTCGGGTACTCGTACACGATCGGCACCGGCGGCACCGCCGTACTCGCGCTGCTCCGCGACCACCTGCTGCCGCGGCTGGTCGGCGCGGACGCGCGCAACGTCGAGGCCTTGTGGTCCGATCTCTTCTGGTCCACGCACGCGACGACCGTGGGCGCGATCACCTCGCTCGCGCTGGCCTCGGTCGACACCGCACTGTGGGACCTGCGCTGTCTGCGCGCGGGCGAGCCGCTCTGGCGGTTGGCCGGCGGGTACCGGCAGCAGGTGCCGCTGTACGACACCGAGGGCGGTTGGTTGCACCTGACAACCGACGAGCTGGTCGCCGGCGCCCTCGCGTCCCAGAAGGCCGGCTGGCCGGGCGTGAAGCTCAAGGTCGGGAAGCCGCGCGTCCACGAGGACCTGGAGCGGCTCCGCGCGGTCCGGGACGCGGTCGGGCCGGCGCTGGACATCATGGTCGACGCGAACCAGTCGATGACGTACCCGGAAGCTCGCCGGCGAGCGGCTGCCTTCGAGGCCGTGGACCTGAGCTGGTTCGAGGAGCCGTTGCCGGCCGACGACCTGACCGGTCATGTCCGGCTCGCGGAGTCCACGTCGATCCCGATCGCGGTCGGCGAGTCGCTGTACTCCGTCTCGCAGTTCCGCGAGTACGCCGCGGCCGGCGGCGCCGGGATCATCCAGGTCGACGTGGCCCGGATCGGCGGCATCACGCCGTGGCTGAAGGTCGCGCACCTGGCCGAGACGTTCAACCTCGAGGTCTGCCCGCACTTCCTGATGGAGCTGCACGTCAGCCTCACGGCCGCCGTACCGAACGGCCGGTACGTCGAGCACATCCCGCAGCTGCGGGCGATCACGTCGTCCGAGATGGAGATCGTCGACGGGCACGCGGTCGCCCCCGACGTACCCGGTCTCGGGATCAACTGGAACCAGGACGCCATCGACGACCGCCGGGTCGGATGAGAAGGTACGGCGCATGAGCAGAGTCGACGCACACCACCATGTCTGGGATCTGACCGTCCGCGAGCAGTCCTGGATGACCGGGCCGGAAATGGACCCGATCCGGAAGAACTTCTCGATCGCCGACCTGGCCCCGCTCGCCGCGGCCGCCGACGTCACCGCGACCGTCCTGGTCCAGACTGTCGGTCTACTCGAGGAGACCGTCGAGTTCCTGGAGATTGCCGCCGGCAACGACCTGGTGGCCGGCGTGGTCGGCTGGGTGGACCTCACCGCGCCCGACGTGGCGGACACGCTGGCGTCGCTGCTGGCCCGCCCGGACGGCTCGTACCTGAAGGCGATCCGCCACCAGGTCCACGACGAACCCGACAACGACTGGCTGCTGCGCCCCGACGTACAACGGGGCCTGAACGCCGTCGCCGACGCCGGCCTGGCCTACGACCTGCTCACCAAAACCCCACACCTCCCCGCCGCAATCCAGACAGCCCGCAACCTCCCGCAACTGACCTTCGTCGTCGACCACATCTCCAAGCCAGTCATCGGTGACCCGCTGGAACCCTGGGCCACCCAACTCCGAACTCTGGCCGCCCAACCCAACGTCACCTGCAAACTCTCCGGCATGGTCACCGAAGCCGACTGGACCACCTGGCAACCCAAAGACCTCCAGCCCTACGCCGACGTAGTCCTGAACGCCTTCACCCCCAACCGAGTAATGTTCGGCTCCGACTGGCCCGTCTGCCTCCTCGCTGCGTCCTACGCCGACGTCGTCGCCGCGGCGGAAACCCTCACGTCCACCCTCACTCCAACCGACCGAGAAGCCATCTTCACCACCACCGCCACCCGCACCTACAACCTGTAGATTCCGGCCATCTGGGGAGGATTTTCTCCCCGAATCGGGCAGAAATCCTCCCCAACCAGGAGGCGCGAGATGGAGGTATGGCATGCGGGTGCGGGGGGGGGTGCGGGCGCCGGGTGCGTTCCAGCGGGCGGTCGGCCCGTCGGCGATCGATGCGATCTGCCGGCGGGCGTTCGGCAGCGTTCCGCTGGAGGCGGTCGAGCTCGGGTACGGGTCGTACAACAGCGTGTACCGGATCGAGCTGAGCGGGTGGGCCGAGCCGGTGATCTTGCGTGTGGCGCCGGAGGAACGGATGCAGTTCGCGTCCGAGCAGCGGCTGATGCGCAACGAGTACCTGAGCGTCTCCTGGCTGACTGCGATCGCACAGTTGACGCCAAGGGTGCTCGCCGTTGATTGGTCGCACGAGATCGTCGACCGGGACTGGATGATCCAGAGTCGTCTTTCCGGTGTCCCGGCACCGGAGCAGCTGGGCCGCTATCCGCGGTCCGGGCGTACGACCTTCTTCCGTCAGCTCGGTGCGATCGCCCGAACCGTGCACGACGTACGCGGGCCGTACTTCGGTCGTGTGGCCGGACCGTCGTACTCTCGCTGGAGTGAGGCTGTGATCGCGTCACTGCTCCAGATTGCCGACGATCTCGAGCAGTTGGGGCTGGACGCTGCGGACGTCCGGCAGGCTGCCGACGCGGCGACGCATGGTCGGGCCACCTTGGACGAGATCCGCGAACCGCGACTGCTGACGGGTGACCTGTGGACGGCCAACTGTCTTCTCGATGCAGATGCGCCCGAGCCGTTGATCTCCGGCGTACTGGACTTCGACCGCACCGAGTTCGGCGACCCGGCCGCGGACTGGACCATCCGCATGGCCCAGGCGAAACAGGACGAGCGGGAGGCGTTCTGGGATTCGTACGGCGCCCTGGACCGCTCGCCGGGCGCCACCTGGCGCGCGGCGATCTACGAAGCCCGCCACCTCGCCGCGATCCGCCTGGAACGCCACCGCCTGAACAAGCCCGACGCGGTCCGCCAAACCTACGACTCGATGTCGAAGATCCTCGCCGCACTGACCTAGGCCTCAGCTACGGCGGCCCGCGCGGACTGCGAAGTCGTCGAGGGTGGTGATCACCTCGCGCGCGATCCATCCGCGGTCGCGCTTTCCTGTCGAGACCGACAGTTGGTTCGCACCTCTCACGTATATAACTTTCTGCAAACAAAGCTATATAAGCGGCGAGGGGACGAACTCGACGCGGACGCCGAGGAGGCGGATGGGGCGGTTGAGGGTGAACTTTTCGAGGATGGAGAGGGCTGTGGTGGCGACCAGCTCGGGGTCCTGGGTGGAGGACTTCAGTTTGCGGCTTTTGATCGGGGTGTAGAAGTTGATGAAGCGGACCTTGACCGAGACGCGTTGGACGGTGCGGCCTTCGGCCACGACCTCGCGGGTGACCTCGAGGGCGATGCGGCGGAGTTCGCGTTCCACGTCAGGACGCTCGACGAGGTCCGACGGGAAGGTTTCCTCGTGGCTGCGGGAGACCGGTTCGCGGGGGACGTCGGTGAGTTGGGTGTCGCCGAGGCCGCGGCCGAGGGCGGCGTACCAGGTGCCCATGTTGGGGCCGAAGCGCTTCTTGAGGGTGTCGACGTCGGCGGCGGCCAGGTCGGCGACCGTGGTGAGGCCGAGTTCGTTGAGGTTGTGTTCCATCCGGGCGCCGATGCCCCACAGGTCGCGGACCGGGCGGTGGTCCATCACCTCGCGCCAGTTCGCGGCGGTCAGCCGGTAGATCCCGTTGCCGTCCCCGGACGTGTTGGAGAGTTTCGCGAAGTTGGTGGCGAGTTTGGCGCGGGTCTTGTTGTCACCGATGCCGACGCAGCAGGTCAGCCCGGTCCGCTCCACCACCGCGGCCCGGAACTCGGCGGCCAGTGTCTCCGGGTCATCGGTCTCCGCGCCGACGAAGCACTCGTCCCAGCCCCACACCTCGACCACCACCGGGAACGTCCGCAGCGTGTCCATCACCTCGGCCGACGCCGCGTCGTACGCGGCCGGATCCGACGGCAGGAACACCGCGTCCGGACACTTCTTGTACGCCGCCCGCACCGGCATCCCGGACCGTATCCCGAAGGCGCGGGCCTCGTACGACGCGGTGGCGACGACCTGTCGTGGCAGGGTCGGATCGCCCGATCCACCCACCACGACAGGGAGCCCGCGAAGCTCAGGCCGGCGCCGGATCTCGACGGCCGCGATGAACTGATCCATGTCCACGTGCAGGACCCACCAGCTCATACCCCACAGGTAACCACATCAGCTGGACGCGCTGGAGTACGTCAGCACCCCGCGCCGCCAAACCAGCCGTACCAGCAGCAAGGCCACCACGGACAGCCCGATCCCGAGTGCCACCGGTGACCACCCGAGGTCGCCCGCCAGCGCCCGTACCGGAAACGTCGTCGCGAACGCCACCGGGAACGCGAACGTCAGGAACGTCCGCACCGCCACCGGGAAGAACACCAACGGGTATCGTCCGGCCTCCACCAGGCTCAGGAACACGATCCCGATCGGGTTCACCGACTGCAGCCAGAACGCCAGGAAGGCAAGCGCCGACCACACACTCGTGAGCAGCACCAGCCCGCAGCACATCAGTACGAAGGCCTGCACGACCTGCCCCGGCCCGAAGCTGATCCCGGCCTGCACCAGCCCGATCACCAGTACGACGATGCCGCTGGCAACGTTCGTCAGCTCCGCGACGTTGATCCACCGCAGGGTCAGGTAGAACTGGCTCGAGACCGGCCGCAGCAGTACGCCGTCCAGCTCGCCCTCGGTGAGGTACGTCGTCATCCGGTTCAGGTTCGGCGCGACGAACGTGGCGATCAGCCCGGTGACGATCTGGAACACGCCGACCAGCGCGATCGCCTCCGCCCGCGACCACCCGTGCACCTCGGACGTGAACCCGAACAGCAGCAGCGTCGGCACGATCCCCAGCCCGAGCTGCACCAGCCCGACGAGCAACGTGGTCAGGAAGTGCGCCCGGTAGTGCGTCTCGCGGACGACGGCCTGCAGGAAGAACCGCCGCCACAGCTTCACATGCAGCCGGATCCTCATGCGCCCACCGCCGAGTACGCGCGGATCCCGGCCGCCCAGACGGCCCTGGCGAGGATGCCGAGCACGACGACGTACCCGAGCTGGAAGCCGAACCCGGTCAGCAGCTCCCGCCCCGTCAGCTGACCCGCGACGATCTCGACCGGGAACGACACCGTGTACCGGAACGGCTGGTGGTCGACGAATCCGCGCGACCAGGACGGCATCAGCGCCAGCGGTACGACGGCGCCCGACAGCACGCCGGAGATGATCACGCGGGCCTGCACCAGCGCGCTCACGTCGTCCATCCAGAACGCCAGCGACGCGATCAGGATGTCGATCGTGAACACCAGCACGGCGCCGAGCAGGATGCTGACCGCGAACAGGACCCAGTGCCCCGGGCCGGCCGGGATCGTCATCGAGTCCCGGAAGATCCACCACACGATCCCGATCATCGGCACCAGCGCGATCAGCTTCAGGAACTTCTCCGACAGGTTGTTCGCGACGAACCCGACCAGCAGCGACGCCGGCCGGATCATCCAGCTGGACAGCTTCCCGAGCCGGATGTCCTGCGCGAGGAACCCCGCCATCCACGACGAGGTCGCCATCGTGACGAAGCCGAGCAGCACGAAGTACGTCGTCACGTACCGCTCGTCGACCGGCAGGTGCGCACCGCTCGCGAGCGCAGTCCGCCAGATCAGCAGCGAGATGATCGGTACGCAGATGTTCGCCAGCATGAAGATGATCCACGCCGCGCGGTACACGGACTGCTGCGCGATCTCCGCCGCCGTCATCCGCCGGACGATGCGGAGGTTGCGGACGACCGTGCTCATGAGCCGTCTCCCAGCGTGCTGCGGTGCAGGAACAGGTCGCGCATGATGTCCTCGATGTCGGCGTCCGCGACATCGAGGTCGACGAGCGGGCCGAGCCGGATCAGCTGCTCCATCACCGCACCGGCGCGTTCCCGTTCCGCCTCGAGCTCGACGGTCGGCCCGGAGGTCTCGACCCCGGTCACCCCGTCCAGCGCCGCCAGCCGGGAGGCGTCGACCGGCGTCGCGTACGTCGCCCGGACCAGCTTGCGCGGCCGCGCCGTACGAACCAGATCGTCCAGCCCGCCGTCGAACTGCAGCCGGCCGTGGTCGATGATCATCACCCGCGAGCAGAGCGCCTCGATGTCGTCCATGTCGTGGCTGGTGATCAGGATCGTGGTCCCGCGGAGCCGGTTGACGTCGGCCAGGAACGAGCGGACGCGGGCCTTCGCGACCACGTCCAGCCCGATCGTCGGCTCGTCCAGGAACAGGATCTCCGGGCCGTGGACGAGCGCCGCCATCAGTTCGAGCTTCATCCGCTCACCGAGTGAGGTCTTCCGGACCTGCACGTTCAGCAGGTGCTCGACCTCGAGCAGTTCGGCGAGCTCGGCGACGTTGCGGTCGAACACCGCGGTGGACAGGCCGTACATCTCCTTGTGCAGCAGCAGGCTCTCCATCGCCGGGACGTCCCACCACAGCATGGTCTTCTGGCCCATTACCAGCGCGATCCGGCGCAGGTAGTCCGGTTTGCGGTCGGACGGGGTGTGGCCGAGCACCTCCAGGTCGCCGGAGGTCGTGTAGAGCAGACCGGACAGCATCTTCAGCGTGGTCGTCTTGCCGGCGCCGTTCGGGCCGAGCAGTCCGACGACCTCGCCGCTGCCGATCGTGAACGAGATCTTGTCGACAGCCAGCCGGGTCTCGTACGTACGCCGTACCAGGCTCTTCAGCGCGCCGCCGAGTCCGGCGCGCTGCTGATGGAACGTGTAGGTCTTGGTCAGGTCTTGTGCCGCGATAACAGGCGTCACGGAATGCACCGCTTTCGAGAGAATGTCGGGACCGGGCAGCGTCAACGCGCAAACGCGCAGAGCGCAGGCCACGCACCTCGACCGAGCTCAAACCTTGTCTCGGCGAGGCGTCGACATCGCTCCCTGTGGGTCCTTCCGACGTGCGGCTGCCACCTCCACGGTATTCCGATCTGGAAAGCGTCGTCCAGCAGGTTTTCAGCGCTGGAAGGCGTCCCGGTGCGCGGCGACCCAGTCCGCGAACGTCCGCGGCGGCCGGCCGAGAACCTTCTCGACGGTGTCCGTCGCCGCCGCCATCACGCCCTTCGCGTAGCGGTCCATCAGCGCGTTCGCGAACGCCTCCGGCAGACCGTTGGCGACCATCCCCCGGACGGCGGCTTCCGCCGGGACCTCCTGGAACTGCAACGGCAGGCCGAGGACCGTACCGATCACGTCCACCAACTGCCGCTGGGTCAACGCCTCCGGCCCGGTGACCGCGAGCCGCTGCCCGTCCCACCTGTCGTCGGTCAGCACCTCGGCCAGTACGGCGGACACGTCGGCCTCGTCGACCAACGCCTCGGCGAAGTCGGCGTACGGCGCCCGGACGACATCGCCGTACCGGATCTGCGCCCCGAACAGGCCGACCGTGTTGGCCGCGAACGACGTCGGCCGTACGGCGACCCACGGCAGCCCGCCCGCCACGACCGCGGCCTCGACCTCCCGGTTGCGGTCGCCGTTCCACCGGGACGGCTGCAGCGCCGGATCGTCGTCGACGTTGATCGCCGACATCACCACCACCCGCCGTACACCGTTCTCAGCCGCGAGCGCGACCAGGTCCGCGGCCTGCTCGCCGACCGCCCGCGGGTGCACGAACAGTACGTCGACGCCCTTCAACGCGGGCGCCACGGCTGCCAGGTCGCCGAGGTCCGCCGCGAACCGCTCGACGCCCGCCGGCACCTCCGCCACCGAACGCCCGACCACACGAATCGCCGCCCCACGCTCGGCGAGCGACGAAACCACAGGTCGCCCAACCGTCCCCGTCCCACCGGTGATCAGAATCATCGTCAGCTCCTAAGTATGAGTCCCGTATATTATGATTCCCATACTAACTGACCTGATCAGACAGCTCCCTAAAGGCTCTTGCGCATCTGCTGCGAGGTCACGGCGTATCCGAGCGAGTTGTACAACGCGATCGCCGACGGGTTGTCGCCGAACACGTTCAGCTCCAGTTCGTCGTGCCCGCGGCGCCGGCACTCCTCCTCGCCGGCGAGCATGATCGCCCCGCCGTATCCCTTCCTGCGATGGTCGGGCGACACCTCGATGCTGTACACGAACGGCAGCCGCGACCGCGTACTGATCCACAGAGTGCCGACCGGTACGTCGTCCGCGAACGCGACCCAGATCAGCTGGTGCTCGGTGTCCGGGCCGTCCGGCAGCAGCTTCTCGGTCTCCTGGTACGAAGCCTTCAGCGCCTCGTCCGCGGCCAGCCCGTTGGCCGCTCCCATCGCCGCTGCGAACGAGGTCGCGAGGTGGTCCTTCCACTCCGGGTACTCGGCAGCTGACATCGGGCGAAGTTCTACTCTCGGCGCGCTCACACCCTGACCTTGGGCCTCCGCCGGTCTGCCTTAGCCTGAGCGGCATGGAGTTGACGTTGGAGGTCGCACAGAAGCTGTTGGCGGCGCAGCCGTTCAGTGTGCTGGTGGGGGCGCGGGTGACTGCGTTCGGGGACAGCGGCGCGACGTTGGAGGTCGATGTTCGCGAGGATCTCCAGCAGCAGAACGGGTTCCTGCACGGCGGCGTACTTGCCTATGCCGCCGACAACGCGATCACGTTCGCGGGCGGCGCGGCGCTCGGCCCGGAGGTCCTGACCGGCGGGTTCACGATCAGCTACCTTCGTCCCGCCCAGGGACAGATCCTTCGGGCAGTGGCGAAGGTTGCCCACTCCGGCCGCCGCCAGGCGACCTGTACCTGTGAACTCACGACGATCGACGACGCCGGTACGACGGTCCTCTGCGCGATCGCTCAGGGCACCGTCGTCGCCCTGAACCGATGATGACCCGGGTCCTCGTCACCGGAGCGAGCGGGTACGTCGGCTCGCGGCTCACGCCGTACCTGAGATCCACGGGATGCTCGGTGATCGCGTTCGGCCGAACTCCCTCCAACGATGCCGACCTCAACAGGACCGGAAGCTTCACCAGCCCCACCGACCTCGCGCTGCTCGACGACGTACCCATCGACGTTGTCGTCCATCTGGCCGGAGTCACGGGTGCGGCGACCGAGGGCCGACGCCGTCGCGGTCAACGGCGAGGGGACCCGCCTGCTGCTCCGGACCATGATCGACCGGGGCGTGCGCAGGTTCGTGGTGGCGAGTTCGATCGCGGCTGCGGGCTGCCTCACCGAGGGTTTCCTGCCGCGGGAGCTACCGATCCCCGCGGACCATCCGTGCCTGTCCGCGAACCCGTACGGATTCTCCAAGTACGTCGTCGAAGAGCTGGCGCGGTACCTGGCCCGCACCGACGAAACCTTGGAATTCGACCTGTACCGGCTCGGCGTGGTCGTCGACGAACCGGATCACCAGGTCGACCTGTCCGCCGTGCAGCTCCCGTTCTGTCAGCTGGGCACCGTCTCGATCGCCACGGTCGCCGAACGACTCACCCGCACGATCGTGGCTCCTCGCGGTCCCGGCGTCCGACTCGAGAACCTCGTCTCAGCCGAGATCCCGTCTCGCTACCCGACGGTCGAGACCCTGACCGCTGTCCTCGGGGAGCAGGTCCGCGACCTGGACCTGAGCGCCTACCGCCGCCCCGGAAACGAGCGGGCCGGCCTCTGGGCCGTGCCCGAGAGCACCTGAACCTCTCACTTGAAGCTGGAGAGGAAGGTCTTCAGGATCGGGCCCGCCGTGTGGGAGCCGGAGGCGCCGCCCTCGACGATGACCGCGAACGCGACGTCGCCGCGGTAGCCGGCCATCCAGGCGTTGGTGGTGACCTTGCCGTTCACCACGACCTCGGCGGTACCGGTCTTCGCCGCGACCGCGCCGTTCCCGGCGAGCACGCTCGCGGTACCGCCGGTCACCGTCGTCCGCATGAACGTCTGGAGCGCCGCCACCGTCGCCGCGGGCAGTGGTGAGGCAGCCGCGCCGGCCGCGTCCTTGCCCGGCACCAGTACGGGCTTCATCGCCGTACCGTGGTCGACCGTCGCGGCCACCAGCGAGATCGCCAGCGGGCTGGCGGTGACCGTGCCCTGGCCGATCATCGACGCGGCCTCCTCGACGTCGTCCTTCGGCGCCGGCACCTGACCGCCGTACGCGCCGACCGACAGGCCCAGTTCGCGGCCGATGCCGAACATCGCGGCGGCCTTCGTCATCGCGTCCTTCGACAGCTTCGCGTGTTGCGAGATGAACGCGGTGTTGCAGGACTCGTTGAACGCCTTCTGCATCGTGCCCGCGCCGTACGCCGTCAGACCGTCGTAGTTCTTGAAGGTCTTGCCGAACACGTTGATCGTCGGGGTACACGGAAGCGGTGTCGTCGTGGTCTCACCGGCACCGAGCAGTGCGGCAGATGTGACGATCTTGAACGTCGAACCCGGCGCGTACCGGCCCTGGAAGGCGCGGTTGTAGTTGGTCGACTGCGGGCCGTTCGCCGCCGCCAGGATCTGCCCGGTCGACGCCTGCACCGCGACCAGCGACGCCGGCAGCTTGCTGGTCGCGAGCGCGGCCTCGGCGGTCTTCTGCATGTTCGTGTCGATGGTCGTCTTCACCGGCTTGCCGGCGGCGCCCTGCTGGGTGAAGACGGTCTTGATGGTCAGCTTCGTCTTGCCGTCCCGCAGCGCGACCGTGCCGCCCGGCGTACCGGCGAGCTGCTGCTGGAACGCGTACTGCAGGCCTGTCGTGCCGACCTGGTCCTGCGCCGAGGCCGTCGGGCCGGCGTTCTTCAGCGTGTCCACGGTCGCGGTGTTCATGGTGCCGATCAGCGACCTCGCGAACGTCGCGGTCGGCGGCAGCGACTGGGTGCCGCCCATCGTCAGCACGCCGGGCAGTGCGCTCATCTTCGGCCGCAGCGCGTCCCACTCCTCGGCGCGGATCGTGATCGCGTCCACGAACTCGCCGGCCGGCGCCGCCTTCGCCCGCGCCGCGAGCTTCGCGCCGTCCACCTGCAGGTACTGCGTGAAGGCCGCGTAGGTGGCCGCGGTCGCCTTGGTGCCGGACGCGACGCCGACGATCACGACCTGCCGATTCGTGGTCAGAGCGACGCCGTTGCGGTCCAGGATCGACGCCCGGGCCGGCAGCGCGCGGACCCGCTTCAGGTAGTTGTTGTCGCCGAGTCCCGGGTAGATGGTGTCGCCGGAGGCCTTGATCTTCCAGGTGCCACCGGTCTTCACCGCTGTCGCCGTACTCGTCCACTTCATCGTGCCGATACCGCGCAGCTGCGCCTCGACGGCCAGGTCCTGCGTGCAGTTGCTGCCGTCCGAGCACTTCGGGTTGTTCTGCGGGGTGACCGTCACGGTGCTCGCCACCAGCGCGCTGTCGACGCCGTCGAGGCGCTTGGCGAACACGGTCGGGTTGTCGGTGAGCGCGCCGGCCGCGTCCGGTTTCCCGTTCGGCGCCCACGCCTTCACCCAGGCGTCGGCGAACTGCTTGATGACCGCTCCGGACGCCTTCTGCTCGTCGTTCCCGGAGTTGCCGCCGGACTTGCTGCCCGAACAACCGGCGGTGATCAGCAGACTACTCAGGCAGACGATGGCAGTGGTTCGCTTCACGTTCCCAACTCTCGCACGACGACGGATGGACACCGGGACACGGCCTTCGGCGTGTGGCTACCTCGGAAACCTACTCAACCTTCCCAAGTACGACGCCGGCAGCGGCTCCGGAGTTGGCCGCAGAGCCGGCCTGAATCGGGACCAAGACGATCGGCGAATTGGTCTGCCGGACTCTGGAACCGCGTTCCACGGCCGCCTCGCGCGGCGTATTCTGCTCCCTTGTGACCCGCCTTGCGCTGCACAGCCGCCTGATCCCCGGAACCGAAGAGGCCTACGAGACCGAGCACGCCCGCGTCTGGCCGGAACTGATCACGGTGATGCACGCCGCCGGGATCAGCGACTGGTCGATCTGGCGCAGCGGCCGGGACCTGTTCCACCTGGTCGAGTCCGACGACTACGAGGCCGCGGTCGCGTACCTCCGCGACAACCCCACCGACCAGCGCTGGCAGCAGCACATGAGCCAGTTCGTCGAGGGCTTCGCGGAGAATCCCGAAGGCGTCGCCGGCCAGTCGCTGCGCCACGTCTGGACGATGAGCGAGCAGGGCGACTAGGGCGGTCCTGCGTGCATGCACAACCCGCCTGAATAGCCCCGATCCGGCTCCTGACGCGGGGTTATGCGTGCGTAGCGGACCACATCTCCCAGACCAGCACCTCGGCCCCGCCCGGTCCGGCGGTCAGCCGGCCGCCGTCGCCGGTCAGCCGTACGGCATCCGCCGTTCCAAGAGCAGCGCCTTCGAGGGTCGCCGTACCGGTGGCGACGAAGACATGCAGGTACGGCGCACTCGGTAGCTGGATCGTGCCGGCCGTGCTCAGCCGCGCGACGGACATCCCCGCCGCCGGCTGGTTGATCCGGATCGCGGTCGAGGACGCGTGCTTGGCCAGCCCGGACGCCACCGGGACCAGTTCGCCGGTGGACAGGTCGAGCTCGGCCTGTTCGTACGACGGCGGCAGGTCGAAGCGGTCCGGGCGTACCCACATCTGGACGTAGTGCACCGGGTCGGCGCCGTCGTTCCACTCGGAGTGCTGGATGCCGGAGCCCGCGGTCATCCGCTGGGCGAGCCCGGGATGCACCTCGCCGCTGTTCCCCTGCGAGTCCCGGTGTGCCAGCGCGCCCCGCAGTACCCAGGTGACGATCTCGAGGTCCTGGTGCGGATGCGTACCGAATCCGGTGCCGGGGGCAACCGTCTCGTCGTTGTGGGCGAGCAGGAAGCCGAACCCGACGTTCGCCGGGTCGTAGTGCGGCCCGAACGAGAACGAATGCCGCGAGTCCAGCCACTCGTTGGCCGTCCGGAACCGCTCGTCCGCCTGATGGATCTCCACAGGCTCTAGTAATACCCCTAAAAACGGACTGCGCCGCTCGGTGGGCGACGCAGTCCGGTCTACTGGGTGAGACGCTCGATCAGCCCGTCGGGTTCCCGTTGTCGGAGCCGAGCGTGGCGGTGACCGTCTGCTGCTTGCCGCTCCGGGTGACGCTGAGCTTCACCTGATCGCCCGGGCGGTGCGAGCGGACCGCGGCGACCAACGCGTCCCCTGACGCGATCGCCTTGCCGTCCACAGCGGTGACCACATCACCTGACTGCAGACCGGCCTTGTCCGCCGCACCGCCGGACGTGACCTCGCCGAGGCGTGCTCCGTTCGTGAGCCCGTCGGAGGACTGCGCGTCGCCGACCGTCACACCGAGCCGCGCATGCGTGGCCTTGCCCTTGGCCACCAGCTCGTCGATGATCGGCTTGGCCTGGTCGATCGGGATTGCGAAGCCCAGGCCGATGCTTCCGCCTGCGGATTGTCCCGATCCGCCGGCGGTTTTGATCGCGCTGTTGATACCGACCACCTGGCCGGCGAGGTCGATCAGGGCGCCGCCGGAGTTCCCCGGATTGATCGCGGCGTCCGTCTGGATTGCTGGGAAGACCGTCGTACTGTCCTGCTGCTGCGCATCGCCGGACGTCACAGGGCGGTTCAGCGCCGAGACGATCCCGCTCGTCACGGTCGCCTCCAGCCCGTACGGCGAGCCGATCGCGACCACGCCCTGGCCGACCGCGAGCTTGCCGCTCTGGCCGAGGGTGGCCGGCGTCAGGTCGGTCGCGTTCGCGTGGATGACGGCGAGGTCGGTGAGCGGGTCGGTGCCCTTGACCGTGGCCGGTACCGTGCGGCCGTCGTTCAGTACGACGGTCAGCGTCGCGCCCTGCCCGGCGCCGGAGACCACGTGGTTGTTCGTGACGATCAGGCCGTCCTTGCTGATCACGATGCCCGACCCGGTCGCCTGGCCCTGCTGGCTGGCGACCGCGATCTTCACCACGCTCGGCAGCACCTTCGCGGCCGCGCTCTGCACGGTGCCGTCCGGCGCCGACGCGGGAGCCGCCTGGTTGCCGTTCAGCGGAGCGGTCACCGACGGGATGTTCGTGGAGTGGTCGTTGCTGGCCGAGTACACGGCCGCGCCGCCGACGCCGCCCGCCGTACCGACCAGGAGCGCGACCAGTGCCACGGCTGCCAGACCGGCCCGGCGCTTCGGCTTCTCCGCGGTGGCTGTCGCCTGCTGCGGGCCGAGGGGCCAGTTCGGGCCCGGAGACGTCCCCTGATGCGTCCCCGGTGCACCGAACTGCGGGTAAGAACCCCCACCTGAGGGGTACTGGCCCTGCGGCCCCTGCGGCCCCTGCGGCCCCGAGTCCAGCCGCGGCTGCCCGCCTTGCGGCGCGTACTGCTGCTGCTGATGCTGCCCGTACATCGGCAACTGCTGCGTCCGCTCCGGCCCTTGCGGTCCCTGCGCGTTCTGGCCGGGTTGCGGCTGCGGCTGCTGCGGCTGGTTCTCGGTCATGGCACGTACTTTGTCCGCTGGACCTGAAAGCCGCCTGAAGATCCCCTCGGAGTGACCGAAGAACTCCATGAAGATCCTCTGAAGGACCTGTCAGGCAGCTCTCAGCGAGTCTGGGTGGCCGCGTGCGGCAGCCACAGGGTGAACTGCGCACCCGCACCCGGGGCGTTCCGGGCGTAGATCATGCCGCCGTGTAGTTCTGCGGCGTGCTTGACGATTGCCAGGCCCAGGCCGGAGCCGGGGCGGCTGCGGGCCTCGCTGGAGCGGTAGAAGCGGTCGAAGACGTGGGGGAGGTCCGCCTCGGCGATGCCGGGCCCGGAGTCCGTCACGGTCAGTACGCCGTCCAGCAGGCGGACCGTCACGTGGCCGACGGGTGGCCCGTCGGTCCGTTGTTCGGCGCCGTCGGGGACGCTGTACTTCGCGGCGTTGTCGAGCAGGTTCATCACCGCACGGCCGAGCAGCCGCTCGTCACCCCAAACCGGGAACGGCGTTATCTGCACGTCCCACTCCAGCCCGGGTGCGCGCCGACGTACCTTGATCACCGCGTCCTGGACCACGTTCGAGAGCTCGATCAGCTCCGCGTTCGGCACCTGCGGAGTGTCGCGGGCCAGTTCGGTGAGGTCGCCGATCAGTTGGGTCAGCTCGTCCATCTGGGCGCGTACGTCGTCCAGCAGCTGCTGCCGGTCCTCGGGCCGGAGCCCGCCGCGCTTGTCCGCCTGGGCGAGCAGGTCGAGGTTGGTGCGGACGCTGGTCAACGGCGTACGCAGCTCGTGGCCGGCGTCGCCGACGAGCCGCCGTTGCCGGTCGCGGGACTGCGCGAGCGCACCGAGCATCGCGTTGAAGGCCACTGCCAGGCGGGAGATCTCGTCGGTACCGGTGACCGGGATCGGCTTGAGGTCCTCGGTCGCGGCGACGTGTTCCACCGCGCCGGTCAGTCGCGCCAGCGGGCGCAGGCCGGAGCGCGCCACCGCGTTCCCGGCGAGCGCCGCCCCGATCACGCCGATCAGACCGAACGCCCACAGCACGATCCCGAGGTTGTGCAACGTCTGATCAATCGGCCCCAACGACTGCGCCACGACGAGCGCACCAGGTTGGAGGAAGCGGGAATCGTTCTGGCATGCCTCCGTCGATTCGGCGGGGCAGTAGCTGGCGGCCACTGCGACAACCCGGAAGTGCGGGCCGTTCCGGACGCCGACGGTTCGCAGATTGGGGTGCGAGCTCTGCGTCTGGGCGATCTCGAGCTCCTGCTGGCCCATCGGCGGGAGCGTGCTCCGGCGGGCGCCGAACGTCTCCCCGTCCTGGGTGATGATCCCCACCTGGATGTCGCTCAGCCCGAGCGCGTCGGGCGGGATGTTCTGGAGAATTTCGAGGTTCGTCAGCACGCGTTTTTGGGCCGCCTGGCTGGCGCGCAGGACCAGGCTGTTGTCGAGGTTTTGGTACATCTGCTGGCGTACGGTCACGTACGCCGCCACGCTGACGATGGCCACCGCCAGGCCGACGGCTACCGCGGCGAGGAGTGTGACGCGGGCGTGCAGGCTCAGCTTGTGGAGGGTCTCGTTCCACCAGGTCTGGGTGCGTGCGGCCGTCGCCGCCACCCGATTGCCGTTTCCGTTGCTGTTGGCAACAGGCTGATCCGGAACCGGCGGTTGTGGTGGCTGCTGCGGACCGTCGGCGTACGACGGGAAGTCCTTGGGGTGTTGCTGGCTCACGGTGGGGTGTCTCTCAGCACGTATCCGATGCCGCGCACGGTGTGGATCAGGCGCGGCAGACCGTTCACCTCGGTCTTGCGGCGCAGGTATCCGATGTAGACCTCGAGCGAGTTCGCGGTGGTCGGGAAGTCGTAGCCCCAGACCGCGTCCAGGATGACCGCCCGCTCCAGAACCCGGCGCGGGTTGCGGATCAGCAGCTCGAGCAGCGAGAACTCGGTACGGGTCAGCTGGATCGCCACGTCGCCGCGGTGCACCTCGTGCGCGTCGACGTCGACCACGAGGTCGCCGTACTGCAGCACCTCGCCGCGCTGGCCGCTCTCACCGGGAGCGGTGCTGCGGCGCAGCAGGGCGCGCAGCCGGGCCAGCAGTTCCTCGAGCGCGAACGGCTTCGTCAGGTAGTCGTCGCCGCCGGCGTCCAGACCGTCCACCCGGTCCGCGACCGCGTCCCGCGCGGTGAGCACCAGGATCGGCACGTTGTTGCCCGCGGCCCGCAACGCCTTGGTGGTCTCCAGCCCGTCCAGCCGCGGCATCATCACGTCCATCACCACGACGTCCGGCTCGACGTTCCCGATCACCGCGAGCGCCTCGGCACCGTCGGCCGCGGTCACCACCTCGAAGTCGTTGAACTCCAGCGAACGGCGCAGCGAGTCCCGGACCGCCCGGTCGTCGTCCACCACCAGTACCCGCATTTCAGCCCCGCTCCGCTCGAAGTTCCGCCACCGAGAGTAAGTCGCTTCTGTGAGAATCGCCTGAGAACCCGCTGATGGCTCGCACAACACCTCCCGGACACCTTAAGTTGCCACCCGTGGACGTTCTGGAATGAGGGCGCGTTCGCCGGCAGCCTCCGCAGTACGACGGACCTCGCGAGCGCCTCGCTGAACATACCGTTCGTGAACTCGCAGACCGGCCCGTTCCACGTCGAGGGCGCCGAGCCGGGGGACACCCTGATCCTGCACTTCGTCGAACTGACGCCCGCCCGGACCGCCACGCTGCAGGACCCGCTGCCGGAGCGGACCTGGATCTACGAGGTCGACAACGCACGGCAGACCGTCGGGTTCCAGCCGCAGGCAGCAGGTTCAGCTGAACTGCGGTACGACGTACTCGGCGTAGCGCTGCAGTGGCTCGTGGTCGTACGCGACCCCAGGGATGTACGAGATCACGTAGTCGATCCCGGCCTCGGCCAACCGCTCGATGTGCTCGCTGAGCTCCTTCGTCGTGATCACGTCGGCGAGGACGTGGGGTGTCCCGCCGGAACCGATCTCGAGGAACTCCTCCAGGCTGTACCGCCCACGGGCCTTGGCTGTCGCGGTCTCCAGATCGGCTCCGGGCGCGATCGGGAAGATGTTCAGGCTGGTCGACTTGATGATCTCGTCGTAGTCGCGGCCGAGCTCCTCGCAGTGCCTCCGGAGGATCGCCAGCTTCCGCTTGATGACGTCGACCTGTCCGGTCCCGAAGTTGCAGGCGTCGCCGTACTGTGCAACCAGTCGCAAGGTGACGCGTTCACCCCCGCCGCCGATCCAGAGTTTGGGTTTGCGCCGCGGGACGACGTACGGCTTGTCAACCGAGTGGTACTGCCCCTGGAACACCACGTCGTCCTCGGTCCACAGCCGGTGGAGCAGCTCGACGGACTCGACGAACGAGTCCATCCGCTCCTTCTGGCTCGTCCACGGGTAGCCGTATGCCTTCCACTCGTGTTCCGACCAGCCGGCACCGATTCCGGCGTACATGCGGCCGTGGCTGGCGACGTCGACGGTGGCGGCCATCTTGGCGAACAGGGCCGGGTTGCGGTACCCGTTGCAGCCGACGAGCTGGCCCAGGTTCACTCGCGACGTGTCACGCGCCAGGGCAGCCGTGGTCGTCCACAGCTCGAAGACGGTCGACCGGACCGGCTCCGGGACGGTGTGGAAGTGGTCGAAGAGCCAGATCGAGTCCCACGGACCTGCGTCGGCTGCCTTGGCCACAGCAGTCATGGCCTCCCACTGCTCGACCGGGTCCGCCAGCTCCACCAGATCCATCCGCCAGCCCTGCGGGACGAAGACACCGAACTTCATGCAGTCCTCCTCGAGACAGCGACCCCGGCCAGGCACAGCGCACCGCCGGCCAGCGCCAGCACGGTCGGAGCCTCACCGAGCAGCAGCCAGCCCAGCACGATCGCGACAACCGGCACTGCGTACACGGTGACCCCCATTCGCCCAGCACTCGTACGCCGGAGCGCAAAGGCCCACGTGGTGAACCCGAGCGCGGTCGGGAACGCCGCCAGGTACACGATCCACCAGATGGTCGCCGCGTCGGCGGCGCGTACCTCGTTGACCAGAGCGGGCGCGAAGGGTAGACACACGACCGCTCCGATCGTGCAGGCGAGCCAGGTGACCTCGGCGGCAGGCAGACGGCTTAGGAGCGGCTTCTGGGTGACCACGCCGACGGCGTACGAGATCGCGGCGACGACGCACAGGACGACGCCCCACGTCTCGGCGCGGCCGCTGGAGGTCGACGTACCGATGACGACGATGCCCGCGAACGCGACCAGGCCGCCGATCACCAGTTGCCGCGGGAAGCCCTCGCCGAGGCCGAGGCCGGCGAGCACGGCGATCAGCAGCGGGGCGATGTGGACGAGCATGGCGGCCGTACCGGCGTCGAGGCGGCGTTCGGCCTCGTTCAGCGCGAGGTTGTAGACGCCGAACCACAGCACGCCGCAGGCGATCAGCGGTAGCCAGTCTCGTTGGGCGGGCCATCGACGTACGGCGGGACGTGGCCGAGTCAGCAGCAGCGCGCCGAGGAAGATGCTGCCCAGACCGAGGCGGGCCAGGGAGAGGGCGCCTGCGGAGATCTCGGTGCCGACGTGCCGGATGGCGACGAAGGACGACGCCCACAGGACGACTGTGACGGCGGCGGCGCCGGAGGCGAGGCTCAGCCGGGACGAGGCGTCGATGCGGATGGTCACGCCCACTACTGTAGGAACAGGATCTGCGGCTATCCATGGCAGATCGGAGCCTAGGAGGCGGTTTTGCTTACCGAACCGAGAAGCCAAGTGCTGGATGAGCTCAACACCAGGATCTTGAAGGAGCTCACCGCGGATCCCCGGCTGCGGACCACCGAGCTGGCCCGCCGGCTCGGGGTGTCGACGCCGACGGCCCGCGAGCGGGTCGGGCGACTGGAGGAGTCCGGCGTGATCCGCGGGTACCGCCTCGACGTCGACCCGGCCGCGCTCGGCCGGCCGGTCGCGGCCTGGGTCCGGCTGCGTCCCGGGCCGAATCAGATCCCGAAGATCGTCGCGCTCGCCGAGCGCACCCCCGAGGTCGTCGAGTGTCACCGGATCTCCGGCGAGGACTGCTTCCTGATGCGCGTCCAGGTCGCCGAGATCGCCGCACTGGAGAACGTCCTCGACAAGTTCCTGCCCCACGGCCAGACCACCAGCTCGTTCGTGGTCTCCACCCCGGTGCTGCCGCGGTCGGTCCCACTGGGCGGACCTGGGGCACTCACCAACACGGCCTAGCGCCCCGCTCACGCCGCAGCGCGGCGTGGGACGAGCGCCCCGAGCGACTTGGTGAGTGGCGGAGATCCGCGGACCGAACCCGACCACCACCCGGAGTGGTCCACATCACTAGTCTGGTGGCGATTTCAGCGACGTTCCCCGGAAGGACCTGGACCATGGCTGTCCGCAGAGTTGCCCTGCTCACCGCCGGCGGGCTTGCGCCCTGCCTGTCGTCCGCCGTCGGCGGGCTGATCGAGCGCTACACCGAAGTGGCGCCCGACGTGGAGATCATCGCCTACCTGAACGGGTACCACGGCCTGCTCAGCGGCCGGTTCCTGACCGTCACGCCGGAGGTGCGGGAGAAGGCGTCCCTGCTGCACAAGTTCGGCGGCAGCCCGATCGGCAACAGTCGGGTGAAGCTCACCAACACCGCCGACCTGGTCAAGCGCGGCCTGATCCAGGACGGCCAGAACGCCCTCCAGGTCGCTGCCGAGCGACTGGTCGCGGACGGTGTCGACGTACTGCACACGATCGGCGGTGACGACACCAACACCACCGCCGCCGACCTCGCGGCGTACCTGCAGGAGCACGACTACAACCTGACCGTGGTCGGGCTGCCGAAGACCATCGACAACGACGTGATCCCGATCCGGCAGAGCCTCGGCGCCTGGACCGCGGCCGAGCAGGGCGCGCTGTTCGCCCGCAACATCATCGGCGAGCACAGCTCGAACCCGCGGATGCTGATCGTCCACGAGGTGATGGGGCGGAACTGCGGTTGGCTGACCGCGGCCACGGCCCAGGCGTACCAGCAGTGGGTCGACGAGCAGGAGTGGAACCCGGGCATCGGCCTGGACAAGGGCGGCTGGTCGGTGCACGCGGTGTACGTGCCCGAGGCAACGATCGACCTGGACGCCGAGGCGGAGCGGCTGCGCACGGTGATGGACGAGGAGGACTGCGTGAACATCTTCCTGTCCGAGGGCGCCGGCGTACCGTCGATCGTGGCCGAGCTGGAGGCCCGCGGCGAAGAGGTCGGCCGGGACCCGTTCGGGCACGTCAAGCTGGACACCATCAACCCGGGTGCGTGGTTCGCGAAGCAGTTCGCGGAGCGGATCGGCGCCGAGAAGACGATGGTGCAGAAGAGCGGCTACTTCAGCCGTTCGGCCGCGGCCAACGACCGCGACCTCGCGCTGATCAAGGAGTGCACCGACTACGCCGTCGACGCGGCGCTGCGCGGTGAGTCCGGCGTGGTCGGCCACGACGAGGAGCGCGGCGACGAGCTGCGCGCGATCGAGTTCCCGCGGATCGCCGGTGGCAAGGAGTTCGACCCGGGCGTGGAGTGGTTCGTCTCCCTCAAGTCGGACATCGGTCAGTCCTGATCGCGGAGGCGGTCGACCAAGGCGTCGGCCGCCTTCGTTACCTGGACGAGGTCAGTGGATCTCGGCCTTGTCCGGGAGCACGGTGTTGATCACCATGCCGACGACGCTGATGATCAGCGCGCCCCACAGGGCCGGCCAGAAGCCGGCCACGTGGAACTGGACGTCCAGCTTGCCGGTGATCCAGGACGTCAGCCAGAGCATCACGGCGTTGATCACGAAGGTCAGCAGGCCGAGCGTGAGGATCAGGAAAGGGAAGGACAGCACCTTCACCACCGGCTTCACGATCGCGTTCACGATGCCGAAG
This sequence comes from Kribbella aluminosa, assembly GCF_017876295.1. NCBI lineage: Bacteria > Bacillati > Actinomycetota > Actinomycetes > Propionibacteriales > Kribbellaceae > Kribbella > Kribbella aluminosa. The sequence goes on along the minus strand of NZ_JAGINT010000002.1, from coordinate 354,624 downwards.
ATCGCGGCCACGATCAGCAGCGTGACCACCCGGCGGGTGGTGGTCGCGCCCTCCAGGGTGATTCCGGACACCAGCCAGCTCGCCACCGCCAGGGCGACCGCGTTCGCCAGCAACCTGATGATCAAGTTCTTCATACCGTCGATCCTCCCACTCAGGCGGTAGCACCACTCTCCGTACACACCCTGGTCGAACCCTGGGTCTTGACACCGAAAATGACCAAGTGATCTGATCATTTTCATGAAACGGCCACTGGTTGCGGTTGTCGCCCTGTCACTCACGGCAGCGGTCCTTGCTGTCCCCGCCGCCTCCGCGGCCCCGGCGAGCTGCAGCGCCGTGCGGACGAACTGGACCGCCAGGACGACCCCGCACGCCGCTCCCGAGGGGCTGCTCAACGCGTACAGCAACACCGGCAAGGGCTGGACGGGCGCGGACAGCACGTACTCCGTGCCGCTCTCCGGCGGTCGTACGGCGTGGATCTTCTCCGACACGTTCCTCGGACCGGTGAACGCGGACGGCAGCCGTCCGACCACGACTCCGTTCATCAACAACTCGTTCGTGATCCAGCGCGGTACGGACCTGAAGACGGTCACCGGCGGTACGGCGGCCAACCCGACGGCGCTCCTGCCGCCGCCGTCCAACGGCTGGTACTGGTTCGGGGCCGCGCAGACCAGCCATGCCGGCCGGGACCTCGACGTGGTCGCACTGCGGTTCGAGAAGACCGGTACGGGTCAGTGGGACTGGCGGTGGGCCAGCAACTACCTGGCACGCTTCGACAGCAAGACGTTCAAGCTGAAGTCGCTGACGCCGATCCCGTCCGCTGCGAACGTGCAGTGGTCCGGCTGGTTGCTTCGCGACCACGGGTACACCTACGTCTACGGAGTCGAGGACCTGGGCGCGTCGAAGTACCAGCACGTCGCCCGGGTGCGGGGCGACGACCTGACGGCGAAGCCGTGGGAGTACTGGACGGGCTCGGGCTGGTCTGCGGACGAGACGGCCTCCGCCCGAGTGCTGGAAGGCGTGGCCAACGAGCACAGCGTGACGCGTTGGGGCGACGGCTACCTGCTGGTCACGCACAACACCAAGGAGCTCTTCAGCAAGAGCGTCGTCGGGTACTTCTCCTGCTCGCCGGCCGGCCCGTGGGTGAAGCCGGTGGAGCTGTACCAGACCCCCGAGACCGGCGGGAACATCATCACGTACAACTCCCACGAGCACCCGGACCTGCGGCAAGGCACGTCGCTGCTGGTGAGCTACAACGTGAACAGCCTGGTCAGCGACGAGCTGTACGGCGACGTGAGCATCTACCGGCCGCGCTTCCTGTCGGTCACCCTGGCGGCGGCCAAGTGAGCGCGTCCGGGGGCGTCGTACGGCGGAGTCTGCTGGATGATCTGGCGACGTCGATGCTCACGCTGATCGCCGAGCGGAAGCTGGCGCCGGGGGATCAGTTCGAGGCGGTGCGGTCGCTGGCGGAGCGGTTCAAGGTCGCCGTACCGACTGTCCGGGAGGCACTGCGCCGGCTGGAGGCGACCGGCGCGGTGGAGCTCCGGCACGGCTCCGGTGTGTACGTCGGCCCGAACGTCGGCCGGCTGGTCCTGGCGAACCCCCTGGCGCTGGAACCGAGCCCGGACCGGCTGGTGGAGCTGCTGCAGGCCCGTGCCCTGATCGAGCCACCTGTTGCCGCGCTGGCCGCGAAGACCCGCGCTGAGGCTCCGCTCGAACAGATGGCCAAGGACCTGGACGCTGCGGCGGAGCTGATCGCCTCCGGTGACCACACGCAGCTGGCCGAGGTGAACATGGACTTCCACCGCTCACTGGCGCTGGCGTCCGGTAACGCGACGCTGGCCGAAGTGGTCGAGTCCGTCACCGTCGTGAACGCTCGCGAGCAGTTGGAGATCCTGCACATCCACGGTGACCGCCAGGCCGACCTGGACGAACACCGCGCGATCTACGACGCGATCCGCTCCGGCGACCCCGACCTGGCCGAACTGCTCACCCGCGAGCACCTCGACGGCGTACTCGCCGTCATCAACCAAAGACTTCAGCACCCCTGAGCTGGAAGGACGCAAACACACATGCAACGCATCTCCAAAGGAAAGGCGTTCACCGCGCTCGCGGTGGTTGGTGCCGTCGCGCTGTCGGCTTGTGGTGGCGGCGCCAAACCCGGTAAGGCCACCGCGGACAAGCCGGTCGACTCGCTGAAGTTCTACAACGACAAGGGCGGCTGGAAGGACGCGTTCACGCAGGTCGGCGCGGCCAGCAAGAAGGCTATCGGCGTCGGCATGGAGCCGGTCGGGTACTCGGACTCGAACACGTACACGGCGTTCATCCGGTCCTCGTTCCGGACCAAGGAGAAGGCCGACCTGTTCACCTGGCACACCGGCAAGGAGCTTCAGGATCTGGTGGACCAGAAGCTCGTCGCCGAGACCACCGACCAGTGGACGAAGGCGGTTGCTGACGGCAACGTACCGGAGCAGCTCAAGCAGTACTTCAGCTACGACAACAAGCAGTACTGCGTCCCGCTGAACGCCGGGTACTGGGTGATGTACTACAACAAGGCGGTCTTCAAGAAGGCCGGGATCATCGCCGCGCCGAAGACCTGGGCCGAGCTGACGCAGGCGGCGGACAAGGTGAAGGCGATCGGCGTGAAGCCGTTCTACCAGACCAACATCCTGTTCTCGTTCGTCTGGTTCGAAACGCTGCTGGCCGGCAAGGACCCCGACCTGTACGACGCGCTCGCGACCGGCAAGGCGAAGTACACCGACCAGGGTGTCGTCGACGTGATGAACGAGTGGAAGAAGCTGATCGACGCCGGCGACTTCAGCGACCCGGGCTCGAAGACCGAGCCGCAGGCGCAGCTGAAGAACGGCGACGTCGCGATGATCAACTTCGGCACCTGGTTCAGCGGCAACCTGAACACGCTGAAGATGAAGGCCGGCACCGACTACGACTTCTTCGTGATCCCGAACCTGAACCCGTCGCTGCCGAAGACCTCGATGATCTTCGAGACCGGCCCGGTCTGTTCCGCGGCGGCCAGTGACCATGCGTCGACGGTGAAGAAGTGGACCGACTGGTGGCTCACCCCGCAGGCGCAGACCGACTGGGCGAACTCCCGCGGCGACCTGTCCTTCAACCCGAAGGCCGAGGTCAAGGATCCGGGTCTGGCCCAACTCAACAAGGACGTCAACGGGTACCGCCTGATCAACAGGTGGTTCGAGGCGACGCCGGTACCGGTCGCGAACAAGGCGCTCGAGGTGTTCGGCGCGTTCGTGACGAAGCCGGGTGACCCGATGCCGGGCCTGCAGAAGATCCAGGCCGAGGCGGACGCGTACTGGGCCAAGCAGAAGTGAAGGATCGAACCGGTGCGCGGGCGGCGCCTCTGTTCGGGCTGCCCGCGGTAGCCGTCGTCGCGCTGCTGCTGTACCTGCCGTTCCTGTGGACGACGTACATCAGCTTCACCTCGTACGACGGGCTGGCGTCACCGGTGTGGTCCGGGCTGGCCAACTACAAGGCGATGTTCAGCGACCCCGACCTGATCGGGGCGCTGGTGAACACGCTGCTGTGGGTGGTCGGCATGATCACGCTGCCGGTGGCGCTCGGCCTGCTGGTCGCCGTACTGACGTACGGGCACAAGTGGGGCACGTGGTTGCGGCTGCCGTTCCTGCTGCCGTACGCGATCTCGGGTGTCGCCGTTGGTGTCATCTGGGGCTTCGTACTGCAGCCGGACGGCGCACTGGGTCAGGCACTCGGGTTCTTCGGGCTCCCGGGTGCCCACACCGGCTGGCTGCAGGCAGGCCCCGGCAACACGATCATGATGATCATCGCGACCACCTGGCAGTCCGCCGGCGTCAATGCCCTGCTCTTCGTAGTGGGCCTTCAGTCGATCCCGACCGAGCCCCTGGAAGCCGCCCGCCTGGACGGCGCCGACGGCTTCAAGCTCTTCCGCCACCACCTCTGGCCGCAGCTCAGAGCGATCACGACAGTCGTCATCGGCCTGTCACTCGTCGGAAGCCTGAAGACCTTCGACGTCGTGTGGGTGATGACCCAGGGCGGCCCAGGTACGTCTTCGGAGACCCTGGCGCTGTCCATGTACAAGGAAACCTTCGTACTGAACGACTACGGCCAGGGCGCCGCGATCGCGCTGTTCCTGAGCCTGGTCACCTTCGCGGCCTCGATCCTGTACCTGCGTTACCAGTTGGGAGATGCCCGTGAGCAAGGTTAAGACGGGCGTTCTCGTCGTGCTCGGCCTGCTGTGGCTGGCGCCGGTGTATCTGCTGATCGTCAACGCGTCCAAGTCCGTCGACGGGTACGACGCCAAGACCGTGTGGAAGCCCGCCGGGTTCGACCTGTTCGCGAACTTCGGCGACGCGTGGAGCAAGGCGTCGCTCGGCTCCACGTTGGTGTCCACCACGATGTACAGCGTGGTCGCGCCGGTGCTCGCGGTCCTGGTCGGCGCGGCCGCCGGGTACGCGATCGTCGTACTCAAGCTGAAGCGCGGGTTCCTGTGGTTCGTGTTCATCTTCGGCGGGACGATCTTCCCGTTGCAGATGATCCTGATGCCGCTGTTCTCCGGGTACGCGAACTCCGGGCTGTACGACACCCGGGTCGGGATGATCATCGTGTACACCGCGATCAGCGTGCCGTTCTCGGCGTTCGTGATGCGGAACTTCTTCACCGGGATCGCGCGCAGCGTGTTCGAGGCCGCGGTGGTCGACGGCGGCGGGTTGTTCCGGATCTTCCGGAGCATCTACCTGCCGATGGCGGGCTCCGCGCTGGCCGCGATCTTCATCCTGCAGGCGACGTTCGTCTGGAACGACCTGCTGCTCGGCCTGACCCTCAGCCAGTCCGACTCGGTCCGGCCGATCATGCCGGCCCTCACCGGCCTGCAGAGCACGTACGGCGGCGCCGCGCTCCCGACGGTTCTCGCCGGCGGCCTGCTCGTCTCGCTCCCCACCGTGATCCTGTTCCTCGCCGCCCAACGCTTCTTCTCCCGGGGCCTCGCCCTGGGGCAGTTCTGATCTCTCGGAGGAAATATGCGAACCGCCACGCCATCACAATCGCTCGCCGCTCGCCCCGGCGAGCGTGCGCAGCGCCGGAACGGAGGATTGTGATGGCCCTGGGATCCGCCCCCGACCCAGCGGCCACGAGCGACGGGCCGCGCACGGTCGTCGTCACGGGAGGTGCAGCCGGCATCGGACGAGGTGCGGTCGAGCGCTTCCTCGCCGCCGGCGACCACGTAGTCGTACTCGACCGTGACATCTCGTCCCTTGACGACCAGGTCACCGGCATCCAGGTAGACGTTTCCGACCGGGCGGCGCTCGCAGCCGCCGCGGAGAGGATCGGCGCGGTGGATGCGCTGGTTTGTGCCGCCGGAGTCCAGCGCTACGGAACTGTGGTTGACACGCCCGCTTCGGTTTACGACGAGGTGATGGCCGTCAACGTCGGCGGCGTGTTCTTCGCCTGTCAGGCGTTCATCCCGAAGCTTCCCCGCGGCGGGAGTGTTGTCGTGGTCGCCTCCGTGCAGGCGTACGCCGCCCAGACCGGAGTCGCGGCGTACTCGATGGGCAAGGGTGCCCTGCTCAGCCTCGTCCGCGCGATGGCGGTCGACCATGCCCCGGACGGGATCCGCGTGAACGCCGTCTGCCCGGGCTCCGTCGACACCCCGATGCTGCGTACCTCGGCCGCGCAGTTCGCCGGCGATCGTACGACGGACGAGGTGGTCGCGGAATGGGGCCGCTCGCACCCGCTCGGGCGCGTCGCAAACCCGGGAGAAGTTGCCGAGGTCATCTACTTCCTGTCCTCGCCGGCCGCGTCGTTCGTGACCGGTGCGGACGTGAAGGTGGACGGAGGCCTGACCGCCGGGCTTCCCGTCGTACTGCCGGAGGACGCCCGGTGAAGATCGTCGACGTACGCGCGACCACGGTGACGATGCCGTTGGAGGCGCCGCTGCGACACAGCAACGGAGCGCACTGGGGACGTTTCGTACGGACTGTCGTGGAGGTCGAGGCCGACAACGGGCTGGTCGGCCTTGGCGAGATGGGCGGCGGCGGGCAGAGTGCCGAGGCCGCGGTCGCCGGGCTGAAGGAGTACCTGGTCGGCCACGACCCGGCCCGCACCGAGGCGCTGCGCTGGATGCTCGCGAACCCGACCGCGAGCCTGTACAACAACCGTACTCAGTTGCTCGCGGCAATCGAGTTCGCGTGCCTGGACCTGCAGGGCCGCGAGCTCGGCGTACCCGTGCACGCGCTGCTCGGCGGCAAGGTCCGGGACCGTGTGCCGTTCGCCAGCTACCTGTTCTTCCGGCATCCCGCGGAGGACGGCACCGGTGAGATTCGCACCGCCGAGCAGTTGGTGGCGCACGCCCGTTCGCTGGTCGACGAGCACGGGTTCAGCGTGCACAAGCTCAAGGGCGGCGTCTTCCCGCCGGACTACGAGCGCGAGTGCTTCCGCGCGCTGGCCGAGGCGTTCCCCGGGCATCGCGTCCGGTTCGACCCGAACGGCGCGTTCAGCGTCGAGGAGGCGATCCGGTTCGCGCGCGGCATCGAGGACCTCGACAACGACTACCTCGAGGACCCGACCTGGGGTCTCAACGGCATGCGCCGGGTCCGCTCCAAGACCCCGATCCCGCTGGCGACGAACACGGTCGTGGTGAACTTCGAGCAGCTCGCCGCGAACGTCCGCGACCCCGCCGTCGACGTGATCCTGCTGGACACCACGTTCTGGGGCGGCATCCGGCCGTGTATCAAGGCGGCCGGCGTCTGCGAGACGTTCCAGCTCGGCGTCGCCGTGCACTCGTCGGGCGAGCTCGGCATCCAGCTCGCGACGATGCTGCACCTCGGTGCCGTCGTACCGAACCTGTCGTTCGCCGCGGACGCGCACTACCACCACCTGCGCGACGACATCATTGCCGGCGGCAAGCTTCCGTACGTCGACGGCGCGATCGCCGTACCGGACGCGCCCGGGCTCGGCGTCGAGCTGGACCGCGACAAGCTGGCCGAGTACGCCGAGCTCTTCCGCGAGCTCGGCTCCTACCCGTACGACCGCGATCCGGCCCGCCCGGACTGGTACCCCCTGCTCCCGAACACCGATTGGGCCGACCCGTCATGACTCTGCTCATGCCGCGCCTCCGGCGCGGCGGGTCATGGGGCTTTGGCTCCAGGCCTTCCCTCGTCGTTCCGGTCGTTCCGGTCGTTCCGGTCGCTTCGCTCCCTGCGCTCCTCAGTCCAGGCCTGGAGGCCTCATGACCATTCCACGTTCGGCCGACCTGGCGAGCGACGTCCTCACGCACACGTACGACGACATGTTCAACCCGCCCGGGCTGACGAACTTCCTGGGTACGGCGCAGGTCGACCACGACGTCGTCGCGATCCGGAGCGTGAACTTCCCGCCGTACTCCCACGGCGACACCATCACCGGCCAGCTGTACGTCGACGGCCGGCTGGCCCGCTCGTACGGCGGCACGGTCGAGGTCGTGTGGCGCCCGGACCAGGTCGTCCGCTCCACGACGGTGGACGGCATGCACGTCCGCACCACGACCGCATGCGCTCCGGGTCGCCCAGCCGTCGTCGTGCAACTGGAGCTTTCCGGAGCACCGGGGCGCGCTGTGAGCCTGGGGCTTTCCCTGGCCAGTACTGCGACCCGCTCACCCGGAGCCTGGAGCAACTATCAGCCCCCGTCCGAGCCCAACACGCTGCAGATTGTCGACAATCGGGTTGTAGGCACCGGCGAGTCCGGGTCGGCCGTGAGCCTGCAGGGCCTCGACGTACCCAGCACGGTGGACAGGGGGATGCTCCAGGCGAGCGTCGTACTGGATGCGGATGGGCGTGCAGGGCTGTCGTACGTGCATGTGCTCGCCGGAACGCTGGACGAGGCGACGGAGCACTTCGACGTGTGTGTGGCCGACGTACCGGCGGTCATCTCCGTCGCGGAGAGCATGTGGGGCGTCGCGCTCGCCGACGCGTTCGACCCGGCCAGCGAAGGCTTCAGCGGCTCGCTTCCGGTGCTGGAGACCTCCAACGAGGCTCTGCAGAAGCTCTACTGGTGGGGCGTGCTCGGCGTCATCTGGTTCCGCCGCGACAACCCGGCGAGCGTCCTCGGGCGGACCTACGACACGTTGATGCCGCGGTACTGGCAGACCACGACGTTCATCTGGGACTACAGCCTGTCGTCCCTGACCCATGCGCTGCTGGACCCGGAGCCGATGCGGAAGCACATCGAGCACTGGATCGACCTGGACATCCACGAGCACTTCGGTACCGAATGGCTGACCGGCGGACCGGTCGGGCAGTGGTACTCGGTGAACGACTTCGCCATGACCCGGCTGGTGCGGGACTACGTGCGCTTCACCGGTGACGAGGCGTTCCTGGACGTTTCTGTTGGTCCGAAGCCAGTCGGGGAACACGTACACGACTGGGCGACCGCCTGGCGCGGACTGCGCGGTGAGCACGCACTGGCCGACTACGGCGGCATCGACAACCTGCTGGAGTGCGTGAGCAGCTACGTGCACGAGGTGGCCAGCTTCAACGCAGCCAACGTCTGGTGCATGCGGGTGGCCGCCGAGATCGCAGACCGGTCGGGTGACACGGACCGTGGCGCTCTACTCCGTAAGGAGGCGTCCTCGCAGGCAGGGCACGTCAACGAGCTGTACGTCGAGGGCAAGGGCTTCTGGCACGCCCGGCAGCCTGACGGCACGCTGGTACCCGTACGGCACTGCTACGACTTCAACATCATCGGTACGACGATCCCGGACGACCTGTCCGAGTCGCAGTGTGCGGAGATGGTGTCGTTCTTCCAGAAGGAGCTGCAGACGCCCACCTGGATGCGTGCGCTGTCGCCGTACGACGCCGACGCCGCGTTCAGCGTCCGCCCGGACCACCAGTGGAACGGCGCGTACCCGGCGTGGCCGGCCGACGCGGGGCGCGCACTGTTCGCGCTCGGGCGTGGCGACGTACTGCTGGACTGGCTCCCGGGTCTCGCGAAGTCCGCGAACCAGGGGCCGTGCGGTCAGGCGCACTTCGTGGAGGAAGCCCAGCCTGCGATGGCCGGCGGCGCCCAGAAGTCGCCGCCGCAGTTCCCGTACCTGATCGACTGGTCCTGCTCGTCCTCCGGCGCCTGGGTCAGCCTGGTCCTGGAAGGCATCTTCGGCATCGAGGTAGCCCTGGACGGCACAGTCACCGCCAACCCCCAGGTCGCCGACCTAGACCCCGACGCCCGCCTCACCGGCCTCCGCGTCGGCACGACGACGTACGACATCACCGCCGACGGCCTAACCCCGACGGCCTAACCGCCGACGGCCTCACCCCAGCCTGACCCGCAAGCCCCGCCCCGCAGCGCCCCATCCACCCGCCCCGTAGCGCCCCACCCAGCCGCCGCGCAAACCCTCCAGCTCAGTGGGTATCCCTCGAGCTGGAGGGTTGCCCCCTCATATTTTCAGTCGGCAACCCTCCAGCTGGGGGGGCAACCTCTGTCAGTTCGGCGGGGTCGTGATGGCTTCGAGGAGGGATTCCTCGGCGCCGGCGAGGTGCCGCCGGAGCTCCTTGACGCACTCGTCGAGCTCGCCGCGCTCCAGCAGCCGGACCAGCTTGCGGTGCGAGGCGACCTGCTGGCGCGCGTCTTGTCGGAGCGCATCCACCCGGGCCAGCGCCAGTCGGGCCTCGCCGGTCACCGAGTCCGCCGTCGCGATCAGCCGCTCACTCCCGGTAAGCGCGACCAGGCTCCGGTGAATCGCCAGGTGCGTCTCGGTCAGCGCCTCCGGATCGGCACCGTCCTTCGCGGTCGCGGCGAACACCCGCATCGCCTCCCGCACCCGCTCCCGGGCCGCCTCGTCGGCGTCGAACCACGCCCGGATCCCGGCCGACTCCAGCACGAACCGGGCCCGGCAGATGTCCGCGACCGCTGCCGGATGCAGGATCGCGACGCTGACCCCCTTGTTCGGCTCCCGGACCGCGAGCCCCTCGGTGACCAGCATCGTCATCGCCTCCCGGATCGTGCTCCGGGCCACTCCCAACGCCTCCGCCAACGGTTGCTCACGCAGCGGCGTACCAGGCTGCAGGTCACCGGCGAACAGGGCGGCACGCAGCGCGTCGACCACCCGGTCCACCGTGGTCGAGCGGTCCACCCGCAGCCGTTCGTACATGGGGAGATTCTCGTCCAGACCCGCCCTGTTGTCGCGCCCGCCCCACCCCGGTCACCCAACCTGTGGATAACTCCCGACACAATGACCCGGTTTTCAGGCACCATTTTCCTCTAGTGGCCGCCCCTTCCGCCGACCGACGCGGAAGTCCACTCGACCGAGCGAGGAGAGCATCGTGGGAGACAGCAAAGCGCTGCCGATCCTGAGCGCAGTCGGCCTCCTGCTCATCCTCCCGCTGCTCATCGTGCTGATCATGCTGCTCAGCGCCCTGGGCGGCCTGAACACTGCCGCGGCACAGTGTGCGTCGGCCGATCAAGAGCAGAGCCTGCTGGGCTATCCGACCGACTCGCACAAGATCGAGGTGGACTGGACCGTCGACACGCCGGACGTTCCCGGTCACCAGGCCTACGACTTCAAGGTCGCCGAGGGCAGCAAGGTCTACGCGGCGTCCGACGGCAACGTCGTCAAGGTGACGTCCAACGAGATCCGGATCCGCCGCGACCAGGTCGAGACGCGGTACGAGTACCTCAAGACCACCAGCGTCGCGGACGGCGCCACCGTGAAGCGCGGCGACGTGATCGGTACGTCGGGCTCCGGCGACGAGGCACCGCCCGGCATGACCGGCGCGCATCTGCACTTCGAGCTCTGGGTCGACGCGAAGAACGACGGCAACTGGGCGCAGCGGAAGCCGGACAGCAATCCGTTCGAGCTCGACCCGTCCTCGTCGAGCGGCAACTCCTGCAGCTGCCAGGGCGGCGACCTCTCCGGCACGAACAACCAGCAGAAGGTCTTCAACTACCTGGTGCAGAACGGCTACACCAAGGAGCAGGCGGCCGGCGTCCTCGGGAACATGATTGCCGAGTCGTTCGTCGAGCCGATGATGAAGGAGGGCGACCATCCGCCGATGGCGACCAAACCGGCCGATGTCATGGGCTTCGGTGGCGGTTGGGGGCTGGTGCAATGGACGCCTGCCAGCAAGATGATCCAACCGTCCCGCGATGCCGGGGTCTCGGACGACCAGATCTCCTCGCTCGCCTACCAGTTGGACTTCTTGAAGAAGCAACTCCTAGGTCAGGGACCGCTCCCGGAGAAGGCGGCAGGAGACTCGCTCCGGGCGGCCACGACCGTAGAGGAAGCCGCCCGTGCCTTCGCCGGCGACTTCGAACGGTTCGGGGGACACGAGAACCCGAACGCGCCCACGTACGCCGAGCGCGAGGCGAACGCCCAGCACATGTTGCAGCTGTGGGGTGGCGCGGCGCCGACCGCCGACCCGAAAGCTGCCGCCGCTGACCCGTGCGGTGCCGGCAGCGGCAACATCGCCCAGGTCGCGAAGAACCTCGCCTGGCCCGAAGAGCCGCACAAGCACTGGGGTACGGACCCGAGCCTCGCGAAGCAGGAGTACGTCGCGGCGATCGCGAAGTACGACGGCGTGACGAAGGACAACTGGCAGTCGCTCCAGGACCCGTACACCGACTGTGGGCGGTTTGTCGCGACGGTGCTGCGGATGAGTGGCGCCGACCCGAACTTCCCAGAGGTGTTCACGCCGGCTCAGAAGGACTACATGCTGGCTCATCCGGAGAAGTACGACCACTGGGAGACGACGCCACCGGGCGGGATGAAACCGGGCGACATCCTGAACGGGCCCGGTCACACGTATCTGTACGTTGGTCCGTGGGCCAACGGGTTCGACTCGGCGGCGGGCTCCCTCGGCCAGCACGTCCCCACGGCGGACAACCTGTACGACGTCGGGCCGAACGGCTTCTGGGTCTTCCGGGTCAAGGGTGGCACCACACCGACGACGACGCCGACGAACTGAGTTAGGACGGGAACAGCGATGCTTGAGGAGAACCGGCGGCCGCTGATGATCGGCGGCGTGGTGCTGTTGGTGCTCGTCGTACTGATCGGCAGCATCGTGCTGTTCCGGGGTGGCTCGGAGGCCAAGCTCAGCGTCTCGTCGATCCCGGGCGACCTCACCCTGACGCTCGACGGGCATCAGATTCCCGCGACCGGTGAGGTCAAGATCAAGCCCGGCGAGCACACGCTGGTCGGCGAGCGGCGCGGCTTCCAGAGCTACACCGCGACGTTCACGTCCAGCACCGATCCGCTGAGCTACAAGATGTACCTCTACGCGAACAGCGCCGAAGGGCGCCAATGGGCCCAGCAGAACCCGGAGCAGGAAATGCAGCTGGAACGGGAGGCCGGCCGCCACTTCGACCAGATGCAGGCTCGGCTGCGCGCCAAGTATCCCGTGCTCACCTACCTCCCGTACGTCGGCGACGGCTTCGAAGCCACTCGGGCTCCCTCGAAGACCGACCCGAACAACCCGGAGGCCCTTTCGCTGGCCATCGATGTGTTCGGCCCCCAAGGCAAAACCAAGGCGCTCCAATGGATCCAGGGCTACGGCTGGGACCAAGCCACCCTGGACATCATCTGGACGACCAGCAAGTAGTCCAGGTCAGGCGGGGAGGTGCAGTTCCCCGCCTGGAGTGGTGATGGGCATCAAAAGGAAGTCCAGGGGGTTGGTGAGGCAGCGGGCTGAGCCGCCGCCCTTGTGGAACTCGGAGAGGTCCAGGACCACTACTCGGAGGCCGAGGGTGGTGAGGATGTCGCGCAGGCGTGCGGAGCAGGCGGGCATGATGATGGTCTCGCCGACGACGATCGAGTTCGCGGAGAACGCGAACGCCTCCTCGTCGGTGAGCACGATCGGGTCCGGGACGATGCCGGACAGCGCACCCTGGCTCGCAGCGTCGAAGGCCGGCGGGTAGATCATCGCGTGCGTGCTGTCCACCGGGCAGAACGGCAGGTCGAGGTGGTACATCCCCTCGTGCGCGATCCGCAGCCCGCGGACCCGGATGTTCCAGTCGGTCGCCAGGTTCTTGAGCGCCTCGACGTCGGTTCGCGGTCCGTACCCGACAACCAGGCTGTCGCCGAACACGAACGCGTCGCCGGACTCGAAGTGCGGCCCGACGCCCTCGCCACCGACCCGGTCCAGCCGGAAGCCCTGCCCGGTGAACCAGTCCGCCGCGCTCAGCGACTCCGCCCGGCGCGGCTCGAACCGCATGTGCGAGAGCATCGCGCGGCCGTCCGCGGCGGCCAGCCCGAGGTTCATCGCGTACACCATGTCGGGTGAGTCGGCGCGCTGCTCCAGTACCTCGACCTCGCCGCCGGCGTCCAGGATCGCCTGCCGCAGCGCGTCCCACTGCTTCAGCGTCAGCGCCGGGTCCGGCTGGTCCTGCGTCGACATGTACGGGTTGATCACGTAGTCGATCCGGAAGTGGTCCGGCCGGACCATCAGATAGCGACGGCCCCACTCCAGCGGCTGTCCCACGACTACCTCCCTGAACCGTTGAGATCCAAGTGCAGGATCCCCTGATTGTCCGACAATCAGTCAGTTTGAGGCTCGACGTACCCGGAGTCAAACGATCCCTGGGAGGCGGCCTCAAGGAGGGTGGTTCCGGGATGCGGTAGGGACTAACCTGCGGGCATGACCCCTGACAACGAGGTTCGCTTTCGCGCCTGTCTGGACGACGTGCCGGCTTACAAGCCGGGCCGTCCGCCGGAGCGCACCGACGGCCGGCCGACGTACAAGTTGTCCAGCAACGAGAACCCGTACCCGCCGCTCCCGGGTGTGCTCGCCGCCGCCGCCGAGGCCGCGGCGCAGATGAACCGCTACCCGGACATGGGTGCGGTCGACCTGCTCGAGGCGCTGTCGGACCGGTTCGGCGTACCGGTCAGCGACCTCGCGGTCGGTACCGGGTCGGTCGCGCTGCTGTACCACCTGCTGCAGGCGACGGTCGCGGACGGTGACGAGGTCGTGTACGCCTGGCGCTCGTTCGAGGCGTACCCGATCGCGGTGCAGCTGACCGGCGCGACGTCGGTCCAGGTGCCGCTGACCGCCGACGCGCGGCACGACTTCAAGGCGATGGAGGCGGCGATCACCGACCGGACGAAGGTCGTGCTGGTCTGTACGCCGAACAACCCGACCGGCCCGGTGGTACGCCGCGACGAGCTGGTCGCGTTCCTGGACGCCGTACCGCCGAACGTGCTGGTCGTGCTGGACGAGGCGTACCGCGAGTTCGTCCGGGAGACCGATGTCGTGGACGGGGTCGAGCTGTACCGTGACCGGCCGAACGTGCTGGTACTGCGGACGTTCTCGAAGGCGTACGGGCTGGCCGGCTTCCGCGTCGGGTACGCGATCGGGCATCCGGCCGTGGTCGGCGCGATCCGCAAGTGCGCGCTCCCGTTCGGGGTCAGCTACGTCGCGCAGGCGGCCGCGATCGCGTCGCTCGCCGTCGAGGACGAGTTGCTGGAACGCGTCGACACGCTCGTCGAGGAGCGCCGCCGGGTGATCGCCGAACTGCAGGCCGCGGGCTGGAACGTCCCGGAGTCGGAGACGAACTTCGTCTGGCTCGAACTCGGCGACGACACCGCGAAGTTCGCCGAGGCCGTTCAGGCCGAGGGCGTGTCGGTGCGCCCGTTCCCCGGCGACGGCGTCCGCATCACCATCGGCGAACCCGAGGCCAACAACCTGTTCCTCACCGTCGCCCGTACCTGGCACCAGTGAGCTCTCTCGTCCGGCACCGACCCGGAGTCCTACGACCTAGCCGTCCTGCTCAACTCCGCGGCCCCACAGATCCTCTCCCCAACGGCTCCTGCATAGACCGCCGAAGCCTCTGAGCGCACACAAAGAAGCGGCGCCGGGAGGAGTGAGGCTTGCTCCCGGCGCCGCGGTGTTGCGCCGAATCAGTCAACCCACCGAGGTGGCTGGTTCGGGTCCTGCATCACTGACCAGGGAGGGTCAGTTGTTCTGCTCGTTGCTCTGCTCGCAGGTCTTCAGCGAGTCGATCGAGTTGCCGCTGTTGTCCAGACCCAGGATGCCGGTCGGGTTCGTCAGCGGAACGGTGCCGCCGATGCCGGTGGCGTCAATCTCGTTGTGGCAGACCTGCCACGGGCCGACCTTGTTGTCGCTGACCGAGACAACGCCGTTGCCGTCGGCCTTGTACCACTTGCGGTTCTGCTGGTTGCTCTGCTCGCAGGTCTTGACGGCGGTGATGCTGTTGCCGTTGTTGCCCCAGCCGATGATGCCGGTGATGTCCTGAGCCGGGACCGTGCCGCCGATGCCAGTACCGGCACCGAAGTTGTGGCAGGCCTGAACTGCACCGAGGTCGTTGCGGTCGAGAGCAACCAGCGAACCGTCCTTGTGCATGCCCCACCAGCGAGCGTGGCCCGCGTCGTAGTTGCCGCCCTGGGAGAGAGCTGACACCTGGTCAGAGAGACCCTGGACCTGGGCCTTCTTCTGCGCGTCGTCGAGCATGTTGGCGCCCGCGAAGCTCGCGACACCAAGGGTAGCAACGGTCGCCGCCGCAGCTGCGATGACGATCTTGCGAGTTACCTGCATTTTGCCAGGTTTCCTTTCGGGTTTGACGGATTCGTCTTAGTGGTAACGACGCCTGGCGCGGCCGGTTACAAACTTTTTTGTCAACTAAATTCCCTGATGCGGCAGTAATATTGGTGAGCGGAAGTTGAGATGGACCTGCCCGTAACCAGGCCACGGGTGCGTCGTTGAGTCAGCGCGGGTGACGGATAGCCCGGTGAATCGGCGGATTGTTTCGGCGGGCTCGGTGGCTGCCGAATTGGCAATAGCACGATTCGTCGGAACAATTTGGAACCATTGCCGGAGTTTCGTGCCGTGTTTTTTCGGGGCAGGGCGCGACCGGCAGCCAGACCCGCTGCCGCGCGCATCGGCAGCGGTGGGAGACCCGGGTCCCTTGGGGCCCGGGTCTTTCCTTTGTCATCCGCCGGCTGTTACGCCCGCCGGCGTTCGGCTGTGACCACCAGGGCGACGCCGACGATGATCACCGCGCCGCCGAGCAGGATCTGCCAGGTCAGCCGCTCGCTCAGGATCAGCCAGCCGAGGAACACCGCGACCGCCGGGTTCACGTACGCGTACGTGCCGACCAGCGAGATCGGGGCGTTCGCGAGCAGATACGAGTACGCCGTGTACGCGAGCAGCGACCCGAACACCACCAGGTACGCCAGCCCGATCCACCCGCTGCCGTGGATCCGGTCGAAGTGCAGCCGCCCCGGCTCACCCCGCAGCACGCCGAACAGCACCATCGCCGTGCCGCCGAAGACCATCTCGTAGAGCGCCGTGACCAGCGGGTCCCGCGGCAGGCCGAGTCGGGGAGCGTACCGCGAACCGATCGCCCAGCAGATCGTGCCGACCACCAGGATCGCCACCGACAACGGCTTCGCGCTCGTGTTGCCACCCGACAGCGCGAGCAGCGCCGCCCCGCCGAATCCGATCAGCACTCCGACCCACGTCATCGCGCGCGGCCGCTCGCCGCCGCCGACGCGCAGCAGCATCAGCCACAGCGGGATCGCCGCGACCAGCAACGCCGCCAGCCCGGACGGGACCGTCTGCTCGGCGATCGCGACCGCGCCGTTGCCGAGGGCAAGCAGCAGGACACCGACCGTGGCCGCTCCGATCGCCTCCCGGCGGGTGATCCGCAGCCGCCGCCATCCCGACTTGAGCGCCAGCCCGGTCGCCATCAGCACCGAGGCGGTGAGGAATCGGGTGGCCATCCCGAGCATCGGCGGGATCTCGGCCTCGACCACGACCCGGATCGCCAGGTACGTCGAACCCCAGACGACGTACACCACCGCGAGCGCGGTCCAGATCGTCGCGCCGGAGGCCGGTCGGGCGCCGGTCCCGGCCACTTCGGCGGGGGCAGTGCCATCGCGACCCTCCTCGGGGTGTCAGGGGTGTTTTATGCGAACGATGCTTACGCTAGGCCTCGCGCGCGGGCGCGCGCAAGCAGGTTTCCGGCCATGCGACGGCCGGATCCCGCCAATGCCGTCCGTCGAGACGAAGTTGTGACACTGCGTCGCCGGGGTGCTGGAGTGCTGGAGGAGGAGCGTGTGGATAGGACCAGTGGATGGACTGGTGTCTCAGCGCAGGACCGATTTCGGTACCGCCGTACCTGCTGGAGTCCAGGAAGTTAGCGGATCAGGCACCTGGTCTGTACGGTGTCCGGCAAGATGGGAGTGAGACCAGTGAGGAGGTCCACTGCCAGCAGTGCATCAACCCCTGGAATCACGCGGACCAGCCTGCGAAAGCCGCATCCGGCAAGAGCGGGGGGACCCGTGCAACGTTGCGGTCGCGGCGATCCCGCGCTCGAACCCGAGGAGTGCATGTGAGTGAGTCGGTGCCGGGCCCTGCCCCGGAAGTGTTCGCGCCACACGAGGCGCCGGTCAGTCCGCCCCAGGCCTCCGAAGAGGTCGAGTTCGTCCAGCTCCTGACGCCCGAAGGCGAGCGCGTCGAGCACCCGGACTACTCGTTCGACCTCGACGACGAGACGATCAAGGGCTTCTACCGGGACATGGTCCTGGTACGCCGGATCGACACCGAGGCGACCGCCCTGCAACGCCAGGGTGAGCTCGGCCTGTGGGCGTCGCTGCTCGGCCAGGAAGCCGCGCAGATCGGATCCGGCCGGGCCCTGAACAAGAAGGACATGGTCTTCCCGACGTACCGGGAGCACGGCGTCGCGTGGTGCCAGGGGGTCAACCCGCTGAACCTGCTCGGCCTGTTCCGCGGCGTCGACCAGGGCGCGTGGGACCCGAAGGACAACAACTTCCACCTGTACACGATCGTGATCGGCGCCCAGACGCTGCACGCGACCGGGTACGCGATGGGCCAGCAGCGCGACCACGCGATCGGCGACGCCGACAACGGCGAGGCCACGGTCGCGTACTTCGGTGACGGCGCCAGCAGCCAGGGTGACGTCAACGAGGCGTTCATCTGGGCCTCGGTGTTCAACGCCCCGGTGGTCTTCTTCTGCCAGAACAACCAGTGGGCGATCTCGGAGCCGATCGACCGGCAGACCCGGATCCCGCTGTATCAGCGCGCGGCCGGCTTCGGCTTCCCCGGCGTCCGCGTCGACGGCAACGACGTACTCGCGACGTACGCCGTCACCCAGCAGGCCCTGAAGCGCGCCCGCGAGGGCAGCGGGCCGACGCTGATCGAGGCGTACACGTACCGGATGGGCGCGCACACCACGTCCGACGACCCGACGAAGTACCGCCTCAACGAGGACCTCGAGCACTGGAAGCTCAAGGACCCGATCGAGCGCGTGCACGCGTACCTGACCCGGCACGCCATGGTCGAGCACGACTTCTTCGACGAGCTCGAGGCCGAGGCGGACAAGGTCGCCGCCGAGCTGCGGGCCGGCTGTCTCGCACTGCCCGACCCGGTGCTCACCGACTTCTTCCAGAACGTGTACGTCGACGAGACGCCGCAACTGGCCGAGCAGCGCGACCAGTACGTCGCGTACGCCGCTTCGTTCGAAGGCGAGGGCTGAGCGATGACCAGGATCACTCTCGGCAAGGCCATCAACGCCGGGCTCCGGGCCGCGATGGAGAAGGACCCGAAGGTCCTCGTGATGGGCGAGGACATCGGCAAGCTCGGGGGAGTCTTCCGGGTCACCGAAGGACTGCAGAAGGACTTCGGCGAGGACCGGGTGATCGACACCCCGCTGGCCGAGTCCGGGATCATCGGTACGGCGGTCGGGCTCGCACTGCGCGGGTACCGCCCGGTGTGTGAGATCCAGTTCGACGGGTTCGTGTTCCCGGCGTACGACCAGATCATCAGCCAGGTCGCGAAGATGCACTACCGGTCGATGGGCAAGATCAGGATGCCGATCGTCATCCGGATCCCGTACGGCGGCGGCATCGGCGCCGTCGAGCACCACTCGGAGTCGCCGGAGACGCTGTTCGCGCACGTGCCAGGGCTCAAGGTGATCTCCTGCGGTGACCCGGTCGACGCGTACTGGATGATCCAGCAGGCGATCGCGTCCGACGACCCGATCGTGTTCTTCGAGCCGAAGCGGCGCTACCACGAGAAGGCCGAGCTGGACGAGTCCACGCCGCCGGAGCTGCCGCTGCACAAGGCGAAGGTGGTCCGGGAGGGTACGGACGCGACCCTGCTCTGTTACGGGCCGATGGTGAAGACGTGTCTGCAGGCGGCCGAGGCCGCGGTCGAGGACGGGCGCAACCTGGAGGTCGTGGACCTGCGGACGATCGCACCGTTCGACCTGGCGACGATCTTTGCCTCCGTGAAGAAGACCCGGCGGGCGGTCGTGGTGCACGAGGCGCCGTACTCGTTCGGTCCGGGGTCGGAGATCGCGGCGCGGGTGACGGAGGAGTGCTTCTATCACCTGGAGGCGCCGGTACTGCGCGTGACCGGGTACGACACGCCGTACCCGCCGTCGCGGATGGAGGACGAGTACCTGCCCGGCCTGGATCGCGTCCTGGACGGCGTCGACCGGGTGATGGGGTACTGATGGGCATCCAGCAGTTCCGCCTCCCCGACGTCGGTGAGGGGCTGGTCGAGGCCGAGATCGTCAGCTGGAAGGTCAAGCCCGGCGACACGGTCAAACTCAACGACACCGTCGTCGAGATCGAGACCGCCAAGTCGTTGGTCGAGCTCCCGGTTCCCTTCGCCGGTGTGATCACCGAGCTGTTGGTGCCGGAGGGCGAGACAGTCCCGGTCGGTACGCCGATCATCTCTGTGCAGACCGAGTCCGCGGGCGAGCAGCCGCCCGCTCCGGAGCCGGAGGAGACCGGCGGCCGTACGGCGGTCCTCGTCGGCTACGGCCCCAAAACCACCGAAGCCAAACGCCGCCAACGCAAACCCGCCGTAGGCGCGGCGCACGCGGCGCACGCGGCTGGTGGTGTGGGCAGCGCCACCGCAGCACCCGCACCCGGCGCAGCCGCCCTGGCGGCACCCCCCGTCCCACCCCCAGCACCTGCTGCGCCTCCGGCGTACGCACCGGGCGCCCCGGCCGGGCCTGCCCAAACGCCTGCCGTACCCCCGGCGTATGCGCCCGCCCCTTCCACCCAGGCGCCGGTTACCGGGGGGAACGGGGTCGTGCATGTACTGGCGAAGCCGCCCGTGCGGAAGCTTGCCAAGGATCTGGGGATCGATCTGGGAGCAGTCGCACCGACTGGCGCCGGTGGCGTGATCACGCGGGCGGACGTGGAGGCGTACGTCGCGACCCCGGCCGCGCCGCCCGTTGACGAACTGCCGAGCGTGTCGGCGTACCGGCCCGCACCGGTGGTGAGCACACAAGGCGACACCCGCGTACCGGTGAAGGGCGTACAGAAGGTGATGGCACAGGCGATGGTTGCCAGTGCGTTCACCGCGCCGCACGTGACCGAGTGGATCACCGTCGACGTCAGCGCCACGATGGAACTCGTCGAGCGACTGAAGGCCGACAAGGCGTTCCGCGACCTCCGCGTCTCCCCGCTGCTGATCGTCGCGAAGGCCGTCACGCTGGCGGCCCGCCGTACGCCGATCGTCAACGCGTCCTGGGACGAACAGGCCCAGGAGATCGTCTACAAGGGCGCCGTCAACCTCGGCATCGCCGCAGCCACCCCGCGCGGGCTGATCGTCCCGAACATCAAGGGCGCCGACTCGCGCACCCTGCCCGACCTCTGCAAGGCGCTGAACGAGCTGGTCGCCACCGCCCGCGAAGGCAGGACACAGCCGGCGGACCAGGCGGGCGGTTCGTTCACGATCACCAACGTCGGCGTGTTCGGCGTCGACGCCGGTACGCCGATCATCAACCCGGGCGAGGCCGCGATCCTCGCGTTCGGCGCGGTCCGCAAGCAGCCGTGGGTGGTGGCCGACGAGATCGTCCCGCGCTGGATCACCACGCTCGCGCTGTCGTTCGACCACCGCCTGATCGACGGCGAAAAGGGCTCCACCTTCCTCGCCGACGTAGCAAGCATCCTCGAGGACCCGGCCCGCGCACTGATGTTCTGAACCCGGTAGGCCCGGGTGATCCCACTCGGGCCTACGACGCGCGGCCTCTTCGGCCAGCTTTCCGGAAACAATCTTGCGCTGGGCGACGGAGATGTTCCGGAAAGACGCGTTGACCTCAACCGCTTGGGTGCGGTAGGTGTCGCCGACCTGCACGTCCGCGCCATCACCACCGCGTCCGCCGCCACCCTCGGCTGGAACGCCCGCCCCCTTGAAACAACCTCGTGGAAACTGCCGAAAGGCACGTACAGAGGCTGGGTCTTCATGCTGCAGGGCTTCTGGGCCCAGACCCGCGGCACCCCCGCCGCCATCGCCGCGCTCCGCGAGACCAGCATCATCTTCGGCGCCGTCATCGGCGCCCTCGTCTTCCACGAACGCTTCGGCCCCAAACGAGCCACCGCCGCAGCCGTGGTGGTCGCCGGCATCGTCCTGATCACCACCGGTTAGAAAGTGCGGGATCCGCAGTACCCGATCAACTCGGCAACCGCGAACCAACGCCCATCGACTCATCGATCGCCGACTTCGCAGGGGGTGGTCGTCAATGCACTCGTGGGAGATGATGCCGCGGTGGAGTATGACGTGACCATTCGGCAGGTTCAGGCCCGTCCGACTGCGGTCGTGGTCGCCGGCACTACGTGGCGGGAGTTCCCCGCACTCTGGGGGCGGCTGCTCGGTGAGGTCTGGGACTGCCTCCGAGCGGGCGGGATCACCAGCGGTTGCCGCAACGTCATGCTCTACCGCGACGACGTACCGAACGTGGAGGTCGGCGTCGTGCTCGAGCAGCCATGCCCCCTCACCGGCCGGGTGGTCACCTCTCACCTGCCCGAGGGAACCGCCGCGGTCACGGTCCATCACGGGCCTTTTGCGGGCGTCGGGGCAGCTCACGACGCCGTTGTGGCTTGGTGCTCCGCCCATGGGAACGAACCGACCCGCACGCGCTGGGAGGTGTACGGACCGCACAACGACGACCCGAACCAGCAGTGGACCGAGGTCTACTGGCTCGTCACCGGAAGCGATCAAAGCAGCTGAATGCCGGCACACCAACAACCGTCACGCTGGCCGACCCCCTCGGAAACCGAGCCGTCATCAGCGCCGCCACAGGCGCCCGACTCACCCTCTATCCCCACCTGCAGTAGACCCAGCCGTCTAGCGCCGCCGCCAAGGCCTGCGCTCCCGGGAATCCCAGGCCACCTGAGCGCACCCGGCAGTCGCGTACCGCGGCCAGTCCCCGAACCGCGAATGCCACCGACGACTCACCCGGGCTGCGGCGATGGCCTAGTAGTCGCATGCGAGCGATAGCCCGCAGCCGGTAGCCCGTAGACCGCAGCCGGTAGCCCGCAGCTCGCCGCCGGTGGCCGGCAAGTCGCGGCGATCGTCGGATGCTCCCCCGGCGGTAACCGGAAGCAGATAGGCCCGCTCGGGTCGAGGACGTCGTACGGCGGCTCTCGAAGCGGATCGACTCCGACCAGCGCGTGGTGGACCGGCGGCAGCCGGACGGTGGGTGGGGCGGCGTGTAGCTCGGCGACGGAGGAGCCGTGCGAAGGAACCGCTGTGGGCTGACGTAGTACACAGCCTGTCAGCTCTTCCTGATTCCAGTACGCCTGGCTGTCAGTTCTTTGGGGTGAGTGGGGGTCCCGGGCGGTGGACCCCCACTCGGCTTAGTGGGTTACGGCGTCCAGGGCGTCGGCGATGCCTTCGCCATAGAAGGAGTTGTTGGCGGTGGTGCCGGTGCAGCGGGCGTCGGGGGTGGTGGGGCAAGCCGCGTCGTCGGCCTCTTGTTGGAGGGCTCGTTCGATGGCGCGCGGGCCCCAGGACGGGTGGGTGGACTTGATGAGGGCGGCGATGCCGGTGACGTGGGGGGAGGCCATCGAGGTGCCGCTCATCAGGCCGTAGCCGCCGCCGGGCAGGGTGGAGAGGATCGAGCTGCCGGGGGCGGCTACGTCGATCTTGTTGAGGCCGAAGTTCGAGAAGCTGCTCCGCGAGCCGGTCCGCGTGGTGCTGGCGACGGTGATCACGCCGGGGAGTTCGGTCGGCATGTCGAGGCAGTTGTTGTTGATCGTCCGCGGGGTCGCGGTCGAGTCGTTCGGGCTGCCGTTGTCGGTGGTCTTGTTGGCGAGGTCGTAGTTCGAGTTACCCGCCGCCGCGACGGAGAGGGTGCCCTGGCCGGTGGCCCAGGCGTACGCGCGCCGTACCGCTTCCTGGACCGCGCCCTGGTCGCCGTTGTCCTTGCACCAGAACTCGAACGGGTCGATGAAGTAGCTGTGGTTGGTGACGGCCATGTGGTGTTCGGCGGCCCAGACGATCCCGCAGATCGAGTACTCCGGGTAGATGAAGCCGCTGTCGTTCACGACCTTGACGGACGCGATCCGGACGCCGGGCGCGACGCCGACGATGCCGATGCCGTTCCGCGCGGCCGCGACGGTGCCGGCGACGTGCGTACCGTGCGAGCTGGTCGTCGGCCGCCAGGCGCCGACAGTCCGATCCGGTACGCCGTTGTTGATGCAGCTGACCGAGTCCGCCGCGTCGAAGTTCGGGGCGAGGTCCGGGTGGTTGTCGTCGACGCCGCTGTCGTTGATGCCGACCAGCACGCTGCGGGAACCGTCGGTGACCGCGTGCGCCTGGTCCGCCTTGATCTGCTGCATGTCCCACTGCTCGCCCTCGCGCGGGTCGGCAACCGGGGTCGCAGTGCTCTCGTCGACCGCGTTCATGCCACCTTCGCTGACCGCGGCGGTGCGGGTGGCGCCGACCGACTCGACCTCACGGCCGTTGTGGGTCGCGCGGATGTCGGTACGGAAGTCGGGGTTGGTGGACTGCGCGATCACCACGCCGAGCTGCCGGTACGAGACCAGGACCTTTCCGCCGGCGTCCTTGATCGCGTCCTCGGTCTTGCGGACGTGACCGGGCGTGGCCTTCGTGTTGACCACGTAGTTCATCAACGGGCCGGTGGTCGTGGCCGCGTGGGCGCCGGTGGTGGCGCCGAGTGACACGGACGCCAGCGCGGCCGCGGAGAGGGCGGCCGCCAGCCGGCGGGGACGGGGAGTTCGGGACACGAGGCCCTCCTCAGGGGCAGGGGCCGGACGGACGGGTCCGGACCGATAACCCGAGACTCTAGGCCGGATCGCGGAGAAGCGGAGTTCTTCATCCACAACGCAGGGGAAACCCTGCATGCAGCCGCGAAATCACGCTCAGTTGCACACATCGTGTGGATACGCCTGTGGATAACCTGGGGAATACTCGGCTTCGACAGTGGATTGTCTCCGTGTGTAGGATAGATACAACAAAGATACGAGTCGTATGGGTGGGGTGGCAGTGGCAGGCGGGAACGCGGCACGTGACGCGTTGACATTGGGTGACGAGACCGCGGAGATCGCGCGGGTGGTGGTCGAGGCGGCGCCGGGGGTGGAGAAGATCCCCGCGGCGGAGCGTGTGTACGCGTACGTGAAGGCCGCGATCCTCGACCGGGCCTACCCGGGAGGCGAACTGCTCACCGAGGGTGAGCTGGCAACCGCGGTCGGTGTCTCCCGTACGCCGGTCCGCGAGGCCCTGCTTCGCCTCGAGGAGTCCGGCCTGGTCAAGCTCTACCCGAAGAAGGGTGCGCTCGTCCTCCCGGTGCTGCCGCAGGAGATCGAGGACGTGCTCGAGGCCCGCGAGCTGATCGAGACGCACGCCGCCGCCAAGGTCTGGCCGCGCCGCAAGAAGCTGATCGAGGCGCTGATCGCCCGCGTCGACGAGATGCGCGCACACCGCAAAGCCGGTGACGCGAAGAGCTTCCTGGAGGCCGACCGCGCCTTCCACGAGGCGATCGTCGATGCCGCAGGCAACCAAATCCTGGCCAAGCTCTACAACAGCCTCCGGGACCGCCAGGTCCGGATGGGGGTGCCCGGGATCGAGGTCCAGCCGGCCCGGATGGACAAGTCGATCACCGCGCACCAGGAGCTGATCGAGGCCCTCGGCGGCAACAGTGTGAAGCGCTTCCGTGAGCTCGTGATCGCCCACATCGAGACCGCCGCGACGGATCTGCGGGGCACTCGGTGAACGAACTTCGCTACCCTCTGGGCGGACGGCGTGCCTGGGCGGTGTGGGCCACCGCTGTCCTGACGTACCTCGTCACCGTGCTGCACCGCGGCTCCATGAGCGTGGCAGGTCTGCAGGCCGCGGAACGCTTCCACATCTCCGCATCCGCGCTGGCCAGCTTCACCGTCGTGCAGCTCACGGTGTACGCCGCCATGCAGGTCCCCGTCGGCGTACTGCTCGACCGTTACGGTTCCAAGCGCCTCTTGATCGCTGCGTCCGGCCTGCTGTTCGTAGCGCAGTCCGCGTTCAGCATGGTCAATTCGTACCCCGCTGCGCTCGCTGCCCGCGCAGTGCTGGGTGTTGGCGACGCACTGGTGTTCATCAGTGTGCTGCGCGTGGTCATGTCCTGGTTCCCTGCGCTACGCCAGCCCGTGATGTCACAGGCGACAGGAATGCTCGGTGGTCTCGGTGCGATCATGTCGACCGTTCCGATGGCTGCTGCCTTCCACGCGTTCGGCTGGACGCCCACGTTCGCCGCTGCGTCAGTGCTGAGCCTCGCGACCGGCGTACTCGTACTGCTGCTCGTCAAGAACACTCCGTACGACGAACCGCTCCGCCGCGCCAAGCTGCCGTTCGACGAGGTCAAGAAGAACCTGCGCCGCGCCTGGAACGAACCGGGCACACGTCTGGGCCTGTGGACGCACTTCACGACGAGCTTCTCCGGGAGCACCTTCGGACTGCTCTGGGGTTACCCGTTCCTCGTACAGGGACAGGGGGTCGCCCCAACGACTGCCGCGGCCATGCTGATCATCCCAGTACTCGCCGGCCTCTGCTACGGGCCTGTTGTCGGACGGTACGCCGCCAAGTTCCCGTTCTACCGCTCGTGGATCGTGCTGGCGGTAATCGCGGGCTCCGTCGTGATGTGGACCGTCGTACTGCTCTGGCCGGGCCGTGCACCGATGCCGGTACTGCTGGCGCTGATCGTCGTACAGGCGGCCGGTGGACCGGGCTCGATGCTCGGGCTGGACTACGCCCGTACGTTCAACCCGACTACTCGGTTCGGCGCCGCGAACGGGATGGTCAACACCGGAGGCTTCATCGCGACGCTGCTCTGCATCGGGATGGTCGGCGTACTGCTGGACGCCTCGTCCGGCGGTGCCCCGATGGCGATCGGCGACTTCAAGGTCGCGCTGGCGTTCCAGTACGTGTTGTGGGCGATCGGCACCCGCCAGATCCTCAAGTACCGCCGGAAGGCCCGTGGCAACCTGGCCCGCTACAACCCGGAGGCATACCAGGCACTGCTGGCCAACCGGGTCCTGCCGCTGGAGGCTGAGACAGCGCGCTGACACGGGCTGACAGCGGAAAGCCAGGGCGGTGCCAGGGGTGAGCGAGACGGTAGTCCCAGTGCAGTAAGGCAACTGGGAGGAACCGATGACCACAACGAATCAGGTCGCCATCGAGGCGGTCGGTCTGGTCAAGAAATATGGCAGTACGACCGCGCTTGCCGGCGTCGACCTGAGCGTGCCGACCGGTACGGTTCTCGGGGTCCTCGGCCCGAACGGCGCCGGTAAGACGACCGCGGTCCGCATCCTCGGCACGCTGCTCCGGCCGGACGCCGGGCATGCCACGGTCGGCGGGTACGACGTCGTCCGCGAAGCCGGGAAGGTCCGCAGCATCATCGGCCTGACCGGGCAGTACGCGTCGGTCGACGAGGACATGTCCGGGCGCCGGAACCTGATCATGATCGGCCGGCTGCTCGGGTACTCACGGCCGCGGGCCCGTACCACGGCGGACGAACTGCTGGAGCGGTTCGAGCTGACCGACGCGGGCGACCGGATCGCGAAGACGTACTCCGGCGGTATGCGCCGCCGGCTCGACCTGGCCGCGAGCCTGGTCGGCAGCCCGAGCATCCTGTACCTCGACGAGCCCACCACTGGCCTCGACCCGCACGCCCGCAACGGCGTCTGGGAGACAATACGGAACCTGGTGCTCGACGGGACCACCGTACTGCTGACCACGCAGTACCTCGAAGAGGCCGACGCGCTCGCCGACTCGATCGTGGTGTTCGACAAGGGCGCCGTGGTCGCGAACGGCCGGCCGGCCGAGCTGAAGGCGCAGGCCGGCAAACAATCGCTGGACGTCCGCCCGGCGGAGCCCTCGCACATCGAGCGGGTGGCCGCGATCGTCGCCGAATCGGTCGGTACCCGGCCGACCGTCGACGTGGTGAACACGCTGGTCAGCGTGCCGGTGACGGACGGCTCGTCGATGCCGGTCGTCGTACGGCGGCTGGACGAGGCCGGGATCGCGGTGACCGAGCTGTCGCTGCGGCTGCCCAGCCTGGACGAGGTGTTCCTGGCGCTGACCGGTCACACCACCGAAGAGCCGAAGATCCTGGAAGGAGCGGGCCGATGACCACCGCGACACTCGAGCCGACCCACCTGGCCCGGCGGGCCAACCCGTTCGCCTGGGTGCAGCAGAGCCTGACGCTCGCCTGGCGGAACGTCGTACGGATCCGGCAGAACCCGGAAGCCCTGGCAGACGTGACGTTCCAGCCCATCATCTTCCTGGTGCTGTTCCTGTTCGTGTTCGGCGGCGCGATCGCGCAGGGCGGCGGCTGGCGCGACTACCTGCCGTTCCTGCTGCCCGGTCTGCTGGTGCAGACGGTGGTGTTCTCCACGATGGGCACCGGCGTGGCGCTGAACGACGACTTCGCGAAGGGCGTGTTCGACCGGTTCCGGGCGCTGCCGATCGCCCGGATCGCGCCGCTGGTCGGAGCGGTGCTCGGCGACGCGGTCCGGTACTCGCTCTCGATCGTGATCCTGATGGGGACCGGGTTCGCGCTCGGGTTCCGGTTCCGGAACGGCGTCGGGTACGGCGTCCTCGCGCTGGTCGTCGTACTGGCGTTCGCGTTGTCGATGTGCTGGATCTGGGTCTGGCTCGGGCTGTCGCTGAAGACCGCGCAGGGCGTGCAGGGTGTGGCGTTCCTGGTGATGTTCCCGCTGACGTTCGGCAGCAACGTGTTCGTGCAGACCAGCACGCTGCCCGGGTTCCTGCAGGCGTTCGTGAACGTCAACCCGGTCAAGTACCTGGTCGACACGATGCGCGGCCTGATGCTCGGCGGCCCGATCGAGAAGCCGCTGCTGATCACGCTCGCCTGGATGGTCGGCCTGGTCGGCGTCTTCGCCCCGCTCGCGATCCGCGCGTACCGCCGCCGTACCTGAACCTGCACGCACGCAGAACCCGTCGAATCGGCCGAATCCGCGCCGGATCGGCGGGTTCTGCCTGCACGCAGGACCACTTTGTCGGCCCCGACCGACAGACTGACCGGTATGACGACGAAGTGGACGCTCACCATCGACTGCGCCGACCCGGCGCTGGTCGCACGCTTCTGGTGCACGGCGCTCGGCTACACGGCCTCGGATCCGCCGGCCGGCTGGGACACCTGGGAGGCGTGGTTCACCGATCTGAACGTCCCCGAGGACGAGTGGAACGACGGCGCCTCGATCTCCGACCCGAACGGCGCCCTCCCGTCCATCTCGTTCCTCAAGGTCCCCGAGCCCCGCACCGTCAAGAACCGCCTGCACCTGGACCTCCAGGTAGCAGGCGGCCGCTCCGAGCCCCAACACCTCCGCGAACAACGCATCCGCCGTACCGGAGACGAACTCCTCGCCGCCGGCGCCACCCTGGTCCAAGAGGTCTCCACCGACAACACCCTCGACCACCTCTGGCTACAAGACCCCGAGGGCAACGACTTCTGCGTCGTCTAGGTGGTGAGCTCGCCGAAGGAGAGGGGTTGGCGGGTGCAGAGGTAGGTTGCCCAGTGCAACTTTGTGGGGTGGCCGGCGGGGTCGCGGGTGATGCGGAGGAGTTCGCCGGTCTCGCGGCCGGAGACGGTGCGGTAGGTGTCCTCGGAGAGGCGTTCGAAGACGGCGGGGGACTGGTACTCGGCCGCTGCGGGGGACTTCGCCTCGAGTACGCCGTTCTTCACCGAGAAGTTGAACGGAGAACCCTCGGTGAACCAGGTGCCGAGGACGCCGGACAGCTCGTCGGGTACGGCGGTGCCGGGGACCCAGGCCTCCGGCGGCAGCGGGTCGTCCTCGAGGACCTTGATGATCAGGTCGGTCGCCAGCGCGCTCGGGGCCGGTGACGAGGTGGCGCCGAACAGCGCGATGCCCGCCGTACCGGAGGAGCGGTCGACGAACGTCGACGTGATGTGGCCGGGCATGCCGCCGTCGTGGCCGACGAACAACCGGTCGCCGCGGCGCAGCAGCATGAACCCGAGTCCGAACGCGAGCTGCCAGCGGTCCACGTCGGCCATGATCTGCACCTGGCACATCTCGTCCAGGGTGTCCTTGGACAGCACCTCGTCGACCGGGTTCGCGACGAACATCGCCCACTTCGCCAGGTCCTCGGCGGTCGAGGCCAGCCCGCCGCAGGCGTCCATCGCGCCGAGGTCGAGCAGCGGTTCGCGGACCGGTACGTCGGAGAACGGCGGCACGTAGTACCCCGTCTGTGCCGGCCCGCCGTCCATGCCGACCGTCGTCCGGCGCATCTCCAGCGGGTCCAGGATCCGCGCCTTCACGGCGTCGTACCAGGACCGGCCGTCGAGCCGTGCGACGATCTCGCCGAGCAGCGAGAACACCAGGTTCGAGTAGTGGAACCGGTGGTGCGGTCTGCCGATCCGTTCGGCGGCGTTCCAGCCCGGGACGAGTTCCTCACGGGACGGGAACTTCATCAGGTCCCACACGTCGCCGACCGGTTCGCGTTGCATACCGCTGGCGTGGCTGAGCATCTGCCGGACCGTGATGCCGTCGTGCGTGCTGTCCGGGATCAGCTTCTCGATCGGGTCGTCGAGGCTGAGCTTGCCCTCGTCGCGGAGCGCCATGATCGTGACCGCGGTCAGCGTCTTGCTCTGCGACGCGATCAGGAACTGCGAGTCGGCGGTCGGCGGTACGCCCGGACTGTCCAGGTCGGCCGATCCGGCACCCTGCGACCAGGCCAGCGAACCGGCGCGAGCCACGGCACCCACGACTCCGGGCACCCGGCCCTTGGACTGACGTTCGGCGACGATTCGGGAGAGCGCGACCTGCGTCGGCGCGGAAATATCTGTCACAACCTCTGACCTTAAGGGAGCCAAGTGACAAACGGCAGGGGGTTTGGTCGGGGGATGTGCGAGGCTGGTCGAGTGCGCATAGCGGTGCTCGGTCCTCTCGCGATGTGGGCGGCCGACGGGACTCCGCTCGACATTCGCGGTGTTCGGCTGCGCGGGTTGCTGGCGCGGCTGGCGCTGAGCGCGGGGCGGCCGGTCAGTGTCGAGACGCTGGTCGACGGGCTGTGGGGCCGTGAGGCCCCGAGTGCGAACGCGCTGCAGTCGCTCGTCTCGCGGCTGCGGGCGAGCCTGCCGGCCACCGAGTCGAGCATCTCGGTCCAGTCGGGTCCGGCCGGTTACACGCTGACGATCGGTCCGGACTGCGTGGACACCCTCCAGTTCGAGGAGCTGGTACGGCGTGGCCGCGCGGTCCTCACGTCCGACCCGGAGCAGGCACACCTGCTGCTCGCGCAGGCCGACAAGCTGTGGCGTGGCGACGCCCTGACCGATCTGCGCGACCTCCCGTTCGCCGCGGTCGAAGCGGACCGGCTCTCCGAGCTGCGGCTGGCCGCCGCGGAGGACCTGGCCGAGGCAGCCGTCAGCTGCGGCCACGCCCGCGACCTGATCGCGGACCTCGAGCACCTCGCCGTAACGCACCCGCTCCGCGAACGCGTCCACGAGCTGCTCATCCGCGCCTTGTACGCCGACGGCCGCCAGGCGGAGGCCCTGACGGCGTACGAGCGTATTCGCACCACCCTGGCTGACGAGCTCGGTGCTGATCCCGGCACGCGGCTCCGTGACCTGCACGTGTCAGTGCTTCGGGGCGATTCGGTGGACCCGGCTGCCAGGAGCTCCGCAGCACCGGCTCCTGCTCCGTCCGTACCGCGCAACAACCTGCGGGCTCCACTGACGAGCTTTGTCGGTCGCCGCGAGGACGTGGTCGAGCTGACCCGCCTGCTGAGCAACGGGACCCGGCTGGTCACCATGGTCGGCCCAGGTGGTGCCGGCAAGACCCGGCTGGCCACTGAGACCGGCAGGTCGCTCGTGGACCAGCCCGGCGACGGCATCTGGTTCGTGGAGCTCGCGCCACTGGGAGACGCAGCCGACGTCGCACCGACCGTACTGTCGACCCTTGGCGCCAGTGAGTACGTCGACGTGACGCAGGCACGCTTTGCACCGCAACACATCCCCACCAGCCGCGCTGCGACCCAGCGGCTCGTAGAGGTCATCGGCGACCGTCGCATCCTGCTCGTGTTCGACAACTGCGAGCACCTGGTGCAGGAGGTCGCGGGACTCGTGGACTCGCTGCTCGCGTCGTGTCCGCGACTACGGGTGCTGACCACGAGCCGTGAGCCGTTGAGCATCCCAGGTGAGCACCTGCACCCGGTCGGTCCGCTGGACCTGCCGCCGGAGGACGCGGCCACCGACGAGTACCCGTCGATGCAGCTGTTCGTCGACCGTGCCCGCGCCGTACGCCCTGACTTCCAGCTGACCGAGGCGAACCGGGAAGCCGTCGCGGAGATCTGCCGCCGCCTGGACGGCATGCCACTGGCGATCGAGCTGGCCGCCGCGCGACTCCGGGCGCTCAACCCGCCGCAGATCGTCGACCGGCTGGCGGACAGGTTCCGGTTGCTGACCAGTGGTTCCCGCACTGCGCTGCCGCGCCACCAGACCCTACGGGCGGTCGTCGAGTGGAGCTGGGACCTGCTGGACCCGGACGAGCAGGCGGTCGCGCGGCGGCTCTCGTTGTTCTCCGGCGGCGCCACGCTGGACGCGGCCGAGCAGATCTGCAGCGACCAGCACCTCCCCGCGGAGTCCGTGCTCGGCGTACTCGCATCCCTTGTCGACAAGTCGCTCGTCGAAGCCGCCGCCGACGAGCGGTCCGTGCGCTACCGGATGCTGGAGACGGTCCGTGCGTACGGCTCCGAGCAGCTGAAGGCCTCGGGTGAGTACGACCGCTTCCGCTGGGCGCACACGGTCTACTTCAGCCGGATGCTCCGCACCGCGCGACCGAAGCTGCGGACCGGCGAGCAGATCGAGTGGATCGCCCGGCTGACCGCCGACAACGAGAACCTGATCGACGCGCTCCGGACCGCGATCGACACCGGCTCCGCGCGGGTCGCCGTACAGATGGTCGCGGTGCTCGGGGAGTACTGGACGATGAGCGGCCGCCCGGCCGAGGCGGTGACCTGGATGCAGGCCGCACTCGCCGTACCGGGCCGGACTGTGCCGCTGGACAAGGCCGAGGCGCTGTACCTGCTCGCGCTCGGCCGGATGTCGACGGGGCTGGACCCCGCCAAGGCGTTCCGGCAGGCGGCCCGCGGGCTGGCCACGGTTCGCTGGATGACCCGGAAGCACCCGATCCTGGTCGACTCCGGGATCGGGTTGTTCACCAACGCGGTCTGGGCCGCCGTACGACGGGACAAGGCGACCTGCTTCGCGGAACTGGAGGCCGCCGGCCGGCACCCGGATCCGTGGATCCGGAACATGGGCGTCATGGCCAGTGCGATGTTCCGCGAGAACGAGGGCGAGGTCACCGAGATGGCGGCCGACCTCACGGTCGCGCTGGACGGTTTCCGCGAGATCGGCGACCGCTTCGGTACGTCGATGGCGCTGCGCGGGCTCGCCGGGTACCAGGCGAGCAACGGCGATCACGCCGCCGCGCTGGAGTCGCTGGTCGAGGCGCTCCGGCTGATCGAGGAGCTCGGTACCACCGAAGGCGTCGGGCAGTTGCTCGGCAGTTGCGCGATGAGCCGGGTCGAGCTGGGCGACCACGAGGGCGCCCGCGCCGACCTGCAGCGGGCGTTGCAGCTGTCCGAGCAGACGGGGTCGCGCGGTGGCGAGGCGATGGCGTACATGGGCCTGGCGAAGGTGGAGTTCCGGCTCGGGCGGATCGAGGAGGCGCGTGCGCTCGCGGAACGTGCGTACGCGACCCTCGACCTCGAGGCCGAGCGGATGGCGCCGCACGGGCAGGCGGTGATGCTCAGCCAGCTGAGCCGGATCTACGCGTTCACCGGCGACGTCGAGAAGGCCCAGCAGCGCGCCCGGGAAGCCATCGGGCTGGCGCTCGGCACCGAGGACATGCCGGTCGCGGGCCGCGGTCGTCGAGATCGGGCTGCACGCCGACCTTCTGACCAGCGAGCCCGCGGACGTGGCCCGGGTGTTCGGGCTCGCCGCCACGATGAAGGGCCTCCGGACGATCCCGGACGCCGACGTACAACGGCTGGTCGACCAGCTGCGGGATGCCCTGGGCAACGAGGCCTACGAGGCCGCGTACGCCGCCGGCGCCGCCGTCCCGCGCGACGAGGCCCTCGCCGAACTGCGCAAGCGGTACCTCGACTAGCCCGGGACTAGGCCGTGATCAGCTGGACGGCCAGGTCGCGGAGGGACTTCTGCACCTTCTGCTCCGGCGGGCGCGGGTCCGCGAGCATCCAGTCGTGGACGACCGCGTTCACCGCGCCGAGGAACGCCAGCGCGAGGAACCGGAAGTCCTTGCGCCTGATCTCGCCGCGTTCCACCGCGGTGTCGCCGAGGTCGCGGACCTTGCCGACCAGCAGCTCCCGGAACGCGTTCCGCTGCTCCTCGACCGCCGGGCTGGTGCCGACCACCTCGACGAACGAGATCCGGGCCCGCCGGAGGTCCGCCATGATGGTCCGCAGGTACGAGTCGACGGCCGCGGTGATCCGCTCCCGCACCGGCTGGTCGGCGGTCCGGGTTAGTGCGTCCCCGGTGTTCCGGACCGCCAACTCGATCACCTGCGCGTGCACCGCGAGCAGCACGGCTTCCTTGTTCTGGAACTCGTGGTAGAAGTGCCGGGTGGACACTTTCGCCTGTGTGCACAGGCGTTCCACGGATGTCGCCGGATATCCTTCGGTCCCGAAGAGCTCGAGCGCGGCAGCCAGCAGCCGTTCCCGGCGCGCGGCCTTCCACTCTTCGACTGACCGCCCGGAATAACGGCGTACGGAGGGTTCCCTCATCACACCTCTTGTCGCTACCCCGTGCCAGATGCCGGACATCCTATCCACCCCTCGGCGCAGGCGTAACCGGGTCACTCCACCTTCGTGTAACCCTTCGTGCCGTCGAGCAGCTCCCGGATGATGTCGAGGTGCCCGACGTGCCGGGCGGTCTCCTCGATCATGTGACACAGCACATGCCGCAAGGAAGCTGCCTTGTCAGCGGGTTGCCCCACCTCGACGGCGTCCAGCGGCAGGTCCGCGATCACGGCGTTCGAGCGCCCGCATTCCTCGTCGTACTCGTCGAGCAACTGGGCCAGCGGTACGTCGTCGACGAACATCTCGGCGTCGACGTGCCCGTCCTCGGTCCACGGCGTCTGGCCGGTGTCCGCGACGCCGACGAGCCCGAGCTGGAACCACCCGTACTCCACCCAGCGCAGGTGGGCGACCAGCCCGGCCGGGGTCATCAACGGCGAGGTCGGGACAACCTTGCG
This sequence comes from Kribbella aluminosa, assembly GCF_017876295.1. Taxonomy (NCBI): domain Bacteria; kingdom Bacillati; phylum Actinomycetota; class Actinomycetes; order Propionibacteriales; family Kribbellaceae; genus Kribbella; species Kribbella aluminosa. The sequence goes on along the minus strand of NZ_JAGINT010000002.1, from coordinate 320,126 downwards.
GTGGGCATCTTCCTCGCCGAGTCCGGCGCACTTCATCCGGACGAAGGACCGTTGCAGGTCGAGCCATCCGGTCAACTGCTCCCGCTCACCGGCGGTCAGCGACGGACGTTGTACTTCGGTCATGTGCGACTACTCCTTGGTGGTACGAAGCCACCCCGCTCAGCCGCGGACACGGCAACGGGGCAGCACGACGGTCGAACTCGACATCGCGCTCACCTCCTCTCCGCCGCCGGGGTGCCGAAGCCTCCGGCGTCAGCACTGTACAGCTCATCTTTGAGAACCCACCAACCACTTTTCCGGCCACCAAACGGTCGGTGGGTTCTCAAAGTCGGCTTGTGGAGTGGAATGCTCGTCGGGTCGGCGATTGTCTGCCGGGCGCCGGGCTCGGGCGACTGGCTGCGTTCGGGGGCGCTGGAGGCGGGGGTGCGGCGCTGCGCTGATCACGTCTTTGTCAGCTTCCAGCGCTGGCACGGACCGTTCCAGTAGTTCCAGACGATCAGGTGGTCGGCCTTCGTGTCCACACAACCCGGTACGTCGAGGGTGAACCCGGTGTCGGCCTGCTGGATCGTCCACGTACCGTCGATCGCCGGCTCGACGCGCCAGCGCTGGCACTCCGACTGGTCGGCCTGCAGCACGATCACCTGCGCCGCTGCCTGCCGGGAGCAGCCGAGCACTTGCAGCGCGGTGTTCGTCGACGGGTCGACGATCTGGTAGATGTCGTCGCCCAGCGGCTTGAACTGCCAGCGCTGGCACTGGCTCGCCGGGATCCAGTCCCAGGTCCGCACCCCGGACGCCGGCGTACAGTCCTTCATGTCGAGCACGTAGTCCTTGTCGCTCGGTTGTCGCAGCGCGCCGACCTTGTACCGGCCGTCGAGCTGTGTGGAGTTCAGGGCCGCGCGCAGGATCCACTGCTGCTCGGGAACCGCGGCGCACGTCCTCTGGATCACCGCGTTGCCGTTGGCCGTTCCAGCGTTCTGCACCGCGGCACACTTCCCGCTGTGCGCGAACCGCAATCGCACCACGGTGTCGTAACTACTGCCCTCGACATAGTCCAGCAGCACCTGCTGGTTGCCGGTACCCGCGCACTTCCACTGCACGAGTGGGGCGTCGTCGGCCGTGCTCTGGTTGCCCACGTCAACACAACGCGGCGTCCCGTCGAGCGACGCGCCGTTCACATGCACCATCTCCAGTTGGTACTGCTCGGTGCCCGCGACCGGCACGACCCGGAACCGCTGGTGCAGCCCGCCGAAGCAGTCCCACTGCTGCACGACTGCCGGGTCGGTCTGGCTCGCGCCTGCCACCTCCATGCACTTGCCGCTGTTCCGCGACACCAGCTCGTACGTCCGCGGCTCGATGTCGTACTTCGGCCCAGTACCCGCACCGACCGCCGTCTCCTTCCAGTCCGGGACCGGCGTACCGAACGCGGTCCCGTTGGACGGCAGCCGCGAGACCTGGCGACCGCCACCGTCGAGCGCGGTCACCAGCGCGGCGTCGTCCTTGCCGTCCTTGTTGAAGTCGCCGACCTGCAAAGAGGTCCGCAGCGGGTCCCAGCCGGCGCCCGTCCACCAGTCCGACAGCGTGTACGCCGTACCGCTGGAGTGGAACACCTTGAGTGCGGTACCGGAGCCGGTGTCGTAGATCGAGACGATGTCGTCCTTGCCGTCGCCGTCCACGTCACCGACGACCGGATGGCCCTTGTCGGCGCAGTAGTCACCGTCGTACGCCGGAGTCGCGCTGCCGAACGCCGTACCGGACGACGGGTACACGTCGATAACCGTCCGGCAGCCGCTGACCTTGCGGATGACGGCGAGGTCAGCCTTGCCGTCCCCGTTGACGTCGGCCACCACGGGCTGCGTCGAGGCCCACTCGCCACCCGCGGTGGTCGTCTGCAACCACTGCACCGGTGCGGACAGGTTGCCACCGGGGAACACCAGCACGCGCCACGTCCCGTTGCCGGTGTTCAGTTGTACGACGATGTCCGAGATCTTGTCGCCGTTCACATCGCCCGAGGTGACGTGGGCGCTCGCGATCGTCCAGTCCGCGGCCGGCGCCTTCCAGACGGGGGTCGGCGGCGGGTCGTACCGGTTGCCGTCCGAGTACATCGGATAGAGCGCCGGGCGTCGCCCGGGCTCGTCGCGGAAGAACGCCACGTCGGTGCGGCCGTCGTTGTTGAAGTCGCCCTGCACCGGCAGGCTGCGGGACAACGCGAACCCGCCGTTGATGCCGCTGTCCCACGACATCGTCCCGGTCGCGAACGCACCGTTGAGACTGTCGACGTTCCAGACCCCGGTCCGTCCGTTGCCCTGGTCGAGCACCATCACCACGTCGGCCGCGCCGTCGCCGTTCACGTCGCCGCGGATCCGCGGCGCCGTCCCGTTGGACTTCGCGAGCATCGTCCACGAGGCGTACGCCGGCTGCCCGTACTGGTCGAGGCTCGGGTTGCCGGCCCGGTCCACGGCCCGGACGAAGAGCTTCCGGCTGGTGGCCGGCACACTGACCGGGAGGTCGGCGGTACCGTCCGGCTTGGCCTTCACCGTCAGCAGGATCCGGTCCTGGCTGAAGCCGTACCGGTACTCCGTGACGTCGGTGTCGCCGGCAGCCGGCGAGAGCTTGACGATGCCGACCTCACGGGCCGGCCGGCCGGGCAGACCGTCCGGGAAGTCCGTGGACGACAGCGACGGTACGCCGGGGCTGGTTGCGTCGAGCGTGAAGTAGCACGGCGGACTGGCCGGCCCGAACTCGACGCCGTCACCGGCGACCTGGTCGTTGCTACGGGCAACGTAGTAGTACGGCGTACCCTCGGCCAGCGTCCCGGCCGGGACCGGCGCCCAGGTGAACGCGGCACCGTTGCCGGTGATCGCCGTGTCCTGCTGATAGACCGTGCTGTCGTCGGCGACGCGGTGGATCTCCAGCCGGTTCACCAGGTTGTCGCCGTCCGGGTCGCTCCCGACGGCCGAGAAGGTCGGGGTCGGGTCGTTCACCGGGATCGGTGCAGTGGCGGTGCCGCAGGATTTTGGCGAGTCGAAGTTCACCTTCAGTGGTGCCCGCGGCGGGTTGTTGTAGGTGACAACGATCGTCGCGGTCTCACCGTGGAACCTCTTCCACTGCGCCTCGTTGGTCTCGTCCGGCGCCCGCAGGCCGAGCGAGATCGAGGACTCCCGCCGATCGGCGACGCCCTGCAGCAAGGCGGTGAGGGCGGCGGAGCTGAAGCCCATCGTCATGTCCGGCTGGTGGCCGGTCCAGGCGTTGCCGCTCGCGGTCGCCAGGTACTGCGGCCAGCCGAGGTTGTTCCAGGTGACCTGGTTCGCCCGGCTGATCGGAGTGGTCTGGTACAGGTCGGTGGGCGTGGGGCTCCCGGTCGGCGAGTGGTCGAGCACGATCGTGAACCGCGCGTCGATCACCCGGGCACCGGCGATCCCCGTCGTACCGAGCTGGAAGGCCGATCGGTACGTGTCGGTGTAGGCTCCCCAGGCCTGGCCGACCTTGGCGCCCTCGGCGCGGTCGTAGGCCCAGTAGTCCTGTTCCGGGTGGAGCTGATCGACGTGTGTCCACAGGTCGTCCGCGGGGTCGGACCAGGACGGGTCGATGGTCACCGGATACCGCGTCGCCGCCGATGTCAGCATCGCCCGATCCGGCCGCACGGTCAGTACGCCGTCCTGGAGTGTCGAGGAGGCCTTGACGGTGATCGGTTCGGAGGCGGAGTCCCACATCAACGGCTGGGTCGCGGCGAGCACCACATGCCCGCGGCGGTCGGCGCCGAGCGTCGTACCGTCAGGCCTCGAGGTGAACGTGAGTCCGCTGATCTTGAAGCGCAGTTCACGGAGCGCCGGGTTGCTCGCTGCCGCCCGGTTCTTGACGACCAGAGCCTTCGAGAAGCCGGTCGGCTCGGCCCGCAGCCGCAGGTCGACGCCGGGCAGCACCTCGGCGTACGTCGCCGTATCGCCGTGCAGTGCCGGCTTGGGAAGCACACCGGCCCAGCCCATGCGGAACGACCCCAGGCTGACGAGCCGGTCGCCGGTACCGCCGCCGGAGAACGCCAGACCCTTGGCGTTGGACGCCGGGTGCACCAGTCCGTCGGCGCCGACGGACAAGGTGGAGTCGACCGTCGGCGTCGCGTGCTGGACGAGCGTGTGCGTGCCGTCGGGGTTCACGAACACCTGCCGTGACGCGGTCCGCAGCTGCGGCAGTTCCACCCGTTCGCCGGTACGTCGTGCCTGCGCGGACGGGCTGTCCGGGGTGCGGGCCGGCGGTGTCGCGACCGAGGGTGGTGACTGGGTCAGCACCAGTGGAGCAGCGGCGGCCAGAACGGCCAGTACCTGAGTGATCCGGAACGCGCGCACTGCGGCCCCCTGCTGTTCGGACGGTGTGTGACGACGCGGACACGATGACACCCGCAGTCAGCGTGCGGAAGGCCTTTCGAGCTCCGTGGAATCGGCCGCACGAGGCCATTCGAAGCCCGTCGAAATCGTTGCCGATCCGGTGATTCCGACGGTGCACTGACGGCGTCCCGCCGCCCATTTCAGGGGGAACTCATGCGCTATCGCCGGCACCTGCTGCTGGCTTCGACGGCGGGGGTTCTCGCCGTCAGCCTGGTAGCCACCACACCCGGGGTCGCGCCCGCCGCGCTGACTCCCGCGAAGCACACCGCCAGTCACGGCAAGCCGGCCCGGGAACCGTCCGTCCCGGTCCAGGACCTGCCGGCGAAACCCGGCCTGCCCGACCGGGACTCCGAACACGCGATCACCGCGGTCGCCCAGCCGCAGTGGCCGGCGCCCGGACGGGCCGAGGTCGCCGTACCGAGGCCGCAGGCGCAGCCTGTCGACTGGACCACGACGCTGTCCGGGCACGCGAACACCACGATCACCGGCCCCGCGACCCAAGCCGGCTCACTGCCGATCCGGATCGGCCCGACGGCCGCCGCGAACAAGGCGGCGGCGACCAAGACGGCGGCGACCAAGGCCGCGGCCAAGGCAGCGGCGGGCCAGGCCGTTGCGGACTCGCCGTCGAAGGTGGCCGTCGAACTGCTCGGTCCAACGGGCAACCAGTTGCGGTTCCGGATCAACCGGACCGACGGCGTCACGAAGACCGGGAAGGTGTCGCTGCGGCTGGACTACAGCGGCTTCCGGCAGGCGTTCGGCGGCGACTGGTCCACCCGGCTCCAGGTGGTCAGTGTTCCGGACTGTGCGGGATGTACGCCGGTCCGGCTGCCGTCGCACAACGACGGCAAGGGCGAGATCTCGGCCGACGTACCGGCGGGTGCCGGGCCGGCGACGTTCGCTCTGAGCGCCGCGGCGGCAGGTCCGGCGGGCGACGGTACGGCGACCTCGCTGACGCCGACCGCTACCTGGCAGGTCGGCGGGTCGTCCGGCGACTTCAGCTGGTCCTATCCGATGCAGGTGCCGCCGAGCCTCGGCGGACCCAAGCCCACGCTGGCACTCGGGTACGCGTCCGGATCGGTGGACGGGCGGACGACCGCGGCGAACAGCCAGGCGTCGTGGGTCGGCGCCGGGTTCGAGTTCGCGCCCGGTGGCACGATCGAGCGCCGGTACGCCTCCTGCGCGTCGAAGACCGAGCAGAAGGGCAACAACGGTACCGGCGTCACCGGCGACTTCTGCTGGGCGACCGACAACGCGACCTTCACGCTGAACGGCGCCGGCGGGGAGCTCGTGCTCGACGACCAGACCCAGACCTGGCACTCCCGCACCGACGACGGGCTGACCATCGAGAAGCTCTCCGGCGCGGACAACGGCGACGGCGGCCCGGCCACCGGCCTGGCCGCCAAGGGAGAGTACTGGCGGATCACCGACAAGTCCGGGACGCAGTACTACTTCGGCCTCAACAAGTTGCCGGGGGCAAGCGGTTCGACGAACTCGGCGTGGACCGTCCCGGTGGCCGGCAACAACCCGGGCGAGCCCTGCCACGCGACGGCGTTCGTGGACTCGTTCTGCCAGCAGGCGTACCGCTGGAACCTCGACTACGTCGTGGATCGGCACGGCAACACGATGAGCTTCTACTACGACGTCGAGACCAACAAGTACGGCCGGGCCGGCAAGTCGACGCTGGTCGCCGACTACGTGCGGGCCGGCAACCTGAACCGGATCGAGTACGGCCAGCAGGCGGGCAAGCTGGCCGACAACACCGCCAAGGTGGCGCAGGTCCGGTTCGAGACCGCCGAGCGGTGTCTCAAGGCCAGTGGGTGCGTCGCGTCCGACTATGTGGACACACCGCTCGACCAGGAGTGCACCAGCACCACGAACTGCGGCGACCTGCTGTACCCGTCGTTCTGGACGAAGAAGCGGCTGTCCCGCGTCGTCACCGAGGTCTGGCGCGGTACGGCGTACCAACCGGTCGAGTCCTGGACGCTCCGGCAGAGCTTCCTGGACCCGAACGACGGCGGCCGGAGCGGGATGCTCTGGCTGGAGGGCATCACCAGCACCGGACTGGTCGGTGGCTCGAAGGCCCTGCCCGAGGTGACCTTCGCCGCGCAACTGCTGCCGAACCGCCTGATCGGCCCGGACTCGCAGGGCCAGCCGGCGCTGATCTGGCCGCGGATCAAGACCATCACCTACGGAACCGGCGGGCAGGTTGCCGTGAACTACCTCGGACCGGACTGCACGGTCCCGTCCGACCTTCCGCCGGTCGACAACAACGGCAAGCGGTGCTACCCGATCAAGTGGACCCCGAAGGACCAGGCGGAACGTCAGGACTGGTTCGCGAAGTACGTCGTGAACCAGGTCACCGAGTCCGATCTGGTCGGCGGCACCCCTGGGCAGGTGACGAACATCGCGTACCCGGAGGCCCCGGCCTGGCGGCACGACGAGGAGGACGGGCTGGTCGAGGTCGACCGCAAGACCTGGTCGCAGTGGCGCGGCTACGAGAAGGTGAAGGTGACCACCGGGAACGGCACGGACGGCCCGGCCACGGTCAAGATGAACATCTACTACCGCGGCATGGACGGTGACGTCCGGCAGGACGGGTCGGTGAAGACCGTCGACGTGACCGACTCCACCGGTGCCAAGTCCGCGGACCTGAACCCGTTGGCCGGCAAGCTCCGCGAGCAGACGACGTACTCCGGCAGCACGGTGGTCGACCGGTCGATCACCGACCAGTGGGTCTCGAAGGACCCGACCGCGACCCGGGTCAAGGCCTGGGGTACGACCAAGGCCTACCGCGTACAGGACAAGGCGATTCGGCAGGACCAGGCGGTCGGGAGCGGGTGGCTGCAGAGCTCGTCGTCCAATGCCTACGACGAGGCGACCGGCCGGTTGACCGCGAAGACCGACCTGGGAAACCTGGCCGACCCGAACGACGACGTCTGTACCCGGTACGAGTACTTCGACAACCCGGCTGCCGGGATCGCCGAGCTGCCGTCGCGGGAGCAGACCGTCAAGGTGGCCTGCGACAAGCCGTGGACGAACAAGGACGTACTGTCCGACACCAAGACCAGCTACGACCCGGCGAACGGGGACAAGCTCGCGGTCCAGCGGCTGTCCGGGTTCGACACCGGCGGTCAGCCGACGTACCAGACCGTGAGTACGGCGGACTACGACACGTTCGGGCGTGTCCGGCACACTAACGACGCACTGCAGCGGACGACGACGGTCGACTACGCGCCGGCCGCCGGTGGCCCGCTGACCACGACGAAGACCACACAGCCGAACGGACAGACCGCGACGAGCAGCCTGGATCCGGCGTGGGGTGAAGAGGTCGCCGTCACCGATGTGGCGGGCCGCACGACGAGGACCACGCGTGACCCGCTCGGTCGCTCGGTCCAGACCTGGCTGCCCGGCAACACCTCGTCGACCCCGAACTCGGCCGCCGACTACTCCAACGAGCCCGGCAAGCCCGGCGTGGTCTCTACGACCTCGCTGCGCGCCGACGGCTCGACCGAGCTGACCCGGGAGTTCAGCGACGGCCTGATGCGCCGCCGTCAGACGCAGTCCGAGGCCGCGGACGGCATCGGCCGGATCGTCACGGACTACATCACCGACAGCCGGGGCCAGCAGGTCAAGCAGAACGGCCCGTACGCCAACGACGCGCCGATCGGGTTCGAGATCGTCAAGCCGACCGACGAGAAGGAGGTCCCGGCGCAGAAGCTCACGTCGTACGACGCCCTCGGCCGTCCGCAGCAGGAGTCGTTCCTGTCGCTGGGTGCCACGCAGTGGACCCGGACGCACACCAACGGCACCGGTGTGGAGACGATCGAGCCGCCGGCCGGTGACCAGGCGACGACCCGGATCACCGATCTGCAGGGCCGCCTCGTCGAGCTGCGCAGCTACCACGGGAACAAGGCGACCGGTACGTACGACAAGACCAGCTACACGTACACGCCCGCTGGTCAGCTCGCGAGCGTCACGGACCCTGCCGGGAACGTCTGGCAGTACACGTACGACGTCCGCGGCCGCAAGATCGAGGAGAACGACCCGGACCGTGGGACGACGACGTACACCTACAACGACCTCGACCAGGTGGCGACCACGACCGACGCCCGGAAGGTCACGCTCACATACGGGTACGACGATCTCGGCCGACAGGTGACGGTGAAGAACGGCGACACGCTCCTGACCGAGTGGAAGTACGACACCATCAAGCCCGGTTCGCTCACCAGCGCGACGCGGTACGTCGGCGGCAACGCCTACACGCTGCGCTATACCGGGTACGACGACGGCGGGCGTCCGACCGGTACCGAGCTCGTCATCCCGGCGTCCGAGGGCAAGCTCGGCGGCACGTATCCGGTCAGTACGACGTACACCGCCGACGGCCAGCTGAAGACCACGACCACGCCGGGCCGCGGCGGTCTGCCGGACGAGACTGTCACGGTCGGGTACGACCAGCGCAGCCGGCCGATCAGCCTGACGGGCGCGTCGTCGTACGTCAGCGAGACCGACTACACGCCGTACGGCGAGACCAGCCGGATCCAGATGGCGAACGGCGGCAACTGGGCGGAGCAGCTGTTCGAGTACGAACCCGGATCGCACCGGTTGTCCCGGTCCAGCATGCTGACACCGAACGGGTACGAGTCGGACGTCCGGTACGGATACGACCCGGCCGGCAACATCGTCAAGGCGACCGACACCCCGACGACCGTCGACGCCAAGGACACGCAGTGCTTCGGGTACGACGATTACCGGCGGCTGACGCAGGCGTGGACGCCGTCCAGTGGTGACTGCGGCCCCGTCCCGGACAAGAACGCCCTCGGCGGTCCGGCACCCTACTGGTACAGCTGGACGTTCGATGCCATCGGCAACCGGAAGAGCGAACAGCGGATCACCCCTGGCGGCCAGACCAACGCCACGTACGAGTACCCGGCCACCGGGCAGCCGCAACCGCACGCCGTGCAGAAGGTGACCACCGCCGGCACCGGCGGCACCCGGGTCGACCAGTACGGGTACGACCTCGACGGCAACCTGCAGACCCGCACCAAGGGAGGTGTCACGGACACCCTGGCCTGGACCGACGACGGCAAACTCGGGCAGCTCGCCGGCAACGGCAAGACCAGCTCGTCCATCTACGCCGCCGACGGCAGCCGCATCCTCCGCAAGGACGCCAGCGGTACGACGTTGTTCATCGGCGACACCGAACTGCAGCTGAAGCCGGACGGATCACTGGTCGGTACGCGGTACTACGCGCTGGGCGACCAGCAGGTGGCGGTACGCACCGGGAACAAGGTCACCTGGGTCAGCGGCGACCACCACGGCACCATGACCGTCTCGGTCGACGCGGACACACTGGCGGTGCAGCGTCGCCGGATCACGCCGTACGGCGAGGTGCGCGGCACCGCCCCGACAGCGTGGCCGGGCCAGCGGGGCTTCGTCGGCGGAGTGCAGGACGACCAGACCGGGCTGGTGCACCTGGGGGCGCGCGAGTACGACCCGGACAGCGGCCGGTTCATCTCGGCGGATCCCCAGCTGGACACCGAGGATCCACAGCAGATGAACGCGTACGCGTACGCCAACAACAGTCCGGTGACGTTCAGCGACCCGGACGGCCAGCGGTACGTGACGGAGACGGTCACCACGCTCCGAGAAGTCGTCAAGGTGGTCTACAAACGGATCACCGAGGAGAAGGAACGCCTGGTCCGGCACACCCGGCTGCTGATCCTGTCGGTCGGCCTCTACCTCGCGTTCCGCGCGATGGGCTGGAACTCACTGGCCAACGCGCTGCTCGTCTACGCGTCGTACGTGGTCCGCGAGATCATCCGCATCACCCGCACGATCCGCGAACTCGTGAAGGTCCAGGAACGCGTCACCCGCAAACTCAAACGCTGGGTAGGCGACGCCGAAGCCAAGGACCTGGACCGCATGCTCAGACAGTCGAAGGACACGTTGGCAGCCGCCGAGCGGATCGCGGCCCGAGCCAACGCCGTCCTCACCTGGGCCTACCAACTCCGAGCTGCCAACAGTCAGGGTGGTGGCGGTGGTGGCGGAGGTAGTGGTCGCCCGCCGATCGACATCGGGAACAACGACCCCGGCGATCTGCCGTGGGGGACCGTGTTAACCGGCGGCCTCGCGGGGAAGAACATCGGCGACTTCTTCGGCGAGGTGACGAAGGACGGGGGCACCTGGAAGGACGTCTTCGTGAAGTTCAAAGGCAACATCGCGGGGCTGGTGGTGACCAGTTGGCTGCAGATGGCCTGGAACGACTCGAACGAGCCGGGCGGCTTCAACGTCCCGAAGGCACTGTCCTGGACCGCTCCGTTCCCACGGTTCATGTACTGGCTGTACCAGATGGACTCGCCGGCACCGCAACGTCCGGACAACACCGATCCGAAGTCTGGGTGTGGCGTGTATGCGATGGGGGCCGGTTCGCGGTGTTGAGGGGACGGTGGAGGCGCCTGTTCCGGGTGCCTCCACCGTTCGTCAGTGACGGTCGTCGCGGATGCGTTTGGCTTTGCCGAGGGAGCGTTCGAGGGCGTGCGGGGCCACGACCTCGACGGAGGCGGTGACGCCTACCCGGTCCTTGATGCGGTGAGCGAGGGTTGTTGCGGCGGCTGAGCGGTCCGTGAGGTCGGGGGCGGCTTCGACCTGGACGGTGAGTTCGTCGAGGCGGCCGGGGCGGGTCAGGACGCACAGGTAGTGCGGAGTGAGGCCGGGGACCAGCAGGATCTGTTCCTCGATCTGGGTGGGAAAGACGTTGACGCCCCGGACGATCATCATGTCGTCGGTGCGGCCGGTGATCTTCTGCATCCGGCGCATCCCCGGCCGGGCGGTGCCGGGCAGCAGGCGGGTCAGGTCGCGGGTGCGGTACCGCAGTACCGGGAAGGCTTCCTTGGTGAGCGTCGTGAACACCAGCTCACCCTCGGAGCCGTCGGGCAGCACCTCGCCGGTCACCGGGTCGATGATCTCCGGGTAGAAGTGGTCCTCCCAGATGTGCAGGCCGTCCTTGGTCTCCACGCATTCCTGCGCGACGCCCGGCCCCATCACCTCGGACAGGCCGTAGATGTCGACGGCGTGGATCCCGGTGCGTTCCTCGACCTCGGTACGCATCGCCTCGGTCCACGGCTCGGCGCCGAAGATCCCGATCCGCAGCGAGGTGTCCCGCGGATCCAGCCCACGGCGCTCCAGCTCGTCCACGATCGACAGGAAGTACGACGGCGTGACCATGATGATCCGGGCGCCGAAGTCGCGGAGCAGGTCCACCTGGCGCTCGGTCATCCCACCCGAGATCGGTACGACGGTGCACCCGAGCCGCTCGGCCCCGTAGTGCGCACCCAGCCCGCCGGTGAACAACCCGTACCCGTAGGCAATGTGACACACGTCCCCGGCACGCCCACCCGCCGCCCGGATCGAGCGCGCCATCAGATCGGCCCAGTTGTCCAGATCCCGCCGCGTGTACCCGACCACCGTCGGCCGGCCGGTGGTCCCCGACGAGGCATGCACGCGAGCCACCTCAGTTCGGGGAACCGCGAACATTCCGAACGGGTAGTTGTCCCGCAAATCCTTCTTCGCAGTGAACGGCAAGCGACTCAGATCCGCCAACGACTGCAGATCACCGGGCTTGAAACCGGCCGCATCCAGCGCGGAACGATAGTGCGGCACGTTCTCGTACGCCCGCCGTACAGTTGCCTGAAGCAACGACAACTGCCGGGTGCGGAGTTCGTCGACGGACAGCTTCTCGCCGGGGTCGCGCAGTTCCGGGGGGCAAGCCTCACCGAGCATGAACGACTCCTAAGGACGGGCGAGCAGGGTCGCGATGCCCTGCCCGACGCCGATGCACATGGTGGCCAGCGCGTACCGGGCGTCGCGGTGCCGAAGCTCCAGCGCGGCGGTCAACGCCAATCGTGCCCCCGACATGCCGAGCGGATGCCCGAGGGCGATGGCGCCGCCGTTCGGGTTCACGTGGTCGGCGTCGTCCGGCAGGCCGAGCTCCCGCAGTACGGCGAGCGACTGCGACGCGAACGCCTCGTTCAGCTCGATCACCTCGATCTCGGACAACGCGACCCCGGTCCGGCCGAGCAGCTTCCGGGTCGCCGGCGCCGGCCCGATCCCCATGATCCGCGGCGGCACCCCGGCGGCAGCGGTCCCCACCACCCGGGCGATCGGCGTCGCCCCGTACCGCTCGACAGCGTCCCCACTCATCACAAGCACAGCGGCCGCCCCGTCGTTGACCCCCGAGGCATTCCCCGCCGTAACCGTTCCGGGCGACCGGAACGGAGTCTTCAAACCGGCCAGAGCCTCGAGCGACGTCTCCCGCGGATGCTCGTCGGCATCCACAACCGTCACCGCACCGCGCTTACCCGGTACGTCGACCGCGACGATCTCCTCCGCCAGCCGCCCGTTCGACTGCGCCTTCGCCGCCCGCTGCTGCGACCGCAACGCGAACAGATCCTGGTCCTCGCGGCTGATCCCGAAGTCAGCAGCCACGTTCTCCGCGGTCTCCGGCATCGAGTCGATCCCGTACTGCGCCTTCAGGACCGGATTCACGAACCGCCACCCGATCGTGGTGTCGAACACCTCCGCCTGCCGCGCGAACGCGGTCGTCGCCTTCGGCAGCACGAACGGCGCCCGCGACATCGACTCCACGCCGCCGGCCACCACGATGTCGTTGTCCCCGGCAATGATCGACCGGGCCGCGGACGCGACCGCGTCCAGCCCGGACCCGCAGAGCCGGTTGATCGTCGTACCGGGCACCGAGTCGGGCAGTCCGGCGAGCAGCACCGCCATCCGCGCGACGTTCCGGTTGTCCTCGCCGGCCTGGTTCGCGCAGCCGAGGATCACGTCGTCGATCCGGGCCGGGTCGAGCGCGGTCCGGTTCAGCAGCGACGAGACGACGTGCGCGGCCAGGTCGTCGGGCCGAACCGCCGACAGCGCACCGCCGTACCGCCCGATCGGGGTGCGGACCCCGTCGACCAGAAAGGCCTCGCGTGTCATGACTCCTCCAGGATGGTGCCGGACAGTTGCCGGCTGCGGCCGCGGAACTCGGCGATCACGTCGTCGCCGCGGGTGACCGTGATGTCGTAGATCGCGTTCCGGCCGAACGTGGTCCGCTCGCGGGCCTCCGCGACCAGGACGTCGCCGCGGTGCGCCGGTGCCACGAACACGATGTCGCAGGCCTGCGCGACCGTGACCCGGTTGCGTGAGTTGCACGCGAACGCGAACGCCGAGTCGGCCAGACTGAACACGAATCCACCATGCGCGATTCCGTGCCCGTTGACCATGTCCTCGCGGACCGTCATCTCGAGCCGCGCGGTGCCCTCGGTGACCTCGACCAGCGTCATGCCGAGCCCGGCGCTGGCGGTGTCCTCCGCCCACATCGCCGCCGCCACCCGCGCCGCCAAGTCGTCCATACGCTCGCCCATCAGAAGTCAGGTTGTGACACCCTAGTACCGGTTGCGCCATTGACTGTAACATCGCAGGCATGACCACGGACCTGCTCTCCTCCCACCGTGAGCGCCTCGACGGCGCGCTGAAGGCGATCCACGACCGCGGCTACCACTCCGCGTTCCCCGAGTCGCCGAGCCCGCGGGTGTACGGCGAGACCGCGGCGGCGGATGGCAAGACGGCCTTCGAGGCCCAGCTCGGTACGGCGTACCCGCTCGACATCCCCGGTGCCCGCGGCACGGTCGTCACCGAGCAGTCGCCGTACGGGATCGCCATGGACGTCGCGTACCCGAGGGTGGTCGAGGACGGTCTGGACGAGCTGCTCGCGGCCGCCCAGCAGGGGCTCGCGGACTGGCGGCGGGCCGGGATCGACGGGCGCACCGGCGTCACGCTGGAGATCCTGGACCGGCTGCACCAGCGAATCTTCGAGCTGGCGAACGCGGTCCAGCACACCAGCGGGCAGGCGTTCGTGATGGCGTTCCAGGCCGGCGGCGCGCACGCGCTGGACCGGGCGCTGGAGGCGGTCGCGTACGCGTACGAGGAGATGAACCGCTACCCGGCCACCGCGACCTGGGAGAAGCCCGCCAAGGGTGACCCGATCCGGATGGAGAAGACCTTCACGGTCACCGGCCGCGGTGTCGCGCTGGTGATCGGCTGCAACACGTTCCCGACCTGGAACTCCTGGCCCGGCCTGTTCGCCTCGCTCGTCACCGGCAACGCCGTCGTGGTGAAGCCGCACCCGCTGGCCGTGCTGCCGCTGGCGATCACGGTCGAGGTGTGCCGCGAGGTGCTCGCCGAGGCCGGCTTCGACCCGAACCTGGTCACGCTCGCCGCCGAACGCGCGGGTGACGGCCTGGCCAAGCCGCTGGCCCAGCGTCCCGAGGTGAAGCTGATCGACTTCACCGGCGGCAGCGAGTTCGGCGAATGGCTCGAGCAGAACGCCACCCAGGCGACCGTCTTCACCGAGAAGGCCGGCGTCAACGCGGTGATCATCGACTCCACCGACTCCTTCAAGGCGCTCTGCAACAACCTCGCCTTCACCCTGAGCCTGTACTCGGGCCAGATGTGCACCACCACCCAGAACCTGTTCGTCCCGGCCGGCGGTATCGAGACCGACGAGGGCCGCAAGTCCTTCGAGGAGGTCGGCGCCGGGCTCGCGGCCGCGATCGGCAAGCTCCTCGGCGACGATGCCCGCGCGGTCGAGATCCTCGGCGGCATCGTCAACCAGGCCGTGATCAGCCGCCTGGAGCTGGCCGGCGAGTACGGCGACGTGGTGCTCGAGTCCCGCGCGATCCAGCACCCGGCGTACCCGGAGGCGGTCGTCCGGACCCCGCTGCTGGTCGCGATCGACGCCGCGGACGCCGACGTGTACGGGCGGGAGTGCTTCGGACCGGTGTCGTTCCTGGTCCGGACCGCGGACACCGCGCAGTCGATCGAGCTGTTGCGGTCGACCGTGACCGAGGACGGCGCGATGACTGCCGGGATCTACTCGACCGACCCGAAGATCCTCGACGAGGCCCGGGACGCGGCCCTCGACGCGGGCGTCGCGCTGTCCGAGAACCTCACCGGCCAGGTGTTCGTGAACCAGTCCGCCGCGTTCAGTGACTTCCACGGCACCGGGGCCAATCCGGCGGCGAACGCGACGTACACCGACGGCGCTTACGTTGCGAGTCGCTTCCGCGTCATTCAATCTAGGCGTCATGTCTGATGCGCCAGATCCCAGAACCCTTCGTGAAGTCCTCGCCTACTACGACGGCTGGCTGAAGTACAACCAGCACTACCAACGGATCCCCGGCGTCCAGGTCGCGGTGTACGCCGAGGACCGCGTGGTGTTCTCCGGCGCGTACGGCCACGCCGACGTGGAGAACGACGTACCGCTGACCGACCAGCACCTGTTCCGGATCGCGTCGCACTCGAAGACGTTCACCGGGACCGCCGTCCTCCAGCTGGTCGAGCAGGGCCGGCTGCGGCTGGACGACAGGGCGTCGCAGCACGTCACCGAGATCGTCGGTACGCCGATCGGTGAGCGGACCGTCCGCGAACTGCTCGCCCACGCCGGCGGCATCACCCGGGACAGCCAGGACGCCGACTGGTGGCAGCTGGCCAAGTCGTTCCCGGACCGCGACGAGCTCCTCGACGTACTGCGGGACGCGGCCTCGGCGGTGCTCCCGGAGAACGAGCGCTTCAAGTACTCGAACATCGGGTACGGCCTGCTCGGGCTCGTCGTCGAGGCGGTCAGCGGGATGTCGTACAACGCGTTCGTCCAGACGTCGATCGTGGACAAGCTCGGGCTGTCCGACCTCGGTCCGGAGCTGGACCCGGCGCGGCTGGCGGAGTACGCCGCCGGCTACAGCGCGCTGGTGTACGCCGACACGCGGGTGCCGATCGAGCACGTCGACACCCGGGCGCTGGCCGCGGCGACCGGGTTCTTCGGCAACGCGCGCGACCTGGTGACGTACTTCTCCGCGCACCTGCCCGGCGACGACCGGCTGTTGACGGACAAGTCGAAGCGCGAGATGCAGCACCCGCTGTGGGTGACCGGCTCCGACGAGAAGGGCCGGTACGGCCTGGGCATGGGGATCTCGAAGGTCGGCGACCGGGACGTCTTCGGGCACGGCGGCGGGTATCCGGGCCACATCACGCGGAGCCTGTTCGACCCCGAGCGGCGCCTGGCCGTGTCGGTGCTGACCAACGCGATCGACGGGCCCGCGGTGCAACTGGCCGAAGGCCTCCTGCGGCTGATCGACCTCGCCGAGTCGAAGGAGCGGGGCCACGCGACCGGCCTCGACCGGTTCACCGGCCGTTATGCGAACATCTGGGGCGTCGTCGACATCGCCGTGCTCGGCGGCCGCCTGTACGCGACCGATCCGGCCGCGCCGAACCCCGCCGACGCGCCGGTGCCGCTCGAGGCCGAAGGCGACACGTTGCGGGTCACCGGCGGCCACGACGGCTCGTACGGCGAGTCGTACCGGTTCACGTTCGACGCCGACGGCGCGGTCGAGACGGTCCGCGGCTCCAGCGGCGTGAGCCTGTCCCCGATCGACCGCTTCACCCTGCCGGAGCGCGTTACCGTGGCCCGGTGAGTATTCACGGCGACCACCCCTTCCTGCCGCCCGAGTCGGAGCGGAGTCCGGTACGGCGGTTCCGCGGGCGGCTGCCGTCGCCGGTCGGGCTGTGGACGACGGCGTACGAGGGGAAACGGGCCGGGCTCACGGTGTCGTCGATGCTGGTCGCGGACGGTGAGCCCGGGTACGTGATCGGGCTGCTGGACCCGGACTCGGACCTCTGGGAGACGTTGCGCGAGGCAAGGACGGCGGTGGTGTCGCTGCTCGGCGAACCGCATCGGCAGCTGGCCGACGCCTTCGGGTACGTCGCGCCGGCGCCAGGCGGGCCGTTCAGGCTGATCGACTGGACGGACACCGCCTGGGGCCCGGCGCCGGTCGGTGTCAGTACCTGGGCCGGCTGCACACTCGTCGACCCGGACCCGCCGGAGGTCGGCTGGGGCCTGCAGGTGCAGCTCGAGATCGCACACGTCGACTTCGCCGCGGACGACGTACCCGCCTTGACCCACCACCGAGGCCGCTACCTCACCCTCCCCTGACTGGGTAAGGATGTGCGCGCTCTCACAGTGTCAACGTGGACGGGGTCACGGCTGCGCAACGCGCCTGCGCGGAGCGTTGACACTGGCGAGTAGCAGTTCCAGAGTGGGGGCGGTCAAGGGGGCAACGTTGTCACAGGTCGCTCCATCAAATCTGATCGGAGAGTGAAACATGCGTGGTGGTCTGAGCAAGACCCTGGCGCTGGTGGGTGCCGCGGGTCTTCTCGCGGTGAGCGCCTGCGGGAACAGCAACAGCGGCGGCAGCGGCGGCAACTCGTCGGCGAGCAAGGACGTCACTGTCTTCACCTGGTGGGCCGACGGTGGTGAGAAGGCCGGCCTGGACGGCCTGGTGTCGGTGTTCAGCACCGCGTGCAAGGACTACAAGTTCGTGAACTCGGCCGTCGCCGGTGGCGCGGGCTCGAACGCCAAGCAGGTACTGGCGAACGACCTGCAGGCGGGCAAGCCGCCGTCCACGTTCCAGGCGCACGCCGGTGCCGAGCTGAAGGACTACATCAACGCCGGCCAGGTCGACGACGTCAGCCAGCTGTACAAGGACTACGGGCTGGACAAGGCCTTCCCGCAGAACCTGATCGACAACCTCACCGTGGGCGGCAAGATCTACTCGATCCCGGCGAACGTCCACCGGGCGAACGTGGTCTGGGCGAACCCGACCGTGCTGAAGAAGGCGAACCTCGACGCCACCAAGGCGCCGGCGAGCGTCGACGCGTGGATCGCGGACCTGACCAAGCTGAAGGCGGCCGGCGTGGCCGCGCCGCTGGCGCTCTCCAAGGGCTTCGCCCAGGAGATGCTGGTGGAGGCCGTGCTGCTCGCGGACCTTGGTCCGGACAAGTTCAAGGGTCTGTGGGACGGCAAGACCCCCTGGGCCGGCGGCGACGTGACGGCGGCGCTGAACAAGTACAAGACGCTGCTCACCTTCACCAACAGCGACCGCGAGGCGATCGACTGGCCGGACGCGCTGGGCTACGTGAACAGCGGCAAGGCCGGCTACACGCTGATGGGTGACTGGGTCGCCGCGCAGCAGCTCGCCGACAAGATCCCGGACACGGCGTACACCTACTGGCCGGCGCCGGGTACCTCCGAGGCCTTCCAGTTCCTGTCCGACTCGTTCACGCTGCCGACCAACGGCGTGGATCCGGACGGTGCCAAGTGCTGGCTGAAGACCGTCGGTTCGGCCGAGGGCCAGAAGGCGTTCAACACCAAGAAGGGCTCGATCCCGGCCCGTTCGGACGCCAACCCGGCGGACTACCCGAAGTACCAGCAGACCGCGATGGCGGACTGGAAGAAGGACCAGATCGTCCCGTCCTGCGCCCACGGGGCGGCCTGCACGCTGGGTCAGAACAACGACATCCTGTCCGCGCTGAGCCAGTTCAGCGGTAGTCCCGACGTGGCCAAGCTGCAGACGGCGCTCGGTGCCGCGATGAAGACGAGCTGATGCGACCAAGAAGATTCAGCGCAGCGTTGCGGACCGTAAGCTTCTTGGAGGACTGAGCGTGCACGGAAGAATCCGCACCTGGGGACCTGGAGCCCTGGTGCTGCTGCCGACCGTGCTGCTGCTCGGGTACTTCGTCTACGGGCTGATCGCGTGGTCCTTCAACACCTCGCTGACCGACCGGCACACCGCCCGCAAGGGCCCGGCGTCGTACGTCGGGTTCGAGAACTACGGGCACCTGTTCGGTGAGGACCGGTTCCTCAACTCGCTGAAGAACCTCGGCGTGCTCACGGTGGCGTTCATCGTGGGCACGCTGATCTTCGGCCTGCTCTGGGCGCTGCTGCTGGAGAAGGGCGTGCCCGGCGAGTCGATCTTCCGGTCGATCTACCTGTTCCCGATGGCGATCTCGATGATCGCCTCGGGCGTGGTCTGGGGCTGGTTGCTGAACCCGTCCCAGGGCGCCGACGCCCGCGGGCTGAACCGGCTGTTCGAGATCC